>QMZT01000028.1 GCA_003663325.1 Candidatus Aenigmatarchaeota archaeon | reverse complement strand
TCACGGGTTGTGGAGATAGATAAGATAAAAGGAAACGACTATAACCTGAATGTCACACTTTACGTATTCCCTGAAGAAGAAGTTGAAGAAATAGACATAGCAAAGGAGTGGAAAGAGATGCTTAAAGTTAATGAAGAGCTGGAGCGGCTTGAAGGTAAGATAGAAAAGTATCTCAAGGACCTTATTTATGACCAAAGATAAGATGATTAATGACAAAGCAAGAGAATCACAAGCAATTATTCCTGTGGAACTAATTGAAAGGAAGATCTATTTGATCCGTGGCCATAAGGTTATGCTGGACAGTGACCTGGCACAACTTTATGGTGTTGAGACTAGAGTGCTTTTACAGAGTGTAAAGCGTAATATTAGCAGATTTCCAGAAGATTTTATGTTTCAACTTACCAAAGAAGAGTACGATTCTTTAAGATCACAAATTGTGATCTTAAAACCAGGGCGGGGGAAACATCGAAAGTATCTTCCATATGTTTTCACGGAACAAGGTGTTGCCATGCTTTCAAGTGTTCTCAAGAGTGAAAGAGCAATTCAGGTAAATATTGCTATTATGCGGGCATTTGTAAGGCTCAGAGAAATGCTTTCAACCCATAAAGAGCTCGCCCACAAGTTGGCAGAATTGGAAAGGAAGATAGAAAGACATGATGAGGAAATAAAAGCAATCTTTGATGCAATCAGACAACTCATGGCACCCCCTGAGAAGCCACGCCGAAGGATCGGATTCCATATCAAGAACGAGGAATAAAAAATTAGGAGGAAAATCATGGCTAAAAGTAAACATGACCAGATTGCAGAAAGATTGGCAAAGAAGTTTGGAACTAAATACAAAAAGGATAAAGGTATAGATATAGTGACAAAAGATAGGGTCATAGAGGTTGAAGTTACAAAAAACGGTATATATCAGGGGATAGAACAGGTGCAAAGGTCATCAAAAGCAAGATATATTGCGGTGAATGATAACAATATTCAAAACGCTTTAAACGCCACTAAAGGAACAGGGATAGGAGTTATGGATGAAAATGGGAGGATAATAAAGAGGGCAAGGAGAAAAAAATAAAAAAAAGAGTAAACCGAGATGGAAACTATCTTTAGTGTTAAAAATGAAAACCTGGAAAGGCTTAGTCCTCAAAAAGCAGTAGATTTTTTCCGTGAATTGCTCTGGGCTGAAGCGAGAAGAATAGGTGTAGGAATAAGCAAAATCCATATATCAAGCTGGATAAACGTGCCAGATGGTGGAATTGATGCCTCGGTTGAAGAAAACCTTTCTTCTGCAAAAAGTGACTTAATTAAATTCGGTTATACAGGTTACCAAATAAAGACAGGCGCTTCCTTTAAGCCATGGCAGGGGGCAGAGATTAAAAAAGAATTATTTGGTAAAGAATCTCCGAGAAGAGAATATTTAAAGAGTAGTATCAGGGATTGCCTTGATAAAGATGGAACATACATTTTAGTTTGCTTTAAACAAGATCTTACTCCTGAGCAACATAGACAAGCAGTGGAAGCTCTTACTTATTATCTGAGACTATGTGGATATCAAAATCCAAAGGTAGAGGTCTGGAGTCAAAATAATCTCATAGGATTTCTCAATCAATATCCATCTTTGGCTCTAAAGATTAATCAACGAGAAAGAACAAAATTCCAAACACACAAAAGCTGGTCTCAAGATGCTGAAATGCAAAAAGAGTTAAAAGCAGGAAAGCCCCAGGAAGAATTTATAGCAAATTTGCAAAATGCACTCCGTAAAAATGATGAAGCGATTCATATACGTGTTTTTGGAGAACCTGGAATCGGCAAAACAAGACTTGTTTTGGAAGCAACACGTGAAGAGGATTTACAGCCGCTTGTTATCTATTGTGACTCTCCCAGTAAATTTAAAGATAGTTATTTAATGGACGAGATTCTAAAAGAAGATAATCAATTTAGTGTTATTTTGGTGATTGATGAATGTGATTCAGAATGCAGTTCATATATTTGGAACAAACTAAAATATCGTGGTCCATGGATTAAACTAATTTCAATTTATAATGAGTATGACCAAACTTCAGGTAATATAAATTATCTTGAGGCTCCTCCATTAGAGGACGAGCAGATAAGTAAAATAATACAAGGTTATGATATTCCGAAGGATCAAGCAGATAGATGGGCAGAATTTTGTAGTGGTTCTCCCAGGGTTGCTCATGTTTTGGGACAGAATTTGAAAAATAATCCAGAAGATTTACTAAAATCTCCGGATACAGTCAACATATGGGATCGCTATATTGTAGGGGGTGATGATTCAAACAGCCAACGGGTGCACCAGAGAAGATTGGTACTTAGGTATATCGCTCTTTTTAAAAGATTTGGTTATGGGGGACCTTTCGTTGACGAGGCAAAAGCCATTGCAAAAATGATTGAGCAGGCAGACCCGCAAATTACCTGGGCAAGGTTTCAAGAAATTATCAAAAATTTGAGAACGAGAAAAATTCTCCAGGGCGAATATACGTTCTACATCACGCCTAAAGCTCTCCATATCAAACTATGGATTGATTGGTGGGACACCTATGGTGAAGGATTTCGTTTTGAGGAATTTTCTAAAAATTTACCCGCTTCTCTATGTGACTGGTTTTGTGAAATGTTTAAATATGCTTCGGGCTCTGAAGTTGCCTCTCGTATCGTAAAAGATCTGCTTGGAGAAAATGGTCCTTTTCACTGTAATGATTTTTTTAAGAGAAGGGGAGGAGGAAAGTTTTTTTTAGCATTGGCAGAGGCGGAGCCTGAAGCAGCATTGGAGTGCCTAAAGAAGACAGTGGGTACCTGGGATAAAGAAGAACTTTTACAATTTACAACAGGAAGGAGGGAAGTTGTATTGGCGCTTGAAAGAATAGCGATGTGGAGAGATTTATTTTCAGATGCCGCGCGATTACTCTTGGCACTTGGCGAAGCAGAAAATGAACCCTGGGCAAATAATGCCAGTGGTGTTTTTGCTCAGCTTTTTTCTCCTGCATATGGAAAACTTGCCCCTACAGAAGCACCTTTTAACGAACGCCTTCCTGTTCTCAAAGAGGCTTTTGAATCCGGAAGTAAGGAACGTCGTATGCTTGCTCTACGTGCTTGTAATCAGGCATTGGAGACAGAATATTTTCCCCGTATTATCGGTGCTGAATATCAAGGCTTGAGAAAAGAACCTAAACTTTGGACACCTAAAACAAATGAAGAGTTCTTTGATATATATCGGGAGGTTTGGCAGATGCTATATGAACGGCTGGATTACTTGCCAGAAGGTGAGCGGCAAGAGGCAACCAAAATTTTCCTTAATCGCGCCAGGGGATTAGGACGAATAGAAAGCCACGCTGATATGGTCATTGATACATTGAGTAGATTAATAGAAAAAAATTATTTAGACAAGAAAAAAGTGCTTAAAGAAATCGTGAGAATACTACATTATGATGGTAAAATATTACCCTCACGGGTGCGGCAGCGCTGGGAAAAACTCAAAGATACACTTACTGGCAATGACTTCTCATCGCTTATGAAGCGCTACGTAGGAATGGATATTTTGGAAGACAGATTTGACGAGAGGGGCAATCAAGTTGATCAAACACAGTCACGAATTGAAGAATTAGCCCGACAAGCGGTTGAAAACATTGAGTTGTTAAGATCTGAGTTAGATTGGCTGGTAACCACTGAAGCGCAAAATGGCTATCGCTTTGGGTATGAGTTGGGGAAAAGAGATAAAAATTTCTCTCTTTTGCCATTACTTCTTGAAGCGCAGAGAAGAGCAGATAAAAACGCAAGTGTATATTTCTTAGGCGGATATTTCCGTGTTCTTTTTGAGAGAAACAGGAGGAAATGGGAAGAGCAATTGGATGTTCTTGTGGAAGACAAAAAATTAAACGTTTGGATTCCCGAATTAACAAGGCGTTCAGGGATATCTGATCGAGCAGCCTTACGTATCCTTGATTTGGCAAAAGAAAGAATCATTGGTATTACTCATTTCAGGTTGTTCTGTTCTGGTGACGTTATTCAAAAATTATCTGAGGTTACCTTTAAAAAATGGATTGAATTCTTACTCACCAGCTCAGATACTTTAGCTATATCTATTGCATTAGGTTTGTATAATTTTTACTATCTATTTAAGGAATCCAACTATAGTTTGCCTCAAGACTTAACATTCAAATTATTGACACATCAGCTACTATTTCAGAAATCTGAGGCGGGTAAACGTGATCAAATGGATGACTACTATTGGGCTGAGATAGCAAAAGCATTTGTTCTACTTTACCCTGAAAATAGCCTGGAACTCGCTGAGAAAATGTTGGAGCATTTTGGAGAAGAAGGCACTATATTTGAAGGTTTTCACTCTCAAGTTCAAGAGGTATTAAACGAAATTACCAAATTATATCCTCGTGAAGTATGGAAAAAGGTTACAAAATATCTGGGACCGCCAATAGACTCGCGGGCTTTTCACATAAAAGAATGGCTGCGAGGTGGTAAGTTTTTTGAAGAAAAAGAAGGAGCGTTAAAATTTATTCCGCTGGAGGAAATCTGGAAATGGGTTGAGGAAGACATTGAAAACCGTGCCTGGTATCTTGCAAGTTTTGTCCCTAAAACACTTTCCCGTGAAGGAGGGAAGATCTGTTTGTTAAGAGAAGTGCTTATCAGGTATGGTGCACGCGAAGATGTACGCAGAAATCTAATAGCGAATTTTTCAACAGAAGGCTGGATAGGCCCAGAAAGTGTTCATTACCAAAAGAAAAAACAGCAGTTGCTTAATTTCAAAAAGGGAGAGGATAACGAAAATGTAAAACGATGGGTTGATGAATATGTATCTATCTTAGACAAAGAGATTGAGAAAGCAAAAATAGAGGAGGAAAGAGATGCATTTTAATGTAATAATATAAATAGGATGGAGAAGATGGGTAATTTAACTGATTACAAACAAACAGAAATTGGCAGAATACCGAAGGAGTGGGAAGTGGTGAGGTTAGGGGATAAAGAGGTGGCTGAGATTAGAAAAGGCAAGTCAATAAACGAAATAAACAGGTTTGATAATG
>QMZT01000027.1 GCA_003663325.1 Candidatus Aenigmatarchaeota archaeon | reverse complement strand
CATTTTAACTGGTGCTTGCGGTGAGGTCTTTCAGAATAAAAAGGCTTGGTTTATAGGGGAGATGAAATTTGACATAAAACACATTATCCGAACCAGCAAAGTGCCGAGCGCCCTTAAGTTTTTAGCCAAAATTTTTTTCACCGCACACTCGATACTTACAAAACGGTTTTTTTTAGGACTTCAAAATTGAGTTTTTAGGGGGTTTTTTAGAATGGCAAAATATCCTCACATGCTGCCAAATGAAATCCCAATTTGGGAAAGATGGCTTGCTCTATATGGCAAGGATTTCAAAAATTTCCGTTATGACGTTCATGTAGGGGAAGGGGTAGATCCAGGGAAGGACGTTCCTGAAAAATACAGGCAATTAGCAAAAATGCTCACTCAGAAAAGGATTGATGCAGTAGCAGAAAGGAATGGGGAAATCTGGATCTTTGAGGTTAAACCTGACGCTGGATTAAGTGCACTTGGACAGTTACTGGCATATCGTGAATTATATCGGCGTGACTTCAAGGAAACAAGGCCAATCAAGCTTGCTGTTGTGACAACAAAGGTGAATAAGGATGAGTTTTGGGTTTTTAATCAGCACGGAGTGGTTGTTTATGAGGTGGGATATATTTAACGTGGGCACAAATATTTATAGCATTCTGGCTCATAATGGCATCAGTATTGCAGTTCTTGTGTACCTGTATTTTCTAGACCGAAACGTTAAAGCACTCAAAAACAGGATTGAAAGGCTTGAAGAATTTTTTGTCCGTTTTTTGGTAAATTACACTAAAAAGGAGGGAAAATAAATGCAGGTAAACAACTCTTTTGTTTCTAAAAAACTTTGTGCTAATAAAAAAGAAGAAAGAGTTATAAGAAATATGAAAAATATAACCGGCGGCATCAGCGTGCCACCGGTGAGCGCCCAGATAGCAGGGGCGCTATACTGGATAACATGTCAAAATGGAGGAAACAATCACATTGTAGCTCGCCCTAAGGCAATAATCAAGATCCTTTCAAAGATGTGGAATAACTCAATCGCACCAAGAACGCTAAGGAAATACTTTTTATTGCTTGAAAAAGAAGGATGTTTTAAACGTAAGGTTTTTCGCATCAAAATCTCTCGTGGACGCTGGATCATGTCTCCTATTCACTTCTTCTTAACAGGTAAATTTTTTGCCCTTATTCACAGGCTAAGGTATATTTTTAGCAGAGGATTTAAGAAAGCAATTAAAAAAGCCCAAAAACACATAAATATTGAAATACCTCGTCCTAAAGTAAAGGGTATAAGTGAAGAATATCAAAAGATGATGCAGGAGATACTTGATAGGGTGAAAAGGCACAAAATCAAGACTGTTGAGATCTATAACGGGCCTTCTAGTATAAAGGAGATTTTTTCTAAAATTTCTGGGTAGTGGTTAAAGAGAATTCAAGAAATCCAAGAAATTCTATATAAAGAAGAAAATAAGGAAGGAGGTGATTAATCATGGAAAAAATTTATGTTGTATTTGATCCTACAAGCGACTGCCACAGGGTCGAATATCTAGATCTCAATGACCCACAGGACGTTTCTTATGCACTAAAAATGGGCTATCTAAACTACGCTATTTATGAAGCTTCCTCATATGAGGAAGCAGAAATTATGTGTAAAGAATTCGAAAGTATGAGAAGATAAAATTAGACCATTAAAGCCCCCGATGCCCACTTGGGTGTCGGGGCTTTTTTTTGTCTAGAGTTTTATTATCTCCCTTTTCCAGTAACGTCCCTCTGGCACAGTGTATGCCTTCCTTTCGATCCACTTACCTTTGATCAGGTAGCTCCCAATAATCACGTTATCCGCGCCCTCTAATGCTTTTTTCAATGCTTTTTCAATTTCGTCAAATTCTTTCTTTAAAGGCAATAATTTCTCTCTTTTATTAAGCAATTCCTCAATATCACTATTTTCCCAAATTTCCACGTCTTTCTCTCTTAGCGCTTCTGGCACACAGAGTGTTAGAAATGGGCAATATCGGCACACTTTATCGTACTCTACTTCTGCTGGTTCGGGGTAGGATTTTGCACTTACGTAATTGTTAACGGTGGTGCAGATAGCGATAATCTTATTCCATAGCTCTTCTTTGAAAGAGACTGGAAAATCCTTTAATTCTCCCGTCAGCTTGTTCTTTAAGATAAAAACACCTTCTTTTTGATTTGCCAAGCCAAGGTAAGCCTGCATCTGAAAAGGCCATTTTCTTACCCATACCTTTGGATATTCAATCATATCATCAACTTTATCTATCTGATGCCAATCTTGCGGATTAAGAGCTTTTATTTCAAGAGGTAGCTCATGGTCGCTACAAAGGATCACGCCATCGATATGCCCTATAAGCTGCAGTTTTTCGCTCCAAAACGGTCGCTGTCTTTGTAAGACAATTATACCTGCTTCTTTTAGAGTGTCTATAACGGCTTCTTCATGATATTTAGCGTCATCAAACAATGTCTGTTTCTTAACGCTTGGCAATTCGGCTTTAAGCCAATCTAGCCGCAAGTGCACTAAATATCTAAGACAAGGATGACCTATTTCACTAGCCCTATTTGCGTGTATAGGGCTTACATACCTTTTTTGTGCCTTGGTTTCCTTTATTTTATCGCTAATCCATCCCATTTTAACCCCACCAAAGCCTTAAAGTATTTTTACTTACCCAAACTGCCCCGTCAGGTTTTACATCTGCTAATGCAATACAAATATTCAAAAGGTCTGTTACCAAGTAATGTTTGTAACGTTTAAATCTTATCCAAATTTCATCATACTTTATTAAAAAGACAACAGCATACTCATCTAAAGCGTTTAATAAAATCAAAATATTCCTGGATGGGTAAATTGCTTCCTCTATAAAACGAGCAATTTCAAGCCATTGGAAGTGATTTTCTATCTCGCAGAAGTAATAACCTCTCTTTGTCTTAAACTTACAAAACGGCGGAGTTTCTTCTGTAAGAAATATAATTCTTATCTTATGATTTAACATTAAGCTGCCCCTGTTTAGGTGATTCTTTTGTTTCTTTCTCCTCTTCCTTTTTCTTGTACTGTATGAGGAGAATCTTCCTTACATCAATGCCAGCTTGCTTAATCATGTCCCATGAGAGATTCCTAAGTCCAATCAGGCGAGAGACTCCATTGACAATGCAATTAGTTAAAGCAGCTTTCCTTATTGATGGTTCATCTATCTCTTCTATCGGTTTTTCTTTACCATGGGCAATGCTAAAAAACCTTGCCCTAGACGAGCAAGTGCCTATTACCTCAATTTCAGATTGCCCCATTCTAAATTTAGCGCTGCAAATATACATGTACCATTTCCCCTTTGCATCCTCTGCCTCTTCTTTAGTGATTTTCACATCAGTCCAGGAGATTCCAAAGAGCCTTGCTATTTTTTCAGCACCAGAGCACATGAGGTATGGTTTTCCACCAAGATTAACCCAATCTTGCTCATTAGTTACCTTCAATGCTGCTGTGATAATCTTTTTTATTGCCTCAACTCTTTGTTCTGCTACCTTTGCAAGGCTTATAACCTGGTCTTTTTCAACAAGTGGGGCTTCTGTTACTGTGACAATTCCTTCTTGCATGGTTTAGCCTCCTAAGAAATTACTCCTTCTCAAGGTCAATACCCAATACCTGCGCCAAGAGTTCAACTAGGAAATCGTCCCATGGATTAGGAGTGGCTTTTGCTTTCTGATACAAATTCATCACCATCTCCACAAGCATTTTCCTTAGCTCTGGACTAATTACCTTTACTATTTGCCCAATAATGCCAGAAAAAGCCGTTAATAAGAATTTCCAAGTCATAGCTTATTCCTCCTTTTGTTTTTTAATATACCCAAATTACTCCTTGTGGCTTTGTTAAATCGTAATCAACATGAATGAAACTGTCAGCTATTCCAATTCTTTTGAAGCCTACCATGATTAGAGCATTGATGATTTTATATCTCTCTTCACTATTGCTGCATGCTATATCTGCTGCAAGTCCACGTAGATGTGAGCTATTAGGTCGTCCCCCTATTTCTTTGTTGTGTTTAGGACATCTAAACCCTGATGTAATCCTAAACGGTATCTCAGCTATTGACCTTGCCCAATCAAGCCTGACAAGAAATTTCAAGTCCATGTCAATCCTACCACAACACGGACATGCAAATTCTTCTGGTTTAAAGTGTTTTATTAAGCTCCAAAAGTTTTTATTCATTTTTATCTTCTAGAAGTATATTTCTTTTTATACTGTAAACAAAATTTCTAAGCATTCTATATATCAAATCACTTATAATTTCCTCATCTATCCCTGCTTCCTGGCATACCTGACATAAAGCAGTTAAGTACCCATTACAATACTCAATTGTTCTTTCATCCCTTTCGGTAATGCCATATTCTACTTGTTTTATTTCTTCTACTCCTTCCATGGCTCTGCATACCTCTCCCAAGGCTTTAATATCGACTCAATCTTTTCCTTAGTCACAGCCACACCGACGGCACGACACCAGGCAACTAAAACCTGTTTTTTGCGCCGTGGTGGCACTGGTAGCTCTCTAAGGTAGATTTCAACGTCTTTTTGTCTTTTTGGGTCTAGCATCCATTCGGGGAAGATTAAAAGCTCCCCTCCCATTATTCCTTCTTCTTCTCTTCTGTTTTTTTGGATTTTATACCTTCACGAGTAAGAATATCTAAAATAGTGGTACAACAATCATGACAAAGTAAAATTATTTTATTGTCTTTTAATCGACATATAACGAAATTAACATCTGTTTCCCCACAACAATAGCATTTTCCTGGTATATTAACACATAAAATTTCCATGATTTATTCTCCTTTTTCTTCTTCTTTTTCCTCCTGTTCCTCTAATTCTTCTTTTGTCCTAGCCACAATTCTTCCATCTTCTAATTGAACTAGGTAAACCTCTTTATCCTCTACTTCTGGCACTCGAAACTTAAGGAGCTTTTCCTGTGGCATAAATACCCTCCTTTACTTTTTGGCAATTCTCTTTATTGTTCCATACAAAACCTCTCCTCTTTTCCCTGTTACCTTATCTTTTACTTTTCTGCCCTTCCTAAAAGAAAGACCCAAAATTTCTTCTTTTTCTATGCGTGGACTTGGTTCTTCTGCAAGCTTATCTAGCTCATAAAGTGCAGAAGTTAAATGGTCGATAATCTTTCTATGGTCTATCATACTTTTCACTCCTGATAAACTTTAAATCCCTTATAAGGAGTATAAACCCATATTTGCTTGTGAACAATAAGCCTGTCAAAAGTAATGGTCTTAAAAATCTCTCTGTCTTTAGCTGTGGGTTTTTGGGATTTTACCTGAATGAATAAGATAATATGGTCTTTTACTGCAATTAAGTCCCACGGGCCCTTTGAAGCAGCAGAACGAAATACAAGAAAACCTTGCTTTCGTAAATGCTTCCTTACTAATCTTTCCCTTCGATAACCTTTTCCATATCTACTAGACATTCTGCCTCTTCTCCTTCTATTTTCTCTGTTTTTTCAAGGGTTAAAGACAAAAAAAGATATCGGTTTTCTTTTAAAGAATAGTCATCAATACGTACACCGTCAAAATCAGGATTTCTTAGCTCTTTCAGCAAGTCAATAATCAAAGTCTCTCTCCATGTTGTTTGCTTGATAATTGGCATTGTTTTTATTCCTCCCACCAAGGTAATTCTTCATCCTCATCTTCTTCTTCACACCAATCACCATAATCGGCCCCCTTTTTTTCTTCATCTTGATTTTCCTCTTCTTTTTCTTCCTTCTTAGAGAGTTGCGATAAGTACTCCTGTATAGCGTTATCTAAAAACGTATAAATAAAGTCTTTCAATTTTCCTATTGAAGCACACCAAGGAATTTTTTCTAAGTCAACTAAAAAAACAACACGGTGGTTTTCTGTTAAAGTGATTTTACTTTTGTCAAGTATGATTGTATATTTGACAGGCATTGTTATTATTACCTCTGCCATTTCTTTTCATAATTAGACATCTGCTTATCAAGCTCTTCTATAGCCTCAAAGATTGCCTTTACCTTTGCCTTAGGCGTTATATAAGTTGCCCTACCTGCAATAAAGCCAAATACGAAGGAAATAATCATAACAACGATTAAAAGTCTTTTACTCATCTCTCCTCCTCTGCTTTTTGTTGCATTAAGGTTTCATAGCAATCCTTGCACAAGTGCACGATATACATTGCATCAGAAGGGACTTGGTTGTTACAGATTGCACAGGATAACATCACCTTATGTACCTCTGGACGTAAATCAGAAAGGGTTTGGACTGGTTGTACTTTTTTCATGTATTGAAGTGTCCCTAAATCGTCCCTAATCCATATATCAAGCGTTTTAGGACTAGCTCCGTTT
>QMZT01000026.1 GCA_003663325.1 Candidatus Aenigmatarchaeota archaeon | reverse complement strand
GGCATTCATGATTACAGCAGTTCGCTCCACCACCGCAATCACTATCATCGCAGCAATCTCCTGTATAGCATGTTCCATCGCAACATACCTGCCCTGGGGAGCAATCCGAATCATCGCAGCATTCCCATCCTGTCTTGCACTCACCTAAGCAACAAACACCACTCTCTCCATAGTAGTGACATAGTGCACCATTGCAATCTTCGGTATCAGCGCAATCTATTTTGCCATCGCAATCGTTATCATAGGTATCATCGCAATTTCCAGATTCACTTGGTGGTGATGTGCGCCATGCCCATGATGAGCCATCGTATGTACAATAATATATTTGGTCTCCGCATTCCTCTTCCTTGCAATTTTCATGAGTAATTGAATCACATGCAACTTCCGTATAGCAATAGCATCCATATACACAATCTGTTGTGCCTGTATAATATGTTGTTTCATAAATTGTTAGCATATTATCGTTGCATTTATCGGTTGGTTCTAAAATTGAACATTTTCCGCCATCATAACCATTATTAGTACATTTTTCATCGCATGTGGTTTCAAAGGTAAAGGAGCCTGTAACATCATCCCCTGCTGTACCTATAATATAGCCATTACCACTTGGGTTTGGTACATTTTTCCACAAGGCAGCAGCCCATGCCCTGACAGTCTTTCCATAGCAATCCGGAGCATCGTTTAGCCCAGATATAGTCCATTCCCTAACCACGGGTCCATTTTCTCCAGATTCTTTTTGAATTTTTATCGTGATTCCTTGTATATCTTTGCAATCATCATGCTCAATATCACATACATCTGAATCGCATTTGTCAATAAAGAATATACCTTCCTGCAACGCATCTACCTGTAACCAGTATACATTTAGTTGGCATAACAAATCTGCCTCCACCTTTATTTTCTCCCCTTCCTGACAAATGCCATCAGGACCACAATCTGGGGTTACTCTTACTGACTTAAGTTCGCAACAATCAGCATCTCCTGTGCATGTGCCTCCTGTTGTAGGTGGTGTTGTGCCAAGATATCTAACACAATAACCGCTTGCATTACATCTTGTATAATTGTAAAGGCATATATCCATTTCATTTTTTACGTCTGGAGGCAAATAATCTGGGATATCAACATCCACCCATACCCTGTTTTTTCCTACATAGCTCATTACGTTTTCTACACATTCCACTTTGCCTCCTCCAGCTTGCTGGCATTCATCATCACTATCGCAATCTCCTTGTCCAACAAAGCATTTGCAATCACTACTGCAAAAATCCCAATTCCATAAAGGTAAATGTTCTGTATTACATGCTCTATATTCACATCTACCCTGTGGATTGCAAAAACCTGTAATGCAATCGTTATTATATGTACAACCTGGTTCTCCTTGTTTTTTATATTTCCCGCTCGTATCCTCGCATACATCTATAAATTCTTCTTTTCCATACTTTGATCCAACATTTTGCACACATTCCAAGCCTGGCATACAATCGTCATCACTATCACAATCCCCCTCTCCTGCAACACATGGGCAGTATGGCTTGCAATACTCGCAATCCCAGCACTCTGGGTTGGAAGGTATGGTTTCATGGCAGTTTGTGTCTGGGGCAAGAGGCGTAATTGGGGCATCAGAAACAACAATATTTATAAGATGGGATAGAGAAAAAGCAAGAACTATAAGTAATAAGGCAAATATTTCTTTTTTGCTCATATTTAAATGTTCTCTTTCCTTATATTAATAATTTCTCCAATACTTCCTGATGGTATCTATGGAATAAGGTAAATGTCTTGCTGTCCTCTCAACATTTCCACCATACACATTCTTTGCCATTTTTATCATTTCTATCTCCTCTTTGCTTAGCCTCTTCCTCCTTCTTGGCCTGCCATTCCCCCTTAGTCCATGCATCCTTAAATACTTTTTGATCGTACTTTTTGAAAAAGGCAAGCGCTTGAGCATTTCATAAATGTTTCCATTGCATTCATAGTATGTATGAACAATCAAATCTATATCAGCTTGGGAAAGCCTTCCCTTCGTCTCTCTTTCATACATCCTGCTGTATTCCATTTCCTCCCTTATACCCATCCTATGAAATAAGTACCTCTCCGTCTCTTCATCAAAACTCATGCTTTGTTCATAGAAACTAGCATTTTCTATATACTTGCATATACCCTTGTATAATGCCCAAAAGCTTGTTATAAAATTCTCTGGCCCATTCCAAAGCCCTGTACCTTATTCTCCTTCTCTTTGCCTCAGAGAAATCAAAGGTATCCAGCACGCTGTCAATCATACCTTCAATATCCATAAAACCCACTTACGTTAAGAGCAGATATGCCCCTATACCAAGAAATATAAAGCCCATTATAACACCACTTATAGTAAACTGTTCTGGCTGGTGTTCGCCCATTACCGGAAAGAAAAACACAAGGAATATGCCTGCAATTATTAAAAATATCGAAACAAGCTTCTTTGCAATAAACCATAACATACTTTATAATTAAACAAAAAATTTATAAAATTAGGATCCCTTGCCCGATGCTCTTTTTGCCTCTTCATAAGCCATTGTTCCCAGGCTTATTTCTTCCTTAACCAAGCAAGGAAGAAACGTTTGAATAGAGCAAAGGGACGGCATATGATTAAAGTTTTACTATGCCATCTACTGGGCTTACGAGATGAGATTTATCTCAGCCCTTGCACCAACTACCTGCGCTAACAATATCATACTCACTACAAATATTATCTTTTTCATCATTATGCCTCAGCAAGAGCAGAGACCTCCTAATCAGAGTATACCTCAATACCTTTTCCGGAGATTACCTGGCATCGCGATAATCTTTTTTATGATTTGCTCTTCAAAGCCTCTATGCCATTCTCTCTAACAGTACCCCTTCTTGCATTCTAAAGAACTAACCTCATAGCCAAAAACTCTTAAATCTTGTTTCATCATGACCACGCCTATCCACCTCTCGCAAATGAATTACGGCGTGGATAAGTTAATTGGTGTTAATGAGATATTTTGCTGGTATGGGTTCTCTTGCTTAGCCCCAGAAGTATTTTTGCTTAAGGAATTTGCTCTTTTAGCAAATGTTTAGCTCTAGCTATAAGCTTTTTGACTACTTTATGGACTGGGTAGAGGGCAATGTCGAGGGTTAGCAAGCTGTCTTTGTCTATGCGTATTTCCTTGTATTGTATGCCTAAATATTTTATGGAGCTTGGTTTTGAATGCAGCATTCGCAGCTATCTGCAGGCATAATATTGTTTTTCCAGAACCAGCACCATTTATATACAAATCCTCGAAGGTTAAACCAATATTAAGGTTTGGTACAAAAACTTAAATAAAGGGCCGGTAGATCAGCGGTAGATCGCCACCTTGGCAAAAGCCTCTCTTTACGCAGTCCACACTTGCTCAAAGAATCCTTGGGAGAAAAATATTCAGGGAGGCTTTACAGAATGGTGGAGGCCGCGGGTTCGAAGCAAAAAGGGACACAGGAGCTTGCCTCCTCGTCCCTTCTTGCATCTTTCCTACGCAATGGGTCTTTCCTCGGGAAAGAAACATGCAACGGAAATCCCGCCCGGTCCATTTGGGTATAAAGATAGATAAAAATTTAACCTTGCAAAGGTAATTATAAAATAGGTAAGTAATTTATGAGACTTGGCTATGATCCTGGACCGTTAACAAACCTTCGTTGCATAGTTAAAAGCTTCTTTTCTGGAAGCTTAACCGCTACAGGGCTGTTGCTCTCTTTCTCAGCAAATAATGACCTCATGGTGATCCTTATGCTTTTATTTGCATCAATCGGTATAATAGTTCTAATAGATACGTTTCTCCCATTATCAACCTTTATGTACTTCATATCCATTATATTTTTCTTTACAGCGGGTTGTATTATCTCGATATTAATCTTCGTTAGCGGTTACGGTTATCTTTACTTTAGTATTTTAGTTCTGCTTTTTGTGCTGTACTATGCACGAAAGTTATTAAAAACTCTCGTAAAACCGAGCTAAAGAGTATGCCTTAAAAGAAGGAAAAGTAAAAAGAAAAAGATTGAGAGTGCTATCGTAAAGTATAGCATAGTTTTTGTGTTTGCAAAGCCAAATGGTATTGGTCCTATAAATCCGCCAACCCCGTATTCAACTCTAACATTTTTTGAATTTGAAAATAAGCCAATGAGTAACAGGAATATACCTGTAATAATCAAGATCAGACCCATAATAATAGCTCCGTGCTCCATATTTTTATTCATTCAAAACAGATTTAAATATTGCTCACCTTCTTCATCTTAATACAATATTTTTAAATAAAAAATTCAAAATTTTTTATGGGGGGTAAGATTGAAAAGACTGGCTTAACGTTTGATGATGTTCTTCTCATACCTAGATATACCTCCGTGCTTCCTGTAGATGTTGATGTCAGAACAAGTATAACCAAGAATATAAAGCTCAATATACCAATTCTAAGTTCAGCCATGGATACTGTTACAGAAGCAAACATGGCTATAAGTATGGCAAGAGAAGGCGGGTTGGGTGTGATACATAGAAATATGGGCGTGGAGGAGCAATGTGCAGAGGTAAGGAAGGTGAAGCGTTCAGAATCCTGGATAATAAGGAAGCCTGTGACCCTTTCTCCCACTGATAAGGTTGAAAAGGCACTTAAAATTATGGAAGAAAGTGGCATAGCAAGCTTCCCTATTGTTGAGGGCAAGAAACTTGTTGGTATACTAACTTTTAGGGACATAAGGTTTGTAAAAAATACAAACGAGATGGTTAAAAACATAATGACCACCAATGTTATCACAACAGATGAAAATATAGATATGGAGAAGGCTGTTGAAATTATGAATAAACATAAGATAGAAAAGCTTCCTGTTGTTGACAAGCATGGAAACCTTAAAGGTCTTATTACAGTAAGGGATATCGAAAAAAATAAGCAGTATCCAAATAGCGTTAAAGATAATGAAGGCAGGCTCATGGTAGGGGCAGCTGTAGGCCCGCTAGACAAACACAGAATAGATATGCTAGTGAAGGAAGAGGTTGATGTGATAGTTATAGATACGGCTCATGGACATTCAAAAAATGTGATCGATTGTGTAAAATATATCAAAAAGAATTATGATATAGATGTGATAGCTGGTAATGTTGCAACAAAGGATGGGGCATCAGATTTAATATCTGCTGGAGCAGATAGTATAAAGGTTGGGATAGGTCCAGGCTCTATATGTACCACAAGGGTTGTTGCAGGGGTTGGAGTGCCTCAGATAACAGCAATAATGGATTGTTATGAGGTTGCAAAGAACCACGGGGTGTATGTTATAGCTGATGGTGGTATAAAGTATTCCGGAGATATAGCAAAGGCTTTAGTAGCTGGAGCAGATGCCGTAATGATAGGTTCACTTTTTGCAGGTACTGATGAATCGCCGGGCAAGATCGTATTTCTTGAGGGCAGGAAATATAAAAAGTACAGGGGAATGGGATCAGTAAGCGCTATGAATGAAGGCAGTTCAAGGTACCCGCAAATACATAAAAAGAAGCTTGTTCCGGAGGGTATAGAAGGGGTTGTGCCTTACAGGGGACATGTCTCAGAAGTGATATTTCAGCTTGTCGGCGGCCTTAAATCTGCTATGGGTTATTTAGGATGCAAAAATATTCGGGAGATGAAAAACAAGGGCAGGTTCATAAAAATAACACCAGCTGGGCTGAAGGAATCGCATCCACATAATATAATAATAACGGAAGAGGCTCCAAATTATTGGCAGATATAGCTTATTTTCTTCTCTCCTCCAATTTCTTTTCCAACCTCTCCATCACAACCATCCCATCAATTCTCCCTCTGACCTTCTGCATTATCAATCCCATTAATATTTTCTTTCCTCTTTTGTCTTCTGCAAGCTGTGCGTTTTCTTTTACAATCTTTTCTATTATGCCATCTAAATCTTCCATAGTAAGTTTTTCTATTTTTGCCTCTTGCATAACCTGTTCTAAACTACTTTTTGGTTTCTTAGCAAAACCCTTTAGTATTTGAGGTATAGCAGTTCGTGGTATCTCACCTCTTGCGAATGCTTTAAAAATACTTTCCAAGTGCCAATTCTTTATATTCTTTACTTTTACTCCCTCCTTTTCCAATTCCTTTAAGGTTATAAGTAATGTTGAGGCTATCACCTTTGCCTCAGCACCCGTGCCTATCAATGACTCAAACATATCGCTATACTTAGATTTAGCAATTTGTTTTGAAAGCTCTGGGTTAAGCCCGTACTCTTTAATGAATCTCTTTATCTTGTCCTCTATCAACTCTGGCAGTTCATTGTTCAATTTATTTATAAGTTCCTTATCTATCCTTATAGGCGGTACATCAGTCTCTGGATACATCCTTGCTGCTCCAGGCAATGGTCTCATGTACTCTGTATCTCCATTATCTAACGCCCTTCTCGTCTCTTCTGGCACACCAACAAGCAGTTGGTTTATCCTCTCTACTATTACTTTCATTGTCTTTTCCACGATGTTCTTTTCACCAACGGCGATTATTAGTGTGTCGCCTTTCTTTGCTTTAACAGCACTTGCCAGTTTCTCAAATTCCTTATCTAGCTTATACTTCCCCAATTCTTCATCGCTATGTATTATACCTTTTAATGGTGTTCTTGCTCTCACATAATTTGCTATTTCATTCCCCAGCGTACGTGTAGGTGTTATCTTTCTCTTCAAAAAGCCTGCAAACCTCTCTATCTTTATTGCAAATGTGCTTTTGTCCCTTGTTATTAATGACTGGGAATTTTTAAATATATCGCTCACATCAAAAATTTTTAACTTTACTGGCTTGAATTTAATCCTTCTCAAATCATCTCTTATCTTTAAAAGGTTAAGCTGCCTTGCAACCTCATTTTCTATTATCTTGGGTATTAATCCCAACTCTTGGGCACCTTTTATTTCTACCCTTGCCCCGCCTTTTATAGATACATTTATATCTTGTCTTATTGTCCCAATACCTCTTTTAACATTTTTTGTCGAGCGTAGGATCATCCCTATCTTCTCTGCAACAGCTTTTGCCTGTTCTGGTGTCTTTATCTCTGGTCTTGTGCCTATCTCAATAAGAGGTATTCCCAACCTATCAAGCCCATAGACTACCTTTTTTTGTTCCCTTCTGATTATTTGGCAGCTCTCTTCCTCCAAACATATATTGGCTATTCCTATCTTTTCATCTTTTAATTTCAGC
>QMZT01000025.1 GCA_003663325.1 Candidatus Aenigmatarchaeota archaeon | reverse complement strand
GTTGCGTTGCACCAACCGCTTGCATAGCTTATGGTTTGATTGCTTGCTTGTCCTTCTATTCTTACCAAGCAGGCTTGTGGGGTTGTTAGGGTATCGCTTACCGATATGTTTAGCACCAGCATGGATGTTGATTTTTTGATTGTTGCGTTAACATAGAAGGGTAAAGCTATGATCGGCTTAGTATAATCATTTATTATTATTCTTGTTTCGGAATATTCATACCCTCCATTGCCAACATCGCACCCTATCTTCCATTTGTTGCTACCCTCAGCCATGGATTGGTTAGCGGTTATATTCTCTTCTGTGCCATTATGTGCGAGCTTCGTTCCAAGCTTGTACGTATCATTAATGAAAAGTGTACAGTTAAGAGTTGAGTTATAAGCTGAATAATAAATAAATTTGAATGTTGGTTTTTGTTTATTTGTTGCCGTGCCATTGGAAGGTGATGTGAGATTAATAGAATCTATATAAGGGTCAAGTGTGAAATTGTAAAGGATTCCAGATATATTCATAGTAAGTGTAAGATTCCACTTGCCAAATAGAGGCTCAGCAAGCGTAACAATTACCTTGAATGGGTAGGTTGTTCCATTAATCAGCTCATGATTAAGTAATATAAAGTTGTTTATGCCTCTTTGAACCCATACACTTCCATTCCATTCATAAACAGAAAAGTTTATTTTGTCGGGATTAAATGAAACCGTGTTTGAAAGTGTAATGTTGTATGTTCCATTCAGCGTTTCGTTGTTGCTCGTAAGATTAATATACGCAACGCATGATGGATAACAAGCATACGCATTTCTGTCAGATTGTAATGTTAAATTAAAAACAGGGTCTGTGAATGTGTACGAGAGTGAGAAATTTGTCAGGAAGATCAAAACTATCGGCATGAGCATATACAAATATCTGACTTCCTTCATCCCAACACATCCCTTTTTATTCAATTTTTCCTATGCATTTTAATATCAAAATCTGATTTAAATATTTTACCAACTATTTTAGCTAAATGCTTTTGAAATTTTATTCTTTACCGCTTCAAACACTTTATCGAGGTTTTCAACATCAACATTCTTTTTTATATAGTTGGCGAACATTTTTTTGTATTTGCTCATGTTTTCTTTCTTTAATTTTTTTGCATAGTTGGATATATGCATACCCTTTATTCTTTCCTCCTTAGGCAATATATCGGGGGAGTGTGGTATACTTATACCAGCATCTAACGCGCCTTTTAACGCGCCATATATTCTGGATCCTTTTACCGACCTGTACATCCCTATATCTAACACAGACCTCTCTATACCTTTCTTTTTCGCTCTCAAACCACATAGGAGGCCTGTAAGATATGCTGCTGGTATATTACCACAATTCCCTAACCAGCCGAATTTTTTAAGTTCTTTAGAGTCTGCTGAAACTATTACCTTGTCTCCTTTGGGCATAAATTCTATAATTTGGCAGATTATATTATTTAGGGATTTTCTTACAACAAACCTTGGAAGATGAGATTTTAGCAGCCTTAATCTTTTCCTATAATCAGTCCTACCTTCCCTCCTCCTTCTGTGTGGTATTATGTATGTCTTTCCCTTACCCATTCAACTACCCCTTTTTCTCTTTGCTCCCAGCCTTTAACAATTCATTATCCTTTATAAACATCATTAGGTGCTTTTTGCTTCTAAAACTACCACCTTTTACTTTTCTATAAAGCATTCTGTAGTCCTTTTTCTCCAATTTCCCCTTATCCCTTAACTCCTTGAGCAATTTCCTTAAAGCCCTTACACTTTTCATCCATTGCTCTTTTTTGGTTATTTTTGAATATTTCTTACCCTTTCTACTACCCTTTCCACTCCTTCTTCCTCTTTTTTTCTGTTTCAAAAGAGCCTTTGCATGAACTCTTCCGGTACCTTTTTTCTGTACCTTTTTTATGATACCTTTCTCTATGAGCTTTTTAACATCTTCTCTCGTTATGGCTTCCTCTACTTCTTTTTTATTCTCTACTCTAACCCTGCTTATGCCAACCTTCATTATTTCTGCGGCAAGCCTTTTTTGCATTTTGAGATCCATCACTCTCCACCAAAGTCTTTCAAGGTATATTTAAACTCGTTATCATTTTTTATTTCCCCTCTCTTTTTTAGAATCTCTCTTGCAAGCAGCCAGAATATTAAGGCAAGTGATTTCTTTCCATTGTTGTTAGCAGGTATTACAAGGTCTATATCTACACAATCATTGAATGTGTCGCATAGCGCTACTATTGGGAGCTTTTTCTTTCTCGCCTCTTCTACTGCCTGTTTGTCGATAAGTGGATCCACCACCATAATTACATCTGGCTCATAAAAGTCTTTAAAAGAGGGGTTAGTTAGTGTACCTGGTAAAAACCTACCCGTTACAGCCTTACCACCAATGATTTCTGCAAACTTTGTTACAGCCTTTATCCCATTCTCTTTACGCGATACCACCATTATTTTTTTGAACCTATGAAGAAAATTCGCAGCTATTGATATCCTTTCATCAACCTTTTGTATATTAAAGACCGCCAACCCATCGCTTCTTACCTTGTATACGAAGTTTTTCATGTACTTGGTACAGCTTTTCATCCCTATATGTATGCCAGCTGTTAGATAAGCTTCTTTTTCTACCAACATTTACCACACCTTTGCCATTTCAACGTTAGGTATGCTGTTCCAGAGCTCTATTAATCTATTAAGCTTTGATAATCTTTCAGTACCCATTATGCCCGTTTTTATGAATGGTATCCGCCAAGCTATTGCCAAGTCCGCTATCCAATTATCTTCTGTCTCAGCAGAGCGATGTGATATGATAGGCGTTATTTTATTTTCCTTTGCAATCTTTACTACCTCTTCAGCTTGGCTTAATGTTCCAACTTGGTTTGGTTTTATAATAATACCATTGGTGCTTTTATTTTTTATACCTTTCCTCAATCTCTTTACATTTGTGCAATAGAGATCATCACCAATAACCAACCTGTCTTTTAACTCTTCTTTAAGTATGTGAAAGCCTTCAAAATCCTCCTCCTCTAAAGGGTCCTCAAGATAAAATAAATCGAACCTTTTAGCAACATCAACGATATACTCTATTTGTTCCTTTTTACTTAACTTTTTACCTTTTTTATAGTTATAAGACTTTCCGTCCCAAAAATCTGATGCGGCAAAATCTATACCCAACTTTACCTTCCACTCCTCACAAATCTTGGATAAAAATTCTAGCGTTTTCTCTTCATCAAGCTTGCACATCCAAGCATTTTCTATATTTCTCCCAATCAATAGCTTTTCTCTTCTAAGTTCTTCTCCAACAATCTTCCATATCTCTATATTTGTATAAACAGCTTCTATGATACTTTTTGCTTTGTATGGAATTAGAAGGAATTCTTGCCATGTTGTACCGCCACCATGAGCACCCCCGCCTATAATATTACCCACAGGGAATGGGAATCTTGTCTTTGCATACTTTCTTTCCAATCTCCATAGATCATTATCAACACTTGCTCTTGCAACAGCGATAGATACCGCTAACGCAACATTTGCACCGATATTTGAGAAATTTTCAGTACCATCTATCTGTCTAATAAATGTATCAACATCTCTCCATTCATTCTCATCCATGCCCGTAAAATTTGTTCTTATCGAATTAAATCTCTTTATAGCTACATCCACATCTAAACTTACAGCTTCGTTTTTGCCTGTAGAAGTCCCTGCGGGAACAGAAGCTGAAAATACCTCTTTTGTGGTATAAACCTTAGCCATCACAGTAAGGTTTCCTTTAGAGTTAAATACAGGGATTAACTTCACATTCCTAATCATAAGATTTTATTTTGATGTTAGTTTTTATAAATGTTTTTAAGTTCTCCTGGCTCTGGGAAAATATAGAGATATAAATTTATTCGTAAAGATTTTTACAAATGGTTTTTGTAAATAAAGCGATTGATAAGGAGGTGTAAGCTTATGAGCTTGCATGAAAAGCCATCCAAGAGTTATATACAAGGCAGGAAGCTTTATAAGCATTTGGTAATAGAAAGGTCTATTGAATGTAAAGAAGGTATTATTGAAGAGGGGCATGGCAAGTTACGTCTGCCATTAGATTCTGACACCAGCATAAGGATGTTTTTCGTACTTCCAAATGCAACAAGCCTTGATACACCGGAAAAGAGGGCAGATGCGTATCTATCTCTCGCTGGCAATGAACTATCGCGAATAGATATGGAGCTGTATGGTTTTGAAAAAGCATATCTATCGAGACTAAGAGAGCATGTAATAGGTTTTGGGGATGCTGCAAGAGAGAATGGAGACGAAGAGACAGCTAGAAAAGCATACGAAGCGGCGCGCCTTTTTGATAGATAATTTTTTACTATTATTTTTACTTTATAATGGTCACAAAAATAGCAGGCCTGATTTTTTTATTAGAATAAATTTTATTATTTAATATATGGTGAATAAAGAGCTCGTTAACTGGATAAAGATTCAAATGAGTTATGGCTATAGTTTGGATTATTTAAGGAATTATCTTCTCCAAAAAGGTTATCCTGCAAAAGATGTTGAGGATGCCATCAGCATTATATGTAAAAATAAAGAAAGTAAAGGAGCCCAAAGCAAGGGGTTTGCAAGATACTTCTCGCTTCTTGCTGGCATACTAATATTAATTAATGCCGTTCTAATAACTCTAAATACAACTCTGCGTGCACGTTTTTATTTCCCAAGCATCCAAGACCTATCCATAGGTTTTATAGAGGAAATGAGAAGTGCTGTGCTACCATTCCTGCCTATTTTTGGGCTAGCTGTAGGTGTGCTTTTTATAGTGAATTCCTTTCTACTTTCCAATTATGAAAGAGCACTGCGAGGTGGTATTTTTTCTTTAATGCTCTTGGCCGTATCTATTGTTACGGTGGATGGTTTTATAATAGGAGTATTATTAGCGCTTGTGTCAGCGATTCTTGGAATATTAAGAAAGTAGCTATTGTTTTTTCATTATTAATACGCTTTCTCTCATAATACCTATCTTTTTTGTTCTATTGCTTGTACAGAATCTTTTCGCAACCACATAAATAACATCAATATCAAAACCCGCATCCTTTGCGATTTTTGCAAGCAAGATATCACTATCAATAACCCTGTCCGGGAAGCATGCATTACCTATAACTATAACTGCGATTCCGTTATGATTCAGCACCCTGTACATTTCTCTTACGCATAATTGCATATCATAAAAATATGCATCCGCAATAACAGGAAGATTTAACTCAGGAAAGATATTGTAGCGCTTGCTTGTATCCAACCCTATATACGATCTTACACCCTTCCTGCTACTTTCTCCAAAAACAAAATACTCCTCCACCCTGTATATTTTCGTATACTCTATTTTGTTTAAATATGGAGGTGAGGTCATTATTAAATCCACACTGCTGTCCTCTATGCTGAGATTTCTCGCATCCCCTTCCGTAACACTTGCATTACATCTCTTGAACCTCTTCTTCATCTTAACTACATCCTTTATCATGGCTTCCGCTCTTCTAAAGAAATATTTTCTGAATGGTGGCAAAGGTCTTTTTACGACTCTAAGCATGCTGCCATCTTTATATATATACGAGCATTTTGTTATGGTGTTTATCAACACAAGCAGAAAAAATTTTCTTACAGGTAAATCGATATCATTTATTATTTCCCTTAGAAATAAAGCATCCTCCAACGCATATCTGCTAAAAAATTTTCTTATATCCTTTTTGACATGCCCTGTTGGTGGTCTTTTAAACTTTATATTTTTAATTTTTCTCAATGTAGCTTTGAGCTCTTCAACATCCCAATCTATTAACTTGGTTTCACTTACAAGAACAGCTAGCTTTGATGTGTCATAGCCAATGCAATCTATACCTTTCTCTTTGCATGCAAGCAAAGATGTGCCTGAGCCACAAAAAGGGTCCAATAGAATTTTTGGTTGAAATCTATCTAGAAATTTCATAACAAGTCCTCTAGAGAATCCCTCCTTGTAGTAAAACCAATTGTATATTGGTATGGATTTATTTTCTACAAACGTTGCAAGCTTACCCCATTCCAACCTTTCTTCCATTCTGAACATAATAGGATGGGCCGGCCCGGATTCGAACCGGGGACCTCTGCCTCGTAAGGGCAGCGTCATAACCACTAGACTACCGGCCCTGCCTTAATTAAATATGTGCCCGATTTATTTTATAAAAATTAGCTTTAACCAGCTCAAATTTGGCAAGGTTGCTTTTCTCGCCTAACATTAATAAATTAAAAATTACCCATGCCTTTTTCTCCTCATTCTCCTTATAAATCTCAACCTTTCAACAACCCTCAACAAATCTTTCTCATCTATTCTATTATCCTTTTCCAAATCAAACTTACTATTCCAATTCGGATTTGTTGGTTTTGCTCCATATCTCTTTGCAACAATAACCAAATCAAAGATATTAACAATGCCATCGTTGTTCAAATCTTCTGTATAGCTCGTGCTTACTTCATTGCTATACTCGCTTTCTAAACCACTCCACTCTTGGGCTGTTACAGCGTAGTAACAAGTTCCAGAGCAGTTCCTATCCAGAAAGGACAGCGTATCTTTTGGAACTGCTGCTATTTTCTTATAATCTATACCATTATCGGAAAAGTAAATATTATACTTCTCTATTTCCTTATGATGAGTTCCAGGTTGCCATTTTAATAAATACCCATTTTCTGTTTTAGATAAAGTGAGACCTTGTGGTCTATCCGGTTTTCTAACTATGGCTACATGAAGGTTCTCTTCATGAATGTCACATCTATCCCACTCTTCTTCATCAACCAAATGGCAGTCAATACTTTTATCTGGCGATCTTAATCTAATTATATGCGGTGCTCTTCTGTCCGAGTTAAACGCAACCTTGGTTCCGTCTGGAGAAAAAATAGCATTAGTATCTGCATGGTCACCACAGGTATAAGAGTTTAATGAATCTGCTAAATTGTACCATGAAGGAGGGTCTGTATTGGGATCATATATCCTAATCCATGAAAGGTTCCCAAAAGTTTTACCACATTTTTTATATACATCATGCCAGTTACAATGCTGCCTTATTATATTACAATCTGTAACTCCCTTGCCTTCATTAGCCAACCAATCACAGGTCTCTGGCAAGCACCATGAATCCCAGGTATAGCTGGTACCAACGATTAAAGGGTAATCCAATGAGTCACTAACATAATATTCACCATTACCGTAGCCTTCAAAAACCTTCACAGTACCATTAAAATACCACACCTTTACCTTCCCGCCTTCGCTTCCAGCAATAAAATCATGATGATAAGCGGTATGGGATGCCTTTTTAAACTGTTCGATCTTTACGATATTATTCTTTTCATCAAGAGTAAGAAGCTTCCCTGAGCTTGCTAAATAGAGCTTGTAATCATCAACAGAGTTGAATTGTTGCGTGTCTCCATAAAAGTATGTCTTTTCATAACTACCATCAGTATTAACGATACAAATACCATCGAGCCCCTGCAAAGTATAGGCTATTTTTGTTCCAGAAGGATTAAGCTCACCCATCCTTATTCTCCAGGACTCTGAGACACCGCAATGATTTTTTGTTAGCTGCGTTTTTTCTAATGTGATTAGATCGATCTTGTATATTTGTGCTTCCGAATAATCAACATAATACATTACATTTCCATCTTTGTTCAATACCCCGCCGCCAAATGTCCTTAAGTCTTTTAGAATTTGTGTAATATACGAGCCATCAGCATTTAAAATTAGAGGTATTGACCACTTGTATCTTATTACCATTTTCGACCCATCACCACTGTAACAATGTGATGTATAATATTCTATACCGCCACCTTCAGTGTCTCTATGCATCAATCTCCAAATAGTTGTGTTGGGATTTAGATTGTCTTGATAGATCTCTCTTTCAGAAGGCCAGACCCAATAATATATAGTAATTTTATTTGTTTTCGATCTGGTATCATACCCGCTGGCTGAACAAGTAACATTCCATGTATAATAGCCTTCATTTGAAAATTTTCTCGTATATTTGTAAACCCCTTTCTCATATTTCATTTTAAATTTCCCATCCGTAAATGATATCCAGCATTCAGCATTTTCGATTGGCATCTTTGATGATTTATCAATATATTTGGCGAAGAAAGTAACATTGTTATTTGTGCCTTTGCGTATCATATTATTAGCTCTTAGGTCCGTTTCATCCCATATATCCAGACCTGCATTGAAATGAAGTGTTGTTACAGTGGATTTTCCCGCATTCTCATTTATGTTATTTGCGTTATCTACACTCTTAAGAAGGATTGTATACTGCGTATTATCTTCTAGCTTGCTAGCATGATAGCTTGTTTCTGTTGTATTCAGCACAAACTTTCCATTTAAGTAAACCATAACATACATGAAATCTTCGTCATCAGGGTTTTCCCATTCCCAAATAATTTCATCGTCGCTTATATAAGTTGCATGCAAGTTTTTAACATTCCCTGGTGGATATATATCTTTAATTATGTTAATGGTGGATGTTTTTGTTTGCGGTTGATAACCTATCTGCCAGCAAGAAACTTCCCAATTATAATTTCCGGCCTCACTAAATTTTCTTTTATATTCCCATAACCCTATTTCTTCATCCCACTCCATTACAGCCTCTTTATTTTCATCTGAGAACTTTATACTACACTTTGCGAAGCTAAAGATATATGATTTCCCATTATTGCATGAGATTGGAAGCTCTTTAATACCATTTTTATTAAGATCTTTTAGAGTTCCAATAGAAGTAATGGCAGGGAGTTGCGGGAAGTAAGAAGCAATAGCATCACCTTTCCTGTTTAGAATTATCAGAGCAGCGTTGTTATTCTTTCTTCCCGCCAAAACTATCTCATCCTCTCCATTGTTATCAATATCACCTCTCTGGATATCTGTTATCTCATCCATATCGGTATTAGATAATTTCCAAACGATACTCGTTATATTAAATGCTAGAATTTCATTTCTTGTGGTTAATACCAAAATTTCGTTTTCTTTGCCATCATTATCCAGATCCACCGGTAACATTTTTCTTACATTACCTGAAAATCCACTAGAATGCCAAAATGCATCATTATCGGAATATTCTTTCCCAATCTCATTATTCTTAAATTTCCAGCCACTTATAGTACCATCAGTCCCTACAATGATTTCATCGTTTCCATCCTCATCCCAATCGATAATCAAAAAATATCCAGGATATTTTAAGTACCCTTGCGAAGTAGAGCTGGCTTTGAATAATATATCTCCATTAGTCCCATCATAACATATCAATGCATCCTTGCCATTCCACGATCTGCCCTTTCTAATACATATATCGGTCTTACCATCCCTATTCACATCTCCCTTCTCTATTTGGGATACTGGTGGCCAACCTCCTGGTGAAGTTACCTTGGACCAAAGTTCTGTCCAATGCTTACCATCATCAGTTTTATACACATAGATCATATCGTTATGCCTGTTTGTCCACCAATGGCGCTCAAATGCTATATCATCCTCTCTACCATCGTTATCAAAGTCTCCTATAACAGCTTTTCTATCATACCAACCACCAGAAGGGTATGACCATATTAGATTACCGTATTTATCCATAACGCCTATTCTACCATTTACATCAACTAGGAGGTCATTAATGTAACCATCATTATCTGCATCAAAGGCTGTTATAACTTTTCCTGTTGATGACCATAAAAGATTTCCTTCGCTATCAAATGCGTAAATTTTATCCCCTGAAAATAATACCTCATTTTGCTCTCCATCATCGTTAAGATCGGCAAAAAGTATTGATGCGCCATTTTCACTAAGCCTATTAGTATGCCATAAATATTGAGGT
>QMZT01000024.1 GCA_003663325.1 Candidatus Aenigmatarchaeota archaeon | reverse complement strand
ACCAACACCAAGCTCCTCTAAATATTCCACTATCTTTTTCATTGCCTCTCTATTATGCATACCGTTAAACTTTCCAGAATTTACCATAATCCCATCATCAACATAAGCCCTTTCCATCTCCTCAGCCTTTAGCTCTTTATCTCCCGGCCTTATCACAACCTTTATCTCTATACCATGCTTTTTTGCAAATTCAAAATCTCTTTGATCGTGTGCAGGAACTGCCATAACTGCTCCACCGCCGTATTCATAGATAACAAAGTCGCCTATGTATATTGGTACCCTTTCTCCATTAACAGGGTTTATAGCATATCTACCAATAAACATACCTTCCTTTGGCTTGCTCTCATCTGTACGTTCAGCCAGGCTTTCTGCTCTTACCCTTTCTATAAATTCTTCAACCTTGCTCTCATACTCTGTGCCTTTAACAAGCTCCCTTACCATGGGATGCTCTGGAGCAAAAACCATAAAAGTAACGCCATAAATTGTATCTGGCCGTGTAGTAAATATTTTTATAGATTTATTGCTTCCTTCAATCTTAAACTCTATCTCTGCCCCTTCGCTTTTTCCTATCCAGTTTTCCTGCATTATCTTAACGCGCTCGGGCCATCCTTTAAGTTTTTCTAGCCCTTTAAGCAATTCATTGGCATATTTCCTTATATTTATAAACCATTGCTCGAGCTCCTTTTGCGTAACCTTCGTTTTGCAACGCCAACACTTTCCTTCTATAACCTGTTCATTCGCAAGCACTGTCTGGCAGGAGGGACACCAATTCACAGGGGCCTTTTTCCTATAAACCAATCCCCGCTTAAAGAATTGCAAAAATATCCATTGATTCCATTTATAATAATCTGGATCGCATGTTCTTATTTCCCTGCTCCAATCATAACTAAACCCCAATCTCTTTTGCTGCTCTCTCATTTCCTTTATCCTTTCATATGTCCATTCCTTTGGGCACGCGTTGTGCTTTATGGCAGCGTTCTCCGCTGGTAAACCAAGGGCATCATAACCCATTGGATAAAGCACATTGTAACCAAGCATTCTTTTAAATCTTGCATATGCATCCCCTATTGAATAATTCCTTACATGACCCATATGCAACTTTCCGCTTGGGTACGGGAACATCTCCAGTACATAGTATTTCTTCCCCCTAGGTTTTGCTTTAAATATCCCTGTCTTCTCCCATTCCCGTTGCCATTTTACCTCAAATTCTTTAAAATTCATTGCAGATACCCTGCATACTTTAGCTACTTTTGCCCTCTTTGCTCAATACCTTTTCATAAACCCTTTCATAATGCTTGACCATTTTTTCTATAGTGAACATCTTTTCAACCCATTTTCTACACTTCTTGGGTGATATTTTATCTACATTCTCTATCGCTTTCAAAAACTCTTCGTATGTCTTAACCACAAACCCCGTAACACCATGCTTTACGACCTCTGGCACAGAACCTCTATTGAATGCTACGACAGGTGTTCCACATGATTGGGCTTCTGCCATAACCAAACCAAATGGTTCTTCCCATTGTAATGGAAATATTAAGCACTTTGCATGCTGGTAAAGCTCCACTATCTTTTTAAGTGGGAGGTCTGTATAGAAAAATATATTTTTGTTATCCACATAAGGTTTGATTTTTTCATTGAAGAATGGTTCTTGTACCTTATCTATCTTACCAACCATTATAAGCTTTTCATTCAGTTCTTTGGCTATCTTGACAGCAATATCTGGACCTTTATGCGGAACTATATTACCTATGAAGAATAGATAATCACCTTTCTCTTCGGAAAAGGCATACACATTTATATCTATACAATTATAGACAACATCAATAAAATTCAATCCTTTCAATCTCTTCTTCTGGTTCTTGCTTATTGCGACATAGCTTGTTGTCTTACAAAATAACTTTTGCTGCGGTGTACGGGGAATTAAAAGATAATCATTATGAAGTGTTGTTACTGTTGGTATATTTGAGTGCATTGCCCATGCTATACCGAATTGACCTGTGTGATTGTGTATTATATCAACCCCCTCCTTTTCGGCATCCCTGTATGCATTTATTGTGTGGGTAAAGTAGTGAACAGGATCAATATAATCTATGCCAATAGCTTTCTTGTAGGTAAATTTTAACCTCGCCTTTGTTCTTGAGTCGCCTGATGCATACAATATTACTTCATGTCCCCTTTCAACAAGTGCTTCTGTCAGATGGCTTACTATCTTCTCCGTTCCACCATACTTTTTAGGAGGAACAGATAATACAGGTGGTGCAACTTGTGCTATTTTCATTCTATCAACCTGACTTTATTTTACAGCTTTCTTATGCTTAGACCTTATGGGGCACTTTAATAAATAATTATTAAGACAATCAAATAAATAAATGTTACTATAACATGCGCAAGAGGTGTTATTTTTCACGAAGCGTATCTTCTAAGATTGCTATATAGGCTCTTGCCTCATTTTGCATTTTTTCCTTAAACTCCTTCCCTCTTGGGAGTTTTAGTATTTTCCAAAAAAATACAAGATCTCTCAAACAAATCTCAACCACTGCCAGCCTAAACAAGGCTTGATAGCTCTCCTTGCTTATCCCCTTAAAATACTCCTTAACTAACAATCTTTGTTCCTCTCTGTGATTCTTTCTCTTAATCCAAAAATCAGCGAGATCATACAAAGGATTTCTAAGATGGACGTGCTCCCAATCGATCACCTTTATATCTTCTTTATAGAACATTAAGTTTGCTTCAGAGAAATCTCCATGCGTCAATTTCACAATTCTTTTTCTATTGCGCAAAATTCTCCTTTCTTTGCAAATAAATTTTTTTGTTTTCTCTTTTAACTTGCTTTCAACTAAGGGGTTCCTTAAAAATGTCTTCAGTCTCTGTTGTAAAAAATGGTAGCCAAACAATGGGCTAGAAGGGATAAATCTAAAGATATGGAAGGGGGATGTGTGGATTGTTCTTAAGATACGTGCTATTTTTACTATCTCTGAGTTAGAAAACCTATCTTCAGATACCCTCGAGGCACCTCTAATAAATTCGCAAACGATATAAGGAAAGGTTGGAGAAAGGGAATAATCAAAAACCTTTGGTACCATTTCAAAAAGAGGGTGTCCAGGATGCTCACTTACTGTTTTTAAAAAACCTATTTCATTCAAAAACCTGTTTTTGATCCCCCTTTCTCTTACCAAAAGGCACTTAAAAAATACCTTTCTCCCGTTAACATCTTCACAAACCGCCCGATAGAATCTAAGCCCTTGTGAAGTAGCCTGTACAGCTTGCTTGGGTGTTAATGAAGGCTTTGCTAGGCCCAATAATCTTAACTTGTCCTCTATTACCCTGATCGGATCTTTTACAAAAAAGCAAACCATAATATTTATTTGACTGTGCTCTTATAAACATCTATTGTATTCTTTACCATCCTTTCTATTGTGAATTTTTGCTCAACAAGCTTTCTTCCGTTCTCCCCCATTTTTTTCCTAAGCTCATCGTTGCTTAGCAATTTAATTATACTATTAGCTAAAGCAATATGGTCCCTTTTAGGCACAACAAAACCATTAAATCCATGCTTTATTATCTCTGGTAAAGCACCAGAAGTGGAGACAATAACAGGTTTGCCAGAGGCGTTACCCTCTATCGTAACCAAACCAAATGCTTCATCACCCTTTTCATAACTTCCTGCTGTCGGGTTTATTACTACATCTGATGCCGAGTAAAGCATAAGTACATCGTCCATTGAAAAATCAGCAAGCATAACATGTTTTTTAAGCTTGAGCTCTTCTATTAAGTTAGCTATCTTTTTCATGTATGGGTCTATATCACCAAAAAATGATACTTGTTTGCCAGCTCCTGTAAGGACTAAAATAGCATCAGGAAAGCTTTTTTTCACTATAGCCATAGCTCTTATCCCATATTCCGTGCCTTTAAATTCATCTATTCTTGCGGGATGTAAAATAATCCTCTTATTTTTAAGCTTTGGATATTTTTTGAAAAGAGACTTTAGTTCAGCTTCGCTCCTTGGTCTAAATCTTGTGGGATCAAGGCCATGATACACTACCTCGATTTTCTTTTTCTCAATTCCAAGTTTTACCAACTCGGATTTTACAAATTTGCTAACAGCTATTATTTTTGTCCATTTTATTCTTTTTGTATACGCTACAAAGCTTGGGTTATTTGGCCATACCTGATGGACAGTAAGGATGAGCGGGATATGCATTTTTTCACATATTACCTCACATGCTACGCCATGATAGGGTACAAAGCAGTTAAGGTTATGTGCATGAACCAAATCTGGCTTTATTTTCTTTATCCATACCCCGATTTCTCTTTCAACCTCCTCATACAATCTTTCATACTCATTCTTATAAACAGGAATATTTGAGACGTAATTTGAGAGATTCATAATCTTTGACCTGTGAACCTTTACACCTTTAAAATCTTCCACCTTCGACCTTTTAGGGATATATTCTGTAAGAAGGAATACCTTATGGTTAAGCTTTACAAGTTCTGGTAGTAAAGTTGCAAGATGTGTCTCGACCCCACCTTTTGTAGGGGGAAATGCCCAATGTATGCACGCTATCCTCATCTTATCACCTCTTTTATTACATTTATCCAATCATTCAAATGTCTGGTTATAAGGAAATGTTCTTTTACCCATTCTTTGCCAAACTCCCCCATATTCCTACGCAAGCCCTCATTTTCAACCAGTTTTACAACCTTTCTCGCACAATCTGCATAATCATACGGCTCTACAAGATACCCACTCTTCCCATCCACTATTTGCAAGGGAATGCCACCTACATTTGATCCAATTACAGGGGTTTTTTTCCACAAAGCTTCGCTTATAGTTAGCCCAAAACCTTCCTTGATGGATTTCTGTAAAACCACGCATGCCATGCTCTGAAGGCAGTTCACAAGCGTTGTGTCATGCTTTGCAATTATTTTTACGTCATCTTTGTTTTTGCAATACTCTCGCAACTCCTTGTATATGGCAAAGCCTTCAGGATCATCTGATGCAAATGAACCAAGCATAACAAGCATGCAATCAACCTTTCTCTTCACCTTCTCAAAAACCTTTACAACTCCTATAGGATCTTTCCACTTATCAAATCTTGATATTTGAGCTATTACAGGCTTTTCCAACGTTATTCCATTTTTCTCAAGATAGCTTATCATAAAGCTCTTGCTAAGCTCTTTGTTTTTTTCTGTGAGAGGATCGATAGAAGGCGGTATTATAGAGCATGCTAGCGTTATATCTTTCTTTATATATTTTTTCATGGAAACGACGAGATGATCGTACCTTAATATGAAATTCTTAAGAAAGTTCCATGTTGAGGGGTTTGGAGCAGAGAGGTCTATATGACATCTCCATATCCATGGACACGTTTTCTTAATAAAACTTATAGTGGCAAGGGGTTGGGGATCGTGAACTATTACACATTCATAGTCTAGCTTTGTTTTTGAAAATTTTTTATTTACCTCCAGATATATTTTCTTTTCCTCCTCTTTTATTTCCTCATCGGCACCTTGAAGATTGTTATGAAGCTTCTTCGTTATTGCAAAAAATTTTTTAGGAGCTTGGATAACCTTCCACTCTGCCTCTATGCCAACACTTCGCATAAGCGGTACCATTGAGCTTAGAATCTCAGCAACCCCACCCCCTTTTGATGTAGAGTTTATATGAATAAGTCTTAGTCCAGAAAGAGCTGAGGCATTACTCAATATTCTCTCAATCGTTTCTTTTCCGACAAACTTTTTGTAATCCTTTAGCCTTCTTTCCATAATAGAATATAGACCAAGGTAAAATTTATTGCTTAGTTAGAGCATTAGGTAGCTGTACCTTTGCTTCCTCCTTTAACAGCTCCTTAAGTAACGACCTTACATGTATTATAGAACCCACGTTAAATCTTGCTCTGGAAGGCTCAGGACCAACCTTAATAGAGTATGCAGATTTTGGGAGAGCTGCAAACAAATCCTCATCTGTCTTATCATCACCTATTGCCAGTATAAAATCCCATTTTTTCTTTGAAAGCCAATAAGATGCAGCTAACCCTTTATTTACATGATTGTTCTTTATTTCAATAACCTTATCCCCTTCCAATATTCCGAGATTAAGGTTTGTAGTTAAGTGCAAAACAGCCTCTTTAAGCTCTCTCAATCTTACGGAACTGAGCTTCGGGTCCGCATTTCTATAGTGCCATGCCAGCGATGATTCCTTTTCTTCAATAAAAGAGCCGGGTGTTCTATCCATGTATAACTCGAGTATTGGTCTTATTTCATTCTTCCAACCATTTCTTAATGGTTCTATTGCCTTCCATTCCTTGCCCTTTTCCTTGATCCACATTCCATGTTCTGCAATCAAGCCTACATTTAGCTTACCAAACCACTCATTCAACGTGTTTTTATCCCTTCCACTTATAATTACTATCTCGTTCCCATTATTTTGAGTAACAGCTCTGAGCAATTCTAAAAGCATACCATCTGGTTTTGCCATTTGAGGTGTCTGTGCAAATGGTACAAGGGTTCCATCATAATCCAATAATATTAATCTCCTTTTACTCTCTCTGTACCTTTCTATTAACTTCTTTCTCGCCTCTGCTGTGAGCTTCCTTACACATAACTTTTGCTGAGATCTTTTAACATGCCTCAACCTCTCAATAAAATCATTTGCCCATCTCACAACGTTGTACCTTTTTAATCTCTTTTGCATTATTCGATTGCGTTCTATTTGCTCCTCTACAGGCATTTTTAATGCACGCTCTAATGCTTCTACAATCCTTTCTTTATTATTCGGGTTTACTATTATAGCCTCACCCAGCTCTTTTGCAGCACCTGCCATCTCGCTCAGAATTAAAACACCTTTATCCCTTTTGCTTGCAATGAACTCCTTTGCTATCAAATTCATACCATCTCTGAGGGGTGTTATTAATGCAACATCGGCCAAATGATAAAGGGCAGCAAGTGTGTTAGATGGCAAGAAGCGGTACATGTACCAAACGGGCATCCAATCAATGGTTCCGTGCTTTCCATTAATTCTACCAACCAGCTCATCAACCTGTTTCTTCATCTTCTTATAATGCTCTATCTTTGTGCGCGATGGGACAGCAATCAAAACAAGTGTTATCTTTTCCTTATACTCTTGATTCTTCTGAAGAAATAGATCAAATGCCTCCAAGCGTTGTGCTATGCCTTTTGTATAATCTAAGCGGTCAATGGAGAGTATTATTTTACGTTCTCCTATCTTTTTACGGATCCTCGTAACTTCTTTTCTTACCTTAGGTGTATTGACCAAATTAGAGAAGCGTTCATAATCTATCCCCATGGGAAATATATCTACCTTTACCAGGTGATTATTAGTGATGATCTGACCAAGTGTGTGCTCAATACCTAATATACATCTTACACTGCTCAGAAAATGCTCGACATAATCATAGGTATGAAATCCTATAAGGTCTGCTCCAAGCAAACCTTCCAAAATCTTCCTCCTCCATGGTAACAAGCGGAATATTTCAAAAGAAGGGAAGGGTATGTGGAGGAAAAAGCCTATGGTTGCATTGGGTAAGGCTTCCCTTATAAGCTTTGGGAGCAACATTAGGTGATAATCATGTACCCATATAGTATCTCTAGGTTTATAAACCTCAAGCAAAACGTTTAAAAATACCTTATTAACCTTTTTGTACACTTCCCAAAAGCTCTTACTATATATCGTATATAAAGGGAAGTAGTGGAACAATGGCCATATAGTTTTATTACAAAAGCCGTAGTAGTAATTCTCAATATCATTCTGAGAGAGGAAAACAGGATAACATTTCTCTTTAACCAACCTTTTCTTTACCTCTTCTCTCTCTTCCTTACTCAGCTTATTGGTTGCTATCCCCGGCCAGCCTATCCATAAACTTTCATATGACTTGTAAAAGGTACCTAAACCTGTGGCTAAACCACCTGTACTTTGTTGAAATCTCAACTTACCGGCTCTTTTTGTTATTTTTATTGGTAACCTGTTCGAGATTATCAACAATCTTTTTTTATGCTTTCCAAGCTCTTCATCATCTTCTGACATGCAATAAAATCCTTAATTTTTGGATTTTTAAATCTTTCTTCCTAATCATAACCAGTGTGATGGGATGAAGATAGGGATTGCCCAGCTAAACCCTGTCGTTGGGGATATAGAAGGGAATGTCGAAAAAATAAAGAGTGTTTTTTTAAAATTAAAGGGAAAGGTAGATTTGATAGTTTTTCCTGAGCTATTTCTTACAGGCTACCCACCAAGAGATTTGTTGGAGAGGAAGGAATTTATAAAAATCACAGCTAGAGGCATAAAAGATGTTGTTAATATCTCAAAAAAGAGCAAACGAACAGGGATTTTGTTTGGCACACCTGCGATTAGGAAAAACAAGAAGGGCAAAGGCTTAAGCAATACTGCCTTGCTTGTATATAATGGTAAAATAGTATTTAGGCAGGATAAATCTCTCTTGCCATATTATGATGTTTTTGATGAAACAAGGTATTTTGAGCCTGCAAAAGCTATAAAGGTTTTTAATTTTAAGGATGAAAGGCTTGGCATATTGATATGTGAGGATGCCTGGGGCAAATATAAAATAAATGGTAATGCCATATATAAAATTGATCCTGCAAAGATTCTTGCTGAAAAGGGAGCAAGCATTTTTATAAACATTGCTGCATCGCCCTTCCAAATCGATAAAGACAGCGTGAGGTATAAAATAATAAGGGATAATGCCAGGGCTCATAAGCTCCCTTTTATTTTTGTTAACCAGGTAGGAGGAAATGATGAATTGATATTTGATGGCAGGAGTATGTTTATTGATCCCAAGGGTATGGTTGTTAAGGTTTTACCGGCCTTTAAGGAGCATATAGCTATTGTTAATAGTAAGGCAAAAGGGAAAGGTAAGTATACCTGTATGGATAGAATAAAGGCTGTGCATGATGCGTTAATTTTAGGGATAAAGGATTATATGAGAAAGTGTGGGTTTTCAAAGGCTGTTGTGGCGTTATCTGGTGGTATAGACTCTTCATTAACAGCTTATCTTGCTACAAAAGCAATAGGGAGTAAGAATGTTCTAGGCTTGTTTATGCCATCTCCCTATACCTCAAAGGAGAGCAAAAGTTATGTTAAAGCCCTTGCAAAAAACCTAGGTATAGAGTTAAAGATTGTACCTATAACTCCTATATACCAAGCATATAAAAAATCGCTAAAAAAAGAGCTAAAAATAGGCAGGAGCGTAGATAAAACACTTGAGAACTTGCAGGCAAGGATAAGAGGAAATGTGCTAATGGCATTTTCAAACAAGTACGGGTATTTGGTTTTGTCAACAGGCAATAAGAGCGAGCTTGCTGTTGGTTATTGTACACTTTATGGAGATTTAACCGGTGGTCTGGCTGTATTGGCGGATGTTCCAAAAACAATGGTATATAAGCTTGCTAACTATGTTAATAGCAAGAAAGAGATCATACCTCTGGGTATAATTAAAAGATCACCTTCAGCAGAACTTAAGCCTGGGCAAAGAGATCAAGATGTGCTCCCTCCTTATGATATTCTTGACTGCATACTCTACTATTATCTTGAAGAAGGAAAGAGCATTAATGAGATGGCAAAGATGGGTCTAGATAGAAAAATAATTAAACAGGTCATAGATATGTTAAATAAGAATGAGTACAAGAGAAGGCAAATGCCTGTTGGTTTAAAGGTGACATCAAAGGCATTTGGTTCTGGAAGGCGCTTCCCCATAGCGGCAAAGTATTACTTTATATGAGTGCTCAGAATCCTGTAAATGTCTGTTTCTGGAGTATAAACCTTCCTGATAGAGAAATACTCATTTTGTTCACGAACAAAAACGAAATGCAGGCATTCCGTATCCTCAAGAAAACAAAATGAATTGAAAGCCAAAATAAGGATATGAGAAAAGCTCTAAATAGTGTAGAGATAATGGATGCGTCAAAAGAATTGAATATTCCTAAGGCACAGCTCAAATCGGTAAAGTCTGGAAATATTGCAACTCTGTTGTCGGGCATCATAAAATCTAAATTACTTTACAAAAATTCAAAATATTTAAAAAATATCAACCAAATATAATCCATAAAAGCCCCGGTAGCTCAGCGGTAGAGCGCCCGGCTGTTAACCGGAAGGCCGCAGGTTCGAAACAAAAAGGGACCACGGGAGCTAAAGCCTCCCCGTCCCTTCTTGTATCTTTCCTATGAAAGGTTGCATGGAAATCCTGCCCGGGGCGTGTTATGTTTTTTGTAGGAATTGATTTGGCATGGTCTGAAAGGAATAAGACAGGCATAGCAATATTAAAAGGAAATAAAAGTAAAGCTCATTTCTATTGCAGCAAGAATGTACTATCTAATAAGGAAATCGTAGATTTTATCAAAGAAAAAATTGGAAATAGAAATGCATTCATAGCGATAGATGCTCCGCTAATAGTTCCCAACGAGCATGGTAATAGGAATGCAGAAAAGTTAATTGGCAGGTTGTTTAAAAAATATAAACTAGTGGCTTATCCTGTGAATAGAAAAATAATGAGCCAGTACTCAGGTGGTGTCCGTGGAGAAGAGCTAAGCAAACTTTTTGAAAAGGCTGGATTTAAGCACGATCCATATATTAAGAGGTTCGAATCTGAAAGAAAGTTCTTTGAGGTTTTTACACATGCTTCAATGATCGTTATATTTAAGCTAAGTGGCATACTTCCATATAAATCTAAACCAAAAAGGGGATATGAGCTCAGATGGAAAGCTTTTAAGCAGTATCAATTATATCTAAAAAGTCTAAGCACTAAACACCCATATTTATTTTTACCAAAAGGGATCACAGAGAAAGATGTCAAAAAATTAAAGGCAGGCATGCTTAAAGAATATGAAAATATGCTTGATGCGATACTTTGCGCCTATACAGCATATTATTGTTGGCAAAACCCTGACAGGTGTGCTGTTTTAGGTAATATGAAGGAAGGATACATACTAACCCCTGTTTTTAGTTATATGAAAAAAAGAGTGTTAAGATAAGAATGGTGGAAAGGGTGAGCTATATAGCTGTTTTAAATAAAGAATTCCACCAGTCTATTTGACTGGTGGTAAACAAAAACAAATACTAATTCTCAATCCAAGAATAAAACAAAACCTCTGGAAAGAGAAGAAGGCAAGCCTTACTTAGGCTTGCCTATATAAACTAAGGAGGTGAAACCATGGCCAAAATTAGCAAGAGCTCCAGCGTTGGCAGTTT
>QMZT01000023.1 GCA_003663325.1 Candidatus Aenigmatarchaeota archaeon | reverse complement strand
TGCTTTCCATTAAAGCATTAATAGCTATTTGTGCATATTTTGGATCCTGAGTTAATTGATAAGCAAAAGCTGCAGCTGTCATATCTCCATTATCTGCTGCTTGCTTTACTTTTGGCCAGGAGGGATGAGTTTGATAACGCTTGCGTATCTCCTGCACTATTTCTTTGTTAATTAGAATTCTTGGATGATCCTCTCTTACATGCATATTATGCAATTGCTCTTCTAACTTTTTCACTCTCAACAAACCTTCTAAATCTCCATACACTGGCCCATCTTGCTCTGCATCCAAGCCCAGAGAATATGGGCCTATAACGCTGGCATTCCATGTATAGGCAGTGTATGCATTAGAGCATGATGGAAGTATGAGAAGAAATGCAAGAAGAATTAAGATTGATTTAATTATTTTCGAAGTTTTGGATAATTTTTTCATGTTAATTAGTTGGATTTTATTTAATTTATGCTTTAACAGAAAAAGCTTTATCATATATGTGAGCACTGTACCATATCTTTTAGCTATGCCCTGCTGGATATGAAAGGAATGGCGAAACCATTTTGAAAACATACCACCCATCTTCTCCATCCTCAATAGAATAGTAATATGTTGGCATTTCTTTTCTTTCCAAAGAGCTTAAAACATGATCAATATCGTCCCTAAGCGGTTTTAATGTTTGAAAATCAACCAGTGCTCTGCTGCCCTCGCTTGTATTATTCTCAGCTCCCCCAGACTTTTTGATTTCCATTTTGAACTGATCCTCAAATACTATATATGGCATGATAGCCTCACTTAGCGCATCCCTTACAGCCTTTTCCGGATCTGGGTTATAAGCAATACCCAGAATCTTGTAATAACCAACATTAGCTACTGCCTCTATATAGTATGGTGGCATATCACTGGCGTATAGATTAAAAGTAACATTAATGTATCTTTCCCTGAGCTCATTTAAAATATCTTTTATATCCTCTGGCAAAGACTCATTTTTTATCCTAAGTCCGAATATCTTTGTCACAAACACATCATTTTCAACCAAATCATACAATCCGGATTTTATGGCATCCTCTTTTGATTGCCTGCTAGCAGCCAGCCCCAGTATATTGTTATAAAAGGGGTTAAAAACATTATCTATTGGTAAAAGGAAATAATATACTACATTAGCTGGTATCAAACAAGAACTACCATCAAACATATCTATGCCCTCCACCCATTCTATCTTCTCTTCTGGAAATATAGGTGATATGCAATTAAAAAACAGATACGGGTGTAAGAATTTTTCGTCATTTCTTTCCAACTCCCTTATAGAAAATACCTTTGTATCCCTCTTATCTGTAAGCACCATTGCGCGTGTCTTCCTTTCTAACCCACGAATTGCAGACTCTATAGCTTCATCTTCTGAAAACCCTCTACCAAAGGATCCCATTTCCCCATAAAATTCAACAATATCACCACTATCCAGCTTAATTATATCTGATATATCTTTTCTTGCTCTTGCCACATAAATTCCAGCCACATCACCAAATATCCCTACATTTTTGTACCTCTCTGTTTTTTTATCATCCTTGAAGTTATCAATTTCATGTATTTTGCTTACATCATTATTATAATCTTCATACCTGTTTTCATCTCCAATCTTAGTCCATAAGAGGTTATGAAACATTTCCTTGTGTCTATTGCTTACCCTCTTATATCTTGTAAATCTCGCTCTTGCTAGCTGCTCTATTGTTGATGGGGAGTTTGATTCTCTACAAAACAGCTGGTTTAGTTTTGCTCTCTCAGATTGTGGCAAATCTTCTAGCATCTTTTTTCTGTAGAAACCGTTATGCTTTGGGATATCGTAAAATCTAGGGTTTGTATATTCCTTCATTGCATTGCTGTTGTACGGCCCTTGCATACTTTCTATCAAAAACACTGCTTGATTACTCATCGAGCCAATAGTTGAAAACGTACCTTCTTTAAATTCTATTCTTAGTATACCCATAATTATTTAGCTAAATACAAAAAATAAAAATATTGGTTGAGCTGTATCAATCTCTTAAAAGGTATAAAAATGCGCATACAACAATCAGTGAAATAAGGGCTCCGTAGATAAACGTACAGGCTGGGTTTATGTCCCAAATAAGCCCGGCAATAATACCACCTGGAAAGAGCGCCATGCTATTTAGCATATGGTATGTCCCAAGTGCTGTGCCCCTTGTTTCTTCCTTTGATAAATCAGATACAAAGGCTCTTTCATTGGCATTAACCAATGCATAGTTCAGGCCAAGCATCAAAAATAGCAATATAAAGAATTGCAAAGAGTGAAATAAAATAAAGCCTACACAAACTAATCCAAACAATCCATAGCCAGCAAGCAATACGCACTTTCTGCCTATCTTATCAGATAAAATGCCAGCTGGTACAGCAAAAATTGTATAGGTGGTTTGATAAAGGGTATAGAGAATTATGGGAACAGCTGTTGCAAGTATCCCAGTAAAGTATATCTTTGCCTTTAATACGAAAAACATATAGCTAAAGTTGCCAAGAGCAAAGAGTGTTGATATTACGATGAAGGTTTTTAATGGTTTGGGAAGATTTGTTAGCTCTATTTTTAAGCTAGACCTTTGTTTCCCTTTGCTGCTACTTTCTTTAACAACCAATAATGGTAATATGGACAGAAAAGCCAAGATACCCGCTATTAAGAAAATTTCCCTAAAACTTAGTTTAAATAGCAAAACTAAAACAAGCGCAATAATAGAACCTAAAACAGCTCCCCCGCTATCCATAGCTCTATGAATACCAAAATACATTCCCCTTCTCTTTTTTTCCGATGATGCTGCGATAATTGCATCTCTTGGAGCCGACCTTAGCCCCTTTCCAAATCTTTCCAAGCTCCTCAAAAATAGAACATCATACCATGCTTTTGATAGCGCAAAAGAAAGTTTGGCTATGGATGAAGCTAAATAGCCTGCAATTACGAATGGTTTTCTTTTACCTATCTTATCTGACCAGTATCCTGCAACCATTTTAAACAGGCTTGCAATACCTTCACCAAATCCTGAAATTATACCAATGGCTAAACCGCCGCCACCTATCTCTTTTATAAATAATGGCAAAATAGGAAGTATGATTTTGCTAGAGGTGTCATTTATGAAGCTTGTTAAGCTTAAATATAACACATTTTTTGCTCCGCCTTTCATTTTAATACCTCTTTTTATTCTGTCTCCGAATCTATCCATTTTTCATACTCTTCATTGCCCTCAACATCTATCCTTCATTTTTCCCTCTTTGTTTTAAATATAGAAACAACCTCTTTGCTACGCTCAATCTCGCCTTTCCCTTATTTTTATGGGTAACATAAATCATTATAAATGACATATAATCTTGTTTGTATTTAAAATTAATAAAGTAGTTAATCTGTGTTTGCTAGGCACACAGTGTTCACAACAAGTTTATGCTTTTTAAACCACAAATAGAAAAAATAAAATATGATGTGTCCAAAATGTAACGGGGATGCGTTCTTATCAGAAGAGGAGTTTGTACAAGTGGTTGAGAGTGTAACGCCAGCAAAAATTATAATAAAAGAAATCTATATATGCAAGGGTTGTGGAGAGAAGTTTAGCAGGATAGCAGTTCATGATCTCATTACCAAAACTAGTGCCGCTGGGACTAGCGATAAGAATATAGTTCCTGGATTACTTGAGGATTTGACAATAAAAGGTAACAGGGTAGGAAGTGAAGGCATCAAGCAGGAAAGAGGTAGTGATGAAAACACTACGCCTAAATTTTTCTAATCACTTCTTTTTCTTTTTTACCCATCTCATCTTTTTCCCTTCTCTGCCAAGCCTCCAATTTTTAAAACATTTAGAGCTACAAAAATAGAATATTCTTCCATCATTCTTCACAAACATCCTCCCTGTGCCTTTCTCTATCTTTCCTTTACAGAAAGAGCAAATCATAATTACCTACCTTGAGATATCCTTTCAACAGCCTCTAGCTCTATATCCTTTATCATTATTATATCCCCCTCTCTTACAGGTCCAACAACGTTACGCATGAGCACCTTGCCCTTTTCTTTACCTTCTATAACCTTACACCTAACCCTAACAACACCCTTAACGCCCAATCTTTCTAATACTTGTATAACCTCAGCAGGTACGGCCATTCTTTATCACTTCTTCAAAGCCATTATCTCTTTCTTTATATCTTCAACCAGCCTTTTTCCTTCTCCCTCATCCTCTATTGCAACACTTGAAGCAGCTACATCAATACCAGCAGCCTTTCCCAGCTCTTGTTTTGAAGGTACGTATGCATATGGTATGTTCTTTTCCTCACATAAAGTTGGTAAATGCATCAATATCTCCTCTGGACTAACATCCTCTGCCATGACAACAAGTTTTGCTAAACCCCTCTCTACACTCTTTGTCGTTTCATTTACACCCTTCTTTACCTTCCCTGTAGCCTTTGCTTTTTCAACCGCCTGATATACCTTTTCTACAAGCTCTGTCGGCATCTCAAACTTCACAAACCCTGGCTTTGGCATTTTCATCCCTCCTATGAAGTCTCATAAAGGTATAAACCTTGTGTCATATTTAAATACTTTTTTTCATATATACTCTTATAAATTTACCCTTAAAAATATAAACCTTATATGGTGTAAATAAAATGAAATGCAGCACATGTGGTAAAAAAACTACACCAAAAGAGCTATGGGTAAAGTTCAAATGCCCTGCATGTAGCGATGCAATAATAGTTAGATGTGAGAGGTGTAAAAAACTTGTAAATCAATACAAATGTGAGAAATGCGGGTTTGTTGGTCCATAGGTGTGCATATGGGAGACGTTATTGTTGTGTTTAGGGTAATGCCAAGGGATATGAAATATTTCGATGATATTAAAAAGGAGCTAGAGGCGCTAAAACCAAAAAGATTAGAAGAAGAGCCAATAGCTTTTGGTTTGAAAGCGCTGAGATTCACAACATTGGTGCCCGATGCAGAAGGTAAGCTAGCGGAAGTTGAGAAAAAATTGAAAAGCATTAAAGATATCGAAAGTGCTGAGATTGTTGAGATGTCAAGGAGTTTATAGGGATAGTATGAAAGATAACATAGGTATTGATGTACCAAAACCGAAGAAGAAATGTAATGATATAAATTGTGCATGGCACGGCAGGCTTCCTATTAGAGGAAGGATATTTAAAGGTATTGTTAGGTCTACAAAGGCTAAAAAAACTGTTGTTGTTGAATGGGAATATAACAGGTATGTTCATAAATATGAAAGGTATGAAAGATGTAAATCCAGGGTATCTGCCCATAACCCAGATTGTATGCATGCAAGAGAGGGTGATAGGGTTATAATTGGTGAATGCAGGCCTCTGTCGAAAACAAAGCATTTTGTTGTTATAGCGGTGGAGAGAAATGAAGGCAATGTCGTCAAGCACGAGTAAAGCACTTTCAACCAAAAGTTTAGTTAAATGTGCAGATAATTCTGGAGTAAAGATATTTGAAATAATAACGGCTAAGGGTTACAAAACCAAAAGAAAAGGCAGGGTAAATGCTTGTGTAGGTAGTATGGTATGGTGCAGAACATACAAAGGAAATGAAAATGTAAGAAATAAGGTATTCAGGGCTGTTATAGTCAGGCAAAAAAAGGAATATAGAAGGGCTGATGGTATGAGAATAAGCTTTGAGGATAACGCAGCAGTAATGGTTGATGAGAAGGGCGAGCCCAAGGCAAGCATGATAAAAGGCCCTGTTGCAAAGGAGGCGGTTGAGAGATTTCCGGGCATAGGGAAGATAGCACGTATAATAGTATAGGATCTGATCGAATGAATATAGAGTATGGTGTGGATATGAAAAAGGAATGGAGCAAGCATTGGGTTGCAAGTAAGCAGAGAAGGAAGCAGAGGAAGTATAGATATAACGCCCCTCTTTCCACAAGGCATAAATTTTTATCTGCACACCTATCAAAAGAATTGAGAGAAAGGTTTAAGAGAAGGTCTTTCCCTATTAGAAAAGGTGATGAGGTAGTTGTTATGAGAGGGGAATTTAAGGGTGTTAAAGGCAAGGTTGAAAGGGTTGATATGAAAAGGGTAAAGGTTTATATTGATGGTTTGCGTGTAAAGAAGGTTAATGGGAGTGAGGTTGCTAAACCTTTAGAGCCATCAAACCTCATGATAACGGAATTAAACCTTGAAGATAAAGAAAGGGTTAAAGCGCTTGAAAGGGGCAAGTAGGTGAAGATATGTATCTCAAAAGGTATCTAATCCCAAAGTATTGGAGGGTTGCAAAAAAAGCATACAAATGGGCTGTAAGGCCATCACCAGGCCCGCATCCCATAGATAGGTGTATACCTTTACTAGTTTTGGTTAGAGATGTCTTGGGTATTGCTGAGAACGCCAAAGAGGCGAAGAAGATAATCAAGAAAGGTGAGTTAATGATTGATGGTGTTATAAGAAAGGATCACCGCTTCCCCGTTGGTTTAATGGATGTTGTTGCCATACCAAAAATGAAAATGTATTACAGAGTAGTTTTAGATGGCCAAGATCTTGTGCTAAAGGAAATAAAGGCCAGCGAGATTTCGAAAAAGTTGTGCAGGATAAATGGCAAAACAACAATTAAAGGCGGCGTGACGCAGCTCAATTTGCATGATGGAAGGAATATAAATGTTGAAGATGGCAGGTATGCAATTGGCGATAGTCTTTTAATTAAAATTCCAGAGCAGACAATAATTGAACATTTTAAATTGGAAAGGGGTGCAAATGGCTTTATTATAGGCGGCAAGAACACGGGAAAGAAAGGAAAGGTGCTGGAGGTGCGTAAAAGAAAAAGTATGCTGGAAAGAAGCATGGTTTTAATCCAGACGGAAAGGGAGAAGATAGAAGTCCCTCTTGAATACTTTATGGTCGGTACTTATGAATAAAATGAAGGAAATAAGAATAGAAAAGGTTACAATAAATATAGGTGCTGGTGAGGCAGGGGAAAAGTTAGAAAAAGCTAAGCAACTTTTGGAGATGATCACAAAGAAAAAGGTTTTGGTTACAAGGACACGTAAAAGGACAACATTTGGTATGGCAAAAGGCAGGCCTATAGGAGTCAAGGTAACTCTGAGGGGGAGCGATGCTGTAGAATTTCTTAAAAATGCTTTTAGGGCGGTAGATAATAAACTTTCTGAAGATAATTTTGATACCAATGGTAATTTTTCATTCGGTATTAAAGAATATATAGATCTTCCGGGAATAAAATATCAGCCAGATATAGGTATTCTTGGTATGGATGTATGTGTTACATTAGAAAGGCCGGGATACAGAGTTAAGAGGAGGGCTATTAGAAAAAGCAAAATAGGCAAGAATCACGTCATTAAGAAAAACGAGGCTATAGAATGGGTTAAAAAGAAGTTTAATATAGAAATAGGGAGCGAGGAGGAATGAAAAACTATTTAAAAATAACCATCAATAAAGAATAAAGTGATACATATGTCTTTTAAGAATCTTTTAAAGCAAATAGAAGGCAAGGAGATAAAGTTAGCCAGGGTTATGAAATTTAATAAGCCAAAGGACAGGAGATTTGGAAGAAATGCCTTCCCTTGCAGAAGGTGTGGCAAAACTGAGGGTGTTATAACAAAATATGGGCTCAGGTATTGTAGGCAATGCTTTAGGGAGATTGCAAGAGATCTGGGATTCGAGAAATATAACTAGGTGGTCTTGTGAGACATGATACACTTTCAGATATGTTTTCAACCATAAAAAACGCGGAGATGATGGGTAAAAAATCCTGCGTTACGTGTGCTTCAAAGCTCATAAAAGGCGTGTTAAAGATCATGCAGAAACACGGGTATATAGGTAATTTTGAGTTCATTGATGATGGAAAATCTGGAAAGTTTAAAATAGAATTGCTTGGGAGAATAAATGATTGCAAGGTAATAAGGCCTAGGTTTTATATAAAGAAGGATGAATTCATAAAGTGGGAGAAAAAGTTTTTGCCGTTTGTTAATGGCGGGCTGTTATTATTAACCACATCGCAGGGTATAATGGACCATAGAGAGGCCAAAAAAGCTGGCATAGGTGGAGGTTTGCTTGGATATGTGTATTAAAAAGGGATAACATGAGAGAGCTAATAGCTAAAGCTGCGAGCGAGGGAAACATCACGCTTGGAACAAAAAGTGTTATAAAAGGTATCAAAAATTCTGAGATAGAAAAGGTTATATACGCTACCAATATCCCTCAACACATCTTAAATAATTTAAAATACTACAGCAAGCATTTCTCTATAGAGATAGAAAGCTTTGGTAATGATTCAAGACACCTTGGCGAGCTTTGCGGTAAACCTTTCAGCGTATTGGTAATAGGTATAAAGTCAACAAAAAAGCACAGAAAGAAGTGAAACAATGACCATAAGGTTGAACACAGAGGCTATAAGGATTGTTGCATTGTTCGAGCAGATCACGGGTGTTGCTGTAAAGGATTGTATAACAGATAATGATAGCGTGTATTTCCTCGTAGAGCCGAAAAAGCTGGGCCTTGCAATAGGAAAGGGTGGCGTTACAATAAAAACCTTAAAAAAGATGTTGGGAAGGGAGATTAAAGTGTTTGAGTATGCCGATACACCACAGGGGTTAATAAAAAATTTAATACCCCAGGCTAGAGAAATAAAAATAAATAATGACCAGGCAGAAATACAGGTTAACTTTAAAGATAGAGCGGCAGTGATTGGTAGGGGAGGGAAAAATATAAATATGGTAAAAGAGTTTTTATATAGGATGTTCAAGATTAAAGATATAAGGTTGAGATGATGCCGGGAATGTTTGCGGCAAGGAATTTGATCAGGAAGAGAAAAAAGTTTAGATGGAAGTCTACCGCATATAAAAGAAAAATATTGAAATTGTGGAAGCAGGATCCATTAGAAGGGGCACCTTTAGGAAGGGCGTTGGTGTTAAAGAAAAGGGGTATAGAGCAAAAACAGCCACACTCAGGTATAATTAAGGCTGTGAGGTGTCAGATTATAAAAAATGGGATACAGGTTACTGCTGTTGTTCCAAAAACAGGCGCAATAAAGTTTATAGATGAGCATGATGAGGTGCTTATAGAAGGTCTTGGTGGGTCTCAAGGCGGTGCAGTAGGTAGTATGCACGGAGTAAAATACAGGGTTGTGGCTGTCAATGGTGTTGCTTTGAGTGAGCTTCTGAAAGGAAAGAAGGAGAAGCCGAGGGGTTAAAATGAAATTGATGTTATTTGGTAGGTGGGATCTATCGCAGGTAAAGGTGGAAGATCCTGGTTTGGTGAGGTATATAAACCTTGCCCCAGTCTTTGTTCCGAGAACATGTGGAAGGTTTTCAACAAACAATGTATATAAAACAAAAATAAGTATTGTTGAGAGGTTCATAAATAAGTTATATGTTTCTGGTCATAGAGGGAAAAAACACAAGCTAACATCCGGCAGGAACGTTGGAAAATCTCAAATGCTTTATAATACAGTTAAAAAAGCTTTCGAAATAATAGAGCAAAGAACAAAACAAAACCCTGTGCAGGTTCTGGTAAAGGCTATAGAAAATGCAGCCCTTTATGAAGAGGTTGTAGGCTATAGGGTTGGTGGGATAATAGCAAGAAAGGCTGTTGTTACCAGTCCGCAAAGAAGGGTTGATGTGGCTTTGCGTTTAATAGCACAGAACATACAATCTGTGGCGTTCAAAAACAAGAAAAGTTTAGAAGAGGTAATAGCAGATGAGTTGATAAGTATATATAATAATGATACAAGAAATAATGTCATAAGAGAAAGATTAAGAATAGAAAAAGAGGCTGAAGGAGCAAGGTAAAGCTTGTATGTCTAATTAGTTTAATCATTAAAAATATAGAGGAGGGTTAAAATGGCGAAAAAGGATTTGGTGCAGGCAATTAAAGATTTGATGAACAGGCCGGAGATGATAAGAAATATTGGTATAGTTGCCCATATAGACCATGGAAAAACCACATTAACAGATAACCTGCTTGCTGGAGCTGGCATGATTTCTGAAGAGCTTGCTGGCAAGCAGCTTGCAATGGATTTTGTTGAACAAGAGCAGGAAAGAGGGATAACAATATATGCCGCTAACGTGAGTATGGTGCACGAGTATGAAGGAAGTGATTATCTTATAAACCTCATCGACACCCCAGGTCATGTAGATTTCGGTGGGGATGTAACCAGGGCAATGAGGGCTGTAGATGGTGTTATAGTTGTTATAGATGCTGTAGAAGGCGTGATGCCTCAAACAGAGACCGTTATAAGACAAGCATTAAGAGAAAGGGTAAGGCCCGTGCTGTTCATAAATAAGGTTGATAGGCTTATAAAGGAGCTCAAGCTCACTCCTGAACAAATGCAAGAAAAGTTTAAGAATATTATAGTGGAAGTAAATATGCTGATAAGAAAGTACGCTGAAGAGGAGTTTAAAGATAAGTGGCAAGTCAATGTAAATGATGGCAGTGTTGGTTTTGGTTCCGCCGTTAGAAATTGGGCGATCTCTATACCATACATGCAAAGAACTGGTTTGACGTTCAAGGATGTAATTGATATGACAAACAATGAAGATGAAAAAACGCTTGCAAAAAAGGCCCCATTGCATGTTGTTGTGCTTGATATGGTAATAAAACACCTTCCGAATCCTTTAATAGCACAGAAATACAGGATAAGTAAGATTTGGCCTGGAGATATCGATTCTGATGAAGGTAAGGATATGGTAAATTGTAATCCAAGCGGTGTCTTGGCTGGTGTTGTAACAAAGCTTTACCCTGATCCACATGCAGGTTATGTTGCAACTGTGAGGATATTCTCAGGTAAGATAAGAGCAGGGCAAGATGTATTGCTTGTAGGCATGCAGAGAACAAACAAGGTGCAACAGGTATCACTTTATAAAGGTCAACAAAGAATAAACATGGATGAAGTTGTAGCTGGTAATATAGTTGGTATAGTTGGCTTGAAGGATGCGTTTTCTGGTGAAACCATATGCTCACCTGAGCGTCCAGTAACACCATTTGAGGCAATAAAGCACATGTTTGAGCCCGTGGTGACAAAGGCTATAGAGCCGAAGCAACCTAAGCAATTGTCAAAGCTTATAAACTTTTTAAGAAAGGTAAGTAAGGAGGACCCAACGCTAATTGTAAAGATAAATGAAGACACGGGAGAATATTTAGTTTCTGGATTGGGAGAGTTGCATATAGATGCAAAGGTCGAAAGGCCATTAAAAGATGAAGGGATAGAGGTAGAGGTATCATCCCCAATAGTAATATATAGGGAAAGTGTGCATACAGCCACACCAAAACCTGTAGAGGGAAAGTCTCCTAACAAACACAACCGTTTCTACATTGTTGTTGAACCATTAGAAGAGAGGGTGTATCAGGCAATGGTAAACGGG
>QMZT01000022.1 GCA_003663325.1 Candidatus Aenigmatarchaeota archaeon | reverse complement strand
TGTGATTTAATCATTTATATTCACTCTTGCTTGTATACTCCGATTTCATAGCATACTCTGATTTTGCCTTATAGCTGTCAAATTCTCCCATGGCTAAGCTTCTTGCGTATTTGTCTTCTTTGCCTTCTTCCATTTCTTCTTTATGTGTATCTGTTTTTACCTTTGTTTCCCACGCCTCATAAGCAGGTGGGAAGTATGATTGCTGCATGGTTGAGGTAGCAAAGCGCCATATCTCTTCTCTTGTTACCAAATCTATCGCATACACGTGACAATCAAATGACGCCACTAAAAGCATATTCTTGTAAACAACAGGTGGCACGCCAACTATGCCTTCAGTTTTGAATCGCCACATTTCATTTCCATTCAAATCTAGACAATAAAGATTACAATCATCTGACCCAAAATAAACCTTTTCGTTGAATATTAGTGGCTTTTGGCTTATAGGTTTTTTGCTTGCATAAAATCTCCAAACTTCCTTGCCACTATTTGCTTCTATAGCATAGAAAATTCCTTCTCTATCTCCATGATAAAGCACGCCTTTATATAGTGCAGGCACACCGCTGCTTCCATATTTACCCAGCTGGAACCGCCACACTTCCTTTCCATCTAGTGTAAGGGCATAAAGATAGTTATCGAAGGAGCAAAAATAAATCATACCGTTTGCTACAGGCAACTCAAATCTTTGTACAATCTCTCCACCTGTTTTAAATCGCCACTCCTCTCTTCCGCTGTATGCATCTATGCAATAAAGATACCCATCTAAAGAGCCTATAAGGAGCTTGCCATTATACAGGGTTGGAAATGACATGATTTCATCCATTGTTTTGAAGCGCCATATTTCCTTACCATCTCTTGCTGAAACGGCATAGATATAGCTATCCTTTGAGCCAAAATAAACAATGCCATTTTTCTCATCAATCGCCGGGCCAGAAAATATGAAATCGCCGGCCTTAAATCTCCATACAAGCTCTCTTGTTTCCATATCAATTGCATAAAGGAATGCATCATAACTTCCTATGTAAACATTACCATTATAAATAGCGGGCAATGAATTTCCTATCCTGTCACCTGTTCTAAACCTCCATAATTCTTGCCATTATCAGCATTAACGCAATAAAGATAGCTGTCAAGTGCTCCAAAGAGAAGCATATTTTTATGGATTACCATGGGAGATGCTATACTCCCACCATGGCCAATCTTCCATACCCTGTCAAACTTTCTGGTCTTTCTTATTTCCAGTTCGCCAAGCTCTGTTGCAAAATCATCAAAACCAAAAGAGATGTCCATGATTAAAAATTGTTTGAAAATAATAAATCCTTTAGCTGCTCACGCAAAAGCTCTTTACCTTTTCATAGATCTCTTTTGCACGCTTATTGCTTTCAAAATACCCTCTTATCGGATCAAGTATAACGTTAAGGTATCTTGCTACACCCATCTTTAGATCTAAAGGATGCAACTTACCACCTTCATAATCTTTCTCAAGTTCTTCATAGCTTGCATAGCTAACATTTCCCCCATATTTTGCGGGCCTTTCTATCTCCATCTCCTTAACCTTTCTAAAGATTATATACTTACATATCTCTAACACAGGGTTTTGCTCGACGATCTTTGCCGGGCAGTAAGCATTCATCACCTTTTGCTTAACCACCTCGGCGCTATCATGGATAAATATAGCATTGGTTGGCTTGGATTTGCTCATTTTTGCCTCAAATTCCTTTCCCATCCTTTCCGGATTTTGTAAACCTATTAATAGGTGGTGATGCACACATACAGGCTTTTTCCACCCTAACTTTTCTGCTACCTCCCTGCTCAATATGGTTGCATGCCTCTGATCCATTCCAAGTTGTAATATATCAACCCCTAAATGGAAAGGGTCTGCAGCCTGCATCGCGGGATAGAAAAGTTGAGCAGTATAAAGCATTTCTTTCTCACACCTTCCCATTATAGTACAGCATCTTAGTATGCGTTTTATTGTCGTTATCTTGGCTATGTTTATAACCTTCTTCCAATACTCCCTATCGCTTGCAAACTCAGATGCCCAGACAATTTCTATATGCGAGGTATCAATACCACAAGCCCGCCATGCCTCTATTAGATATTCTCCAGCAAGCTTTATTTTTTCTAAATCACCACCCATTTTATTGTTTATCCATGCAAACCAATCAGCAATGTATATCTTAAACCTTACCCCAGCCTTTAACATATCCTTAAGCTTTATTGCTCTTAACAAACCAGAGCCTAAATGAGCCAAGCCAGAGGGTTCAAAGCCATCGTATGCGTAAGGCTTACTATTTGTTTCTAAAAGCTCCTTCAGCTCGTTCTTAGTTATTACCTCCTCTGTTGGTGGTTTTAGTATATACTCTATCCTTTCCTCTATATCCATATTTAATATTCCTGCTTGTGAAAAATATAAATATGAGATTGGTTGTATTTGCTATATTATCAGCATATCTAATAATATCCGTACCATTTTTACATGCAAGTTCCATAAGCATGCACACCTATACCCCAGAATTGCATGTGCGTGAAATAGAGCCCATAGCCTTTAATTCCCATAAAAGGATCGCTACGGAAATTTATGTTAGTAATTTAATAACGGATTTTAGCATAGCAAGCTTAGAGGTGTTCCTAAAATCGCAAGGCGAGGAGTATGATATAAGTGATGCGATCCATTGCAGCCCTTTAAGAAATATAGCAAGTGAAGAGAAGATAAAGTGTATTATTGATACAGCTACTATGTTTTCATTGCTGCCAGAAGGGTTTAAAGATAAAAAGTGCAAAGTGGAATTTAAAGCGAACATTACCCATTTTGGGAGTTTAATCCTTACCAATAAAACAGAGATCATATTTTATGAGAAGGGCACGAGACCGAGAATAGAGATAAAAGAGGAGGGGCTTGATAAAACATTGAATTGCCTGACAGGTGATGAGAAGGTATTCCCAGTTACGGTGGAGCATGGGGAAATAGTGAAAGGTGAGTGGTTTTTTGGCATAGATTCGCGCAACATAACAAAGGAGGAGTTTATTGATTGTAAGCTTTACGTAAAGGGGGAATTTGATGAAAACGGGAGAAAGGATATATATGTGTGCAAGGTTATAATACCACCTGCATCACTTCCCTGCAAAGAAGGGGAAGGGGATGTTTTATTCAAGCTTTTTTTGAAGAGTGACGAGTATGTGGTATCAGATAATGTAACCTTTAGCTTAAAAGAAGAGGAGCTGAATCCAGAGTTAGCTATAGACTTTCCAGATGAGATTGAATGCCAGATTGTTAGCGATGAATATGAATGCTATCCTATTAATCCGTCAAGGAAGCTTACAGCGACCATACTGAACGCTCCTTCATCATTGAACATAGTTAGAGCATACTATAAATGGGATAACAGGGAGCTAACAAAGAGCGTGTGTAAGAGGGCTGGAGAAAATAAATATGAATGCAATGTGTTTGTACCAAGCTACAATGTTGGCAGAACGCTAAGAAAAGAAAGAAATATAAACCTAACAGTTGAGGTGCAATACCTGGCCTATCATGCAAAGCTTTCTGCTTCAAAGACGGTTACAATGGAAGGGAAGATAATTGATGATGCGATAGATACAAAAAAGGCTATAGAGAAGAGAGCAAGCTATTTAGGGTACATGAAAAGATTTGCTAGTTGGCTTTACAGGATTCATATGATACTCTCCTTCATAGGGCAGTGTTGCTTTGCATCAGGCTTCATAAATAAAATATACTCTAATAGCGAAGGGAAAATATTAGGCTTGGTAAAGGATTATATAAAAGATGAGTTTTGGGATAGTGAAGCAAGCACACTGCGAAATATTATAAATATAGCAAAGGACGGCGCACCCATAGCTCTTTATTGTGCAATTAAAACAGGAGAGCACATGCTTTTAGAGAGGCTAAATAAGCTTGATAGTTTTGAGGAAGGGGAGGAGGTAGAGATTGAAAGCATAGGCAATTTTTATTCATACTTTTTTGAAAGCGGGCAGTTTTATGAGTGCATGATGAAAAGGTATGCTATGGCAAAGGGAGCCGGTGCTATATGTGTGATAATAGGGATTGTGCTTATTGCGGCATTTCCTCACCTAGCAATAGCTGCTGATAAGGTATGTGATGTTGTGGATAAGGTTGAGAACGTGGTTGGGTTTGCTATAGCTTTGATATCACTCTATCTCTTATACGATTCCTTTAATAAGGTCAGGGACATGGTTTCCATCACAGATAGTATTGTAAAAACAAGGACCTCAAAGCTAAGAAGCGTTGAGGATTATGCAACTTCTTATAGCGAGGTATTAAAAAGTATGAACAGTGGCACAGCGCTCAGTAATACCTTAAATAGCAACCTCTCGTATGGTGATGTTGTGATCACCTTTTCCAGGGGTGATGAGCTGTTGGTATATAATGAAAGTGTATGCGCAGATGATGAAATAAGAATAAGCTATGATTTTGAGAAATTGGGCAAAGTGCCCGAATTGGATATATATAACACCGGAGGGTATGTTAATGGAATATCGCTTGATATTAAGGGCGAGTATGAAGGCGTGGTAAAGGATATTTTCCATATAAATGAACACAGCGATGCTGATACGTACTATTTTGTGATTAACACAGATCATGGAGTAATATCTTATCCTCTCTACTACAATGCGTGCTAATATGAAAAGGAAAGCTCAGCTGGAGTTTGTAGCAATTATCGTAGTGGCAATAATCATGGTTTTAGTAATATTTTTCATCTCCTTGCTTTCTCTTAGACCACAGAGCCAAGTATCTAGTATAGGAGAGGATGTAAAGATGATTAGAGAGGCTGTGAAAGGTGTGCTAAGAGAGAGTATAGATGATGCCCTGCTGGCGTTTTATTATACGGGTGGTTTTGAAGGCAGCCCGCTAGGGCATGTGAGGCATGGGGGCAGTAAGATAGCGATATGGAAAGATTGCGGCAATATATTTATACCAAATATTGAAAATAGCATAGTAAATTATTTGAAAATAGCAATAAGAGACAGGCTAAAGAATAGCGTGTTTTATGGAAAGAATATCACGTTTGACTTAGAAAGGTTGGAAATAGGTGTAAGATTGACAAGCAAAAAGATCGTATTTGAAATAACCCTGCCGTTTACATTTGAAGGAAAGCGCATAGAAAGACCTTACATAATAGAGAAAGGCAGTGATATTTACACCATAATAAAATTTTCCAAAGAATTTTTGAGCAAGCTAAACAACACGAACCTCTTTGAAATACTAACGCTATCTACTATGTTACAATCAAATCCAGATTCCAGCTATTGGGTTCCGGTTAGCGGTGTTGTTTATGGTTGTGGGAATTATATGCTAATAGAAAGGACAAAGGTTGCTGAAGGGATAAAGAAAATAGCAAACTATGTTGCCTCCCATATAGTATTTAATAAAAATACAAAAAAGTTAGCAAGCAACCCATTCTTCCCTATATCCCTAGCTAACTACGATTTAAAGATAAGGACATTCTATCCAGATGAATGGGACATCAGTAAGAATCTTAGAATTTATCCGCAACCATCGATAATAGTTGCGAAGCAGGAATTCCCATTAATCTCCTTTTGCTCGAAGAACTACCTAGTATTGTACACCTTTAAATACCCAATCATACTTACCATAAAGGATGAGATAATGAATCAGTGGCTAAGATTTGGTGTCATGGTTTCCATAGAGAACAATATGCCAGGAAAATGTAAAGGTTATGAGCATGGGGACTATGAAGAGCTTTGCGTAAAAAATGCCAAGTATGATGTAACGCTAAAAATAATTAATGAGAGCGGTAAACCAATAAAAGATGCTGTTGCATTTTTCCATACGTGCTTTGTAGGTAAGAGCGATGAAAATGGTATTATAAGGGCAAAGGTTCCAGCCGTTGTTGGGGAGCTAAAGGTATACAAGCATGGATATATAAGTTATGGCAACCTAACCACTTATCATGATTTAAAGGAAAAGACAATTAAGCTTGGTAAATTGAAGGGGGAGATAGAGGTTAGGTATTATGGAATTGAAATGAGAAGAAATGGAGGTGGTTATGAAATCACAGGAGGCAGGGAAAGGATTGATCAATTTTTGGAAGATGGGGAAAAGATTGCACACGTTACTGTTTATCTTGATCCAATAAACAGAAACATATTCACCAATGAGCCATATCCGCTAGTAATAACAAACTTTAACGAGAGCGGGGTATTCTTTGCAATGAAAGAGCGAGGCATATATCCTGCGAAATATCAAATACTCGGATGGGTTATAAATAGCAAAACAAATAATATTGTTGGTTATATAAACAAAACAGTAGAAATTAGCAAGGATGTAGAAAATATATGTATAACACTACCCTTTGTAACAAACCTAGACGGCAATGAGATACCGCTTGAGGATATAAAATCAATAGAAGAGGTTATTGAAAGCAGTGATGACTACAAAATTATTGATACTGAGAAGGGTTGCTAAGCTTTTAATGGTAAGCATGGCAAGAAGTAAATTTTATTATGGGGATGAGTATAATTTTTAATTAGGTTATTATGAGGATTATAATGTTTTCTGGTAAGATAATAGATGGGGATTTTGTAGGTGAATATGTCAAGGCTTTGCTGCACTCATTTTCAAAATCCCATTTGGTTAACCTTGTGTGCTATGATGACGTGGAAGAAAGGCTCAGCATTAATAAAAATCTAAATATCTTCAAAACCTCTTGTGTAATAAAGGGTAATAATTTGTTCAATTGGGCAATGATAATGAATACGGAGCTTGGAAGGGCAGGGAGGGAGGTTTATGAGTGCTATGGGTTCGATATCATACATGCAAACGATTGGCTAACAATACCTGTTGCCCTTTCTATGGCAAGGTTTGCAGAAAAGCCATTAATATTGAGTATGCATTCTACAGAAAAGGAAAGGGGATTTGGCATAGATTATTCTGGGCTTATTCACGAGATAGAAGGTATGGGTTTGCATAATGCTAGCCACATATTGGTTGATAATGAAGTTACGATGAGGCACGTAATAAATGATTTTAATATTGAAAGAGAAAAAATAACATTACTAACGCCCTTTAGAGATAAATGGGATGAAAGGATTTTGGAATTGTATAAAAAGCTGGCTAAAGTGGGGATATGAAGATATTGATGTTTACATGGGAGTTCCCACCTTACAAGGTGGGTGGCATAGCAAGTCATTGCTACGATCTCTCCAAAGCATTAGTTAGGATGGGTCATGATGTTCATATCCTTACATATGGTGATAAGGAGGAAGAGGATTATGATGCCGGTATAACAATACACAGGGTATCTTCCACGCAAAGTGCTCCTGATATAGTGGGCTGGTCCATGTATCTTAATCAGAGATTTGAGAAAAAGGCAATAGAGCTTAACAAAATAGAAAGGTTTGATGTTATACATATACATGATTGGATGGCAGTGCCAGCCGGGGCCGGGTTAAAAAAAATACTTAAAAAGCCACTTGTTTTTACCTTGCATTCTACGGAGCGAGGAAGGGCTGGTATAAATACCCCTGTATCAAAGATGATAAATGATCTTGAGTGGTATGGTACATATGAAGCTGACCAAATCATAACTGTTGGTAAGGATTTTTGTGAAGAAGTTAAAACCATCTTCTCTGTCCCAGAAGAGAAGATACATTATATACCGAACGGGGTCGATATAAAGAAGTTTGATAACGCTAAATACACTACAAGGAGGGAATGGTACGCTGGGGATTGGGAAAAAATGATACTTTTTGTAGGCAGACTAACTTATCAAAAGGGTGTTGATTATCTGCTTGATGCCATACCGAAGGTCTTAAATGAGTACAGGGATGCAAAGTTTGTTTTTGTTGGGGATGGCGGCGGCCTGGAACATTATAGAGGGAAGGCGTGGAGCCTTGGGCTAAAGGAAAAAACCTATTTTACGGGGTATGTACCAGATGATGTACTTATCTCTTTGTACAAAGTTGCAGATCTCACTATTGCACCCTCTATATATGAACCCTTCGGTATTGTTGCCTTAGAAGCTGCGGCAGCCAATAAAGCGACAGTCGGCTCATATACAGGCGGTCTCAAGGAGACGATAATAAATGAATACACCGGCCTGCACACAATCCCTGCAAATTCAAACTCGATAGCAGATCAATTGCTTCGTGTACTATGGGATGATAACTGGTGCAGGTGGATGGGAAGGAATGGTAGAAAGATGGTAGAAAAGAATTTTAAATGGGACAGAATAGCAAGATGGACAACTGGTGTTTATGGTAAGGCAATGGGCTTATGGGATTAAGATGCTTAGATGGTGATTTTTTGAATATGTTTGATTTCACTATGAGAGAAATAAAGGAGATAATGATATCTGTTATAGTATTATCCATAGTATTTTCGTACCCAGAAATATTGGCTGAGCCGTTATTTTTTCTTTACTCATTACTTACTGTAGGCATTGCATTCATAGGCCATGAACTTATGCATAGATTTGTAGCAAGGAAAAGGGGATTTTTCTCTGAATATAGAATGTGGCCTCAAGGATTGCTTTTTGCACTCTTGCTTGCATTCATTTCTAATGGATCGTTTATATTTGCAGCACCTGGTGCCGTGGTCTTTTCTGCTTATTGGGCATTCAGAAACCCAACACTGGAGGATATAGGAAAGATAGGTGTAGCGGGTGTTATTTTCAATATATCACTCCTCTACGCCTCCCTGATCCTATTTATATTTTCACATGCCGCTTTATTCCTTTTTATGGCAACAATAAACGCCTGGCTTGCAATCTTTAATTTAATCCCATTTGGTATGCTCGATGGTAGCAAGATATTTGCATGGAACAAAAAAGTATGGCTAGCAACGCTTATTTTAGCTTTATCAGGCTTTATAATAGCTTCTCTCGCTTAGTTCTTTTTTTGCTTTCTGCCTATGCTATCCATTACAATCTCTTTGAAATCAAAAAGCACATCTGCTATGGTGGCAAATCCTTGGTGTGGGTGATCAAAGTAGGAGAAGTATTGATGAACATCACCATCCCCCCACCACTTTGTGCATATATTATGCAAGTGATCAGAGGTCTGCAAAAGGCGCCATATCCTTAGCAATTCCTTATCTTTAGCTCTTTTTACCAACTCTCCAAGCCTTTTAAGTTCGTTGTGAAATGCTAGCTGAACATCATTGCCAAGCCATGCAGATACATCCATCTCCATATCCGCCCATGAAATAGTACTTAGTTCAAACACATCAAATACACCAACAGCATCATTTTTTTCAATAACTTCCCTAGGAAGCGAAAAGGTTAGATTTTCGTATTCATTTATTTTATACGGTAACGCTTTGAGAAACCAAAATATCCCGCTCCCCTCTTCGTGATGCTCGCCGAATGTCTCATAATCCATGAAAAGATTTATTACCTGTCCATCGCATGCTGAAAGCCATGCTGCATACTTCTCTGCGGTTAAAGGCCACTCACTCCACCAGCGCGAAGAAAATCTGTAACCTATATCATCTGTTAGCCTTCTATTCCTAAGTAGTATTTTGATATTTCCATTAGGTGGCCTGTACAGGTAGTTCGGGCTTCTCCATCCTAAAATTCTTTCAACACCTTCAGTAAATATACCCTTATACCCTAGTTTCTCTGCATGCCTAGCAATTACATTGTTGTAAATGAGCTCGGTATTTGTTATTGTTTTCGGTTTTTGATTAAACAAGGAGGTTATCAAAGCCCTGTGCTCTTTAACCTGATCCTCCCATTCTCCCATATCATCAAATAATGATGCAAGAGAATGATAATATGTTTCACTTATAAATTCAACGTGCTTCTTAGGAAACTGCTTAAACAGCTCTATTAGGTCTGGGTGCCACTTCATCGCCTGCTCTATCCATAAACCAGTTATAGAAAATGCTACCTTCAATGGCTTCCTTGTATTTTTTAAATCATTAACTATATCCAGTAGTGTGTTTGTTGCTGGGTAATAGCATTTATTTGCAACCCTATCAAACACCTCTTTATTGAAACTATCTGAAAAATACCTCTCAAACATGTTCTTGCTTTTTCTATCCACGCCATATTTCCTTAACCGTATTGGTTGATGTACTTCAAACACAAGATTTACGAGTGGCATATAAAATAAATTACTTCAATCTTTTTATAGGTAAAAAATGAAATTTTTAAACATGGAAAATGTTGCAGAGTCTATAGCGGGGCTGGATTTATCGACATTAAATCCTATTTCTATTGGAATAAATATATTAGTTTCAACAATAATAACAGGCATAGTGATTCTCATATTAGCTTATATCCTCACCAGAAGTAGTGGTGGTGAGATCAACCCTATAAATGTATTTATAATTGCACTCATAACAAGTATTATAAATGCAACGCCTGTACTATCTTTTTTTGCATCCCTCCTGCCGGCTGTACCATTTCTTCACTTGCTTTTGCCTCTGGTGCTATGGATACTATTGTTAAAATTATTTATTAGGGATATGGAGCTTGTGCATGTGCTTATTTTGGCATTGGTGTGCTATATATTTACATCATTTTTGTTGCCTCTAATAACCCCTATGCTTATGGGATTCATACCACTTGCACAAAGCTGATCTAATCAAATCCTCTTGCTCTCAGCAGTTTTGTTATATTTTTCTATTGATAACACCTTTATATCAAATAGCAGCGTTTTACCTGCAAACGGGTGGTTAAGGTCGAGGGCAATATGGGTTGAGTTTGCACTCTTTACTGTCATTATACCAAGGTATGTTTGAATCCTTGCACCAATCCTTGGTATTAATGTTACTATTATATTTTTGTCGGTCTTCCTTACAATCTCAACGCCATATGATTGGTTTATACTTATGTTATCTTCTGGCTCATGTGAAACTATAACCGTGTTATCGGTTACATTTAAAACCCTGATTGGCCAGGGCATACCACTAGCTTGGTATGTTTCCCCAACGATTGGGGTTGAATTAAAGAAATCCTCAAAATCCTGTAATGAAATGGGTAGCGTTCTATTTATTTTTCTCACTAATGGGTAATAGATAATCTTTTTCTCATCATATGTGCCATATCCCTCCTCTGGTGTAACCAGTATTCTCTTTTTCTCACCCTCTTTCATACCGATAACAGCATTATCGATGCCCTTTATGACATAACCACGGCCAGCAACAAATGTAAAGTTACCACTTTCAATAACAGTTTCATTTTCATACATTGTTTTGTATGCAACGGTTACGATATCACCAATCTCAATGGATTTTGCGGGCATGATAGGATTGTATGGGCTCGTAGCAGTCGGTTGCCTCACAACAAGCACTATGGCTATAGAGATAAGCAGTATTACAAGAATAAGCACATGCAGCTTGTATTTTTTAAGAAATAATAGCCATGCGCTCTTCTTTTCTTTCCTTTTAAACTTTCTCATCCTTGCCTTGGTTTTATTTTTCGTTATCTTCTCTTTCACAACATCACCAAATGATAGAATATTGTTTTTTTCATATATAAAAATATCTGGTTAAACATTTTTTATTCAAGCAATTCTTCCTTACTTGGCTAAGGAAGAGGCAAGCTTCTAAGCTACTCCTGCTTAAAGCCCTAATCCAAAGCACTTCCCTTGTTTTTATATCTATAGCAACCATCCCAACGCTTGCTTTCCATTAACCTTTGGCTTGAGGAAAGAACTAAATTATAGCAAGGTATGCAAGCTTTGCTCCGCAGAAAAATATTTAAGCAAGGCAAAGAGGTATAATTGGTGGAAAGCTTTTCCTTTCATATTGAGCTGTATAGCTTATAGCCTGTATGGCTCACCTTTCCACCATTCTTATCTTAACGGTCTCGTTTGGGAAACTTTCCACCCGCAGCCCTGAATTTTTGATTTAAAAATCTAATGGAAATAAATATTTATGCTGTTTTATGGGGTAAGATTGGAGAAAGCTAAAGAGTACCTTTGTTTAAACGGGAATAAGCTACTTCTCTATCACAGGGATGGCGATGGTGTAACCTCCGCATCTTTATTATTAAGATTCTTTTCTGGATTTGAAACAATACCGATGGAAGGCCCTGTAATAGATAAGAAAATGAAAAGATTCATACTGGAAAAGAGTCCATCTTTGCTTTGTTTTACTGACATACCTATAGACCAAGAGCATGAGAAGCTCAAAGCTATACTAAACGTTTTGCCTCTTACAAAGGTTCTAATCATAGACCACCATATCCCTGAGATGGATATGAATAGCAATAACGTTATTCATATTAATCCAAGATTAAAATTCAAAGATCTTTACATGCCTGCATCTTGCATAATTTACAAAATGTTGAAAAAAATGAATTTTGATGTGAAGATGTTGGTTTGGATTAGTGCAGCGGGTATAGTTAGTGATTATGGTATGAGAGATTGCATGGATATAATTGAAGAGTG
>QMZT01000021.1 GCA_003663325.1 Candidatus Aenigmatarchaeota archaeon | reverse complement strand
TGTTGCGGGATCCTTTAGATATAAACCTATAATAGAAATAGAATCCAATACAAGCCTCTGCGGTTTAAATCCTGTAAGCACTTCTGAAACAGCGGCCTCTATATCGGCGACATTGAATGGATCATAATAATAAAGCCTAAGAATACCTTTCTTCTCATAACTCAAAAAATCCCAGCCAAATTGCTTAACATCCTCCCTTATATCATTTTCATTTTCTTCGAGCGATATAAATATACCTTTCTCACCTTTCTTTAACCCATCCCATAAAAATTGCGCAGAAAATATGGTTTTTCCTGTTCCGGTACCGCCCGTTACGAGTATTGCAGAACCCTTTGGATAGCCACCACCAACCAGCTTGTCTAGGTTTTGTATGCCCGTAGAAACCCTCTCTAACATCTCATCACTATATTTTAATATTTTTTCAACACATATAAATAGTTAATGAAGGGCATATTTGGTGGCGTATGGAAAATAGATGGGAAGATTTTCACCAAATCACTCATTAAAGGAGAAAAGATATATACAGAGAAGATAATTAAAAAGGGTGGTGAAGAGTTCAGAGAGTGGAGCCCTTATCGCTCAAAACTTGCCGCTGCTATAATGAAAGGGTTAAAGATATTCCCAATAAAAAATGGTTGCAAGGTACTTTATCTTGGTGTAGCTTCAGGTACAACAGCAAGTTTTATTTCAGATATAATAGGTAGAAACGGGATTATATACGGAGTTGATGTTTCTGAAAGAAGCCTAAGGGAACTTGTGCCTTTAGCAGAAAAAAGGAAAAACATAGTACCAATACTCGCAAATGCAAAATTACCAGAGCAATACTGGTGGATCGAGAAGGTCGATATAGTATATGAAGATGTGGCAAGTGATGACCAGAGTGAGATAATGATAAGAAATGCTAAGCTCTATTTAAAAAAAGATGGATATGCTATGATTGCAATAAAGGCAAGAAGCATAGATGTGACAGATATGCCGGAGAACATATACGCATCAGAGGAAAGGAAGCTTTCAAAGCACTTTGTAATTTTGGAAAAACTGATATTGGACCCGTATGAAAAAGATCATGCATTCTTTGTTATGAAGAAAAGGTAATGGGCTCGGAGGGATTTGAACCCTCGACCTCTCGATTTCTGCGTGCTTATCAGTCGAGCGCTCTGACCAGGCTGAGCCACGAGCCCACAAGTAATTCTATATAAATTAAGGTATAAAAATTTAAGTGAATTTATAGCTAGCGTTTATCCAACTCCTCCAACAATTTTATTTCATCATCCCCTAGCCTTTTCCTTATCCTCTCAAGAAGCTCTATTTCATCACGCGTTAAATAGGTTTCAAGTATGTCACCTTCTTTCACCTGCCTCCCAATAGTAACATCCGGCATTGAAATTGCAACCTTTTCACCAGCTTTAGCCTCTTCTATATTTTCACCTCTGGATTGCAACTCTTTTACCTCTCCTACCAGCTTGTTATTCTTTGCTAATCTAACACCAGGTCTTAGTCTGCCAGCTAACACCTCAACACCAAATATTGCTGGATTTGAGTACCTGAATACATACCCACTAAGCACTTTTATTCTTGCAGGCAGGCTAACATTACGTAATATTTCTTCCTCTTCTCTCTGTTTCTCCTCTTTTACCCAGTTCTCATAATCCTCTATCAACCTGTAGATGACCTTAGAGCTAAATATCTTTACATTCATATCTTTTGCAACAAGCTTTACATCCTGAGGCACGGAAACATTGAAGGCAAATATTAAGGAGCTGGTAGCATGTGATTCCATTACATCGCTCTTGCTAACATCCCCTACTTTAGCTTTTCTTATGGGAACGTTAATCTCCTTTAAAATCTTTACCAACGCCTCTAAGCTACCTAATGTATCCGCCTTTACTATAACGCCTTCATTTTCCGTTTCTATCTCCACTTCCTCAACCTCTTTGAGGAGCTCCTCTTTAACTCGATCTATTTGCTTGGCATCCCTTACACTTCTAAATGGCAAGCCAGCAATAACATTTTCAAGATTACTCGCTACAACCTTAACTCCTGCTGCAGCGCTTACTTCATCAACAGAAAGGAATCTTTTTTCAACCCTTAGCTCCCTTAGAGGTGCAGGCTTAAGCAACGCCTTTATCTTACTTATAATGATATCATCCCCGCCAATAACAAGGATATCGCCTTTTTTCATTAAACCATCATAGAGTATAACATCTATAGTAACACCCAAGCCTCTTACCTCTTTCACCTCCAAAACAGCACCTTTCCCTGTCTCGCTCTTTATTTCTAGCCTGTCCTCAAGAAATTTTTGGGAAAGACCCGCAAGCAACATTATAAGCTCTGCCACACCCTCTCCTGTTACCCCAGAGACAGGAACTATAGCAACCTCTTTTGTGAAATCCTTAACTCTATCAAACCTTTCTGAACTGAAGCCTCTGGTTGCAAGATCAGCAACAATCCTATAAATCTTTTCTTCGAGCTCATTTTGAGCTTCCTTGCTCTGATGTTTTATGCTTTCCGCGAACGAAAGTGTGTCTGCATTATGCCACCCAAAAATTCTATCGATCTTTGTTGCAGCGACAATAAATGGTGTTTTGAACTCCTTCAAAAATGTTAGAGACTCATCCGTTTGCTCTTTGAAGCCTTCATTGATATCAATAACAAGCACTGCAAGATCTGCAATAGCACCGCCCCTTCTTCGTAAGGTAGTAAAGGCCTCATGACCAGGTGTATCAATAAATAGCAAGCCAGGTATCTTTATATCTATACCCATACTATCTATAAGCTTTCCACAAACAGCCCTTATATTCTCAAGAGGTATCTCACTTGCTCCTATATGCTGTGTTATTCCACCGTGCTCGCTTTTAGCTACAGCACTACCCCTTATTTTATCAAGCAAAGTAGTTTTTCCACTATCAACATGACCCAATATGCATATTATTGGCTGTCTTATAGTACCCATGATAAAAGTTTCATAACTAAATTTTATATTTCTCTCTTACAAACAGATAACCATGATTACATATGAGACAATAAAAAACATACATGATGAGGAAAGGTTATCAAAAGGTCTCGTTAAATTGCCAGATAATTTTTTCCAGCAAGCAAGGCTGTACCTGGATAGAAAGGCAGGGATGGTTAGAGATGAGAAGGATAAATGGGAGCTGGAAAGCGCTAAAAAAAGGTTGGAAGCAATAATAGAACTCAGGGAAAGAAAGATAGTAATAGCTGCACTTTACTATGATAAATCGGGATTTGAACCAGAAAACCTTACGGACAAGGAAAAAACATTTTTTAATGAGATAGTGAGCGTGGTCAAAAATTATCATGAGCAATTAAAAAATTTAACGAAAGACGGGGATGAGAAGTCATTACTTATGATAGAGGGCAATGTACCAAAATTTGTAGGAATAAATATGAAAAATTACGGTTCGTTTAGGTTTGGTGATATTGCGCTATTGCCTAAAGAAAATGCGGATCTGCTTGTAGAAAAGGGTATGGCAAGGGAAATAAAATGCAAATAAGCCTTATATTTTCTTTATTGTATGCTTAGAGCCGCATGCCTCACATTTTAAAAAGTAGTATCTACCCTCTTTAATTATTTTTGTATCGGGCCTTCCGCACTCTGGGCAAAGTACATAACTTTTTACATATATATCAATCTTCCTATCTATAACCTCTGGCCTAAACCTTCCTTGCACAACAAGCATCTGATTCTTTATTTCGCCGGATGTTGCCAATTCTTTAAGTAAAAACTTAAGCAAGTGCGATTTATCTCTTCTTAGCATGTTTGCTATTTCTACAAAGTTTGATATTATGGTTCGGGAGCCAGCCCTTACAATCCTAGCTCTTGGAATCTCAAATCTAGAACTATCTTTGCTTACCTTTGGGATTTTTTTAAAAGCTTCATCCAACATTTCTTTGTATTCCATAATACCAATGCGCGAGCCGGGATTTGAACCCGGGTCACAGGCTCGGCAAGCCTGTGTCCTACCAGACTAGACTACTCGCGCACTATCCAAATATATTGCCAAATCCAGCGACGGCATCATTCTCTTGCTCATTAATCTTTTTTAATATCAACTCTTTCTCTTTCCCAATTAACTCTTTCCCACTACTTCCTATTATTTTTCTTGCTTTCTCAATACTTTCCTTACTGCCAGATATTTTTAGATAATAGCCTTCATTTTCCATGCCTAACACTTTGTTATCCCTAAAATCTAGGGATTGCCTCGATACCATATCATCTGACAGTAACATGTTTTTGATGTTCTCATACCTTTCCTTTTTTATGAAAAATACCGCATCCATTCAATCACACTCCTTTCTTAATACATATATTCTCCTTGTAAGATTTGTATGCACCCTTTCTTTATGGATTTCTATTAATTTCATTTTTACATTTAATAAATTTATTTCTTCGGGAACCATTATAACCACATAATGACCTTTTTTCACAACATTTCTCATAGCGACAATAGCCTTAGAATAAAGCACATCCCTTCTAATATTGCCGAGTGATGATGATATACCATAAGGCATATCGCACACTACAGCATCAAAGTAATTATGAGGGAATAATTTATCAAGTGTTATAACATCTCCTTGCATTACATCGCCGCTATATCCAAAAAATTCAAGATTTTGCTTCGTTCCTTTTACCATTGTCCTCTCTTTATCCATTCCGTAAACCTTTATCCCCATGCTCGCTGCTTCTATCAATATACCACCGGTTCCACATACAGGGTCTATTAGCTTGCCATTGGCAATGCGTGAGAGGTTGACCATACATCTTGCTATTCTTGCATCCATTGCTACAGGTCTTATAAATGGCCTGTGCTTTGGTGAATGTTTCATGAATGATTTATCTGGATAGAAAAGCAACTTAGTTATATACACATCTTTGCCCTTTATAAACAATTCTATAGAGGTTTTTGGATGCTCCAAACTTACGCACGGATGCAAACTTTTATTTTCTATTATATCCGCAACCCTATCTATCACATCATTAATAAGCATACCATGCATTCTTATCCTGTATGGCATCTCTATTTGAACTTGTTTTTCTTTAAAGAATGTTTCTATATCTCCAAGCTTACATCTCCCAAGGAATTCAAATACCCCATGCACCAAAGATAACCTTCTCCTAAGCGAATCGATTACATTTCTTTTACCTACAAAATCAAATATTGCAAAGCGTTCAGTTTTTTCTAAAAGATTGAATGAACCATAGAGCGAAAGCATAGCCTCTATCTCCGCAAGCGGGAGCGTGCTATGGAAGCCAGAAAGTTGGAAAAGCAATGATATTTTCATATTATCCATTTATTAGCTAAATCCTTCAAAATATATATCCCCGGCTTGTTTTACTCTCACCCTCTTTATTAGAATATATGAAATCGCTGCTATTATTATGAGCAGAGCCAAGAGTGGCACATAAAATACATTGCTTGTACCCTTTTCTTCGTTTTTGGTTGATGTTATATTATTAACTGTGCTGCTCGTACTTTTTTTCTTGGCATTTTCTATCTCATGCCTTATGTCTGCTAACCCTTTAATATCTTCTTTACTCATATATTCTACCTTGTTATGCAAATCAATCCATCTGGCCGTGGAATGCTTTATACTGTTTTTAATCTCTTCATCACTAACCTCATCTATAACACTTTCAGCATATCGCTTAATATCATTTACAAGCTCATTTGTAGAAATATAGGCATTCTCGAACCTCTCGCCGTATCTTGAGCTAATCTTAAACTCTATTCTGTATATTTTTTTATTCATTAATGCTATCTTAAATAATACACTTTTTGTCTCACCCCTTTCCACGAATAAGTACTTGCTTGTTGGGCTTACTATTGCACCATCATCATAACTCACGCTTACATTGAAATACGTAGAATTTTCATAGTTTGTTACCAAAACCCTTACCCACGCATTTCTACCTTGCTCAATGTTTATACTCCTCGGCACTATACTTGTCTTAAACCCTTTATCAATCTCATTACTAACAAAGACATTGACATATGTTTCTTTCATACACGTTTTTAATGTGCACCCCTCTATATACCCTCTAAATACTATCTTATACTCACCATCCTTGCTACTTTTTATCTTGAAGACCCTTTTTTGAATAGGAAATTGTTTACTTATTTTTACATATGTGCTTTTGGGCAATATGCCTATACCTTCAGCATACGCCTCTATTTTTATATCTACATCAGCAAAACCGGCAACATATAGTTCTATATTTTTCTCTTCATTGGCATGCAATTTCAAGCTATCTAAAGCAGGTCTTATATCAAATATATCGCTATGCTCATTGATTATTTTACATACATCTGTACCATTTTCACTAACTATATCCACATCCCTGTACTTTGTTATACAAAATCCTCCCGTAAATTCTTTGCTTATTTTAAGCTCTTTTGAATACACCCTTACTTTGTAAAAATTATATTTGCTCGGTTTTCCATGATAATAAAAACAAATTGGTATTTTTTCTACTGTATGCTCAGCTATCATAAACTTACCGTGTTTGATATCTGAGCTAGCCATCAAATCCTCCACACTTACCACAACCTCAGTTCCATCTTTAATTGCTGATGCTAAATCCTGAGGAAGGTATAAAAAGTCACAATATTTCGTCTCATTTGCCGGAACACCAACATATTTATTGTTCTCTATACCAAGGCTTGAGGGGGAAAAGGCTAGCAAGCTTGTTAAAATTATCAAAATTACTAATTTCTTCATATTTTAAAGTTTTATTATTGGTAATATAAAGCTGTTACAAAAGACTAACCTAATCAAAGCCACCTGTATTTTTTCTTAACCTCAAGTATAAACGCATCCACACTATAAATTCCAAGTTCAGAAATGATTGCAGTTATAAGGTTTGGGTCTATCCTTTCAAATGCCAAGTTTCTTATCTCCACATTGTTTGGTGCGTTCTTCCAAATCTCTGCTGGGTTCCTCATTTCTATTGGCTCCTTATAACCAAAAACAGTCTTAGGGTCAAATTTCCATGAATCCGTTGCGGAATAAACGGGAACCTCGTACTTGTTAGCGATTATCGCAAACATTTCACTACCTATCTTGTTTATAACCTTACCCTCTGCCGTTATCGCATCACAACCAATAAGCATAATATCTGCATCTTTTATTGCTACTCTTGCAGCAGCGTCAACAAAGTGCGTTACCTTTATTCCCAATTCAGCAAGCTCCTTTGCAGTCCTTCTACCTTGAAATAGCGGTCTCGTTTCTGTATTGTATACCTCAAATTGCTTTCCCTCTTCCCATGCACGTTTTAGTATGCTCATAACAGCTGAGGAATGACAGTGCGTAAATACAATCATACCATTCTCTATTTTCCTGCTTCCATACTCCTCTATTTTTTTAATTGCACTCTTCATATGCTTTATTACAAACTCCGCCCTTTTCTCTAGCTCGTAAAGGTTTAAAGGTATAGCATGGAAAATATAATCGATGCAATTTCTTAATAATGGCTCAGTCGGCCTTGCATTTTCAACAACCCCTTTAAATTTTAATATTTTTCTCTCAAAATCCCCATCTTCCTTAATTTTTTTAGCGTAGCAGATTAATGCCTTTACGCCATGCAAGGCTATATTCTCTGCACCCTGTATTTTTACAGATTTTATATCCTCAATTATACGTTTGCAATCCATCATGATTTATTTTAGGCATTTATCTTAAAATAATAGGGCCAAAAATAATGAAAATAAGCAGTGATGCGACAATAATAGAAACAGTATTAACTATAATTTTCCATCTTTTTCTAAAGAGGTGTTGCGCTATGGATTTCATAATAAGTCCACCATCTAGCGGATAGAGTGGAAGCATATTAAACATGGCAACCCAATACTCAAAGAGCAGCAACCATCTAAGAAATACAACTATATCCCTGGTTAAAGGTGATCTATAGAGCGGCATGTATGATATACCCATATACCCAATACTTTCATTGCGTGGATGTTTACCAAGAGTTAATACGAAGGTACCGCTATCTGTTTCAACCGATATATTTTCCCCAGGATGCTTTTGTGGAGGCATATATATTGCTGAGAATGATGTTTTTACAGGCTGAGAATCGAACCCTCTTATAATCATGCCAGGTCTTAATCCGGCATTATATGCTGCTGTATCTTTAGTTACATTCAAAAGATATATCGCCGATGGATCCGCAAGTACTGGCCATAAAGCATTTGCAATCACAAGTATGATTAGAAACATGGTAAAGTTTGCGAAGCTACCGGCTGATGCAACCTTGATTTTTGATAGGGTGCTTGCATTCTCAAATTCTTTTTCATCTTGCTCAACAAATGCGCCCCCAGGTATAAATAACAAAAATATAATCCCAGTGCTCTTTATCTTTATCCTTTCTAACCTTGCTATTATACCGTGCAACATTTCATGCGGAATAACTATTAGCGGAAGCAAGAATATGAAAAACCAAAACGGTATAAGCACATACCCATAGCCAATTTCAAACCTCGGGCTTGGGGAAGGTATTACAATACCGCCAGTTGGCCCCTTTATCTCTTTTTGTATGACAAGCATAAACGCATGGGAAAATATCAGAATACCTGAGATAAAAAGGTAAAAAGCAACAACTACCCCGGTGTATGCAACAAAATTCCATAGCCTTGGGCAAATCTTTGCTGTTTTATCTAACAGGTGCAGGAACTTTTTTGTCCTTCTCATCGAAACAAGCGAGAATTCCCAATTTTTTCTATCCCTGTATATAATAACAGCAGTAGCTATAACAAAGACTAAAACAGACAATAGATAAGTATCCATAAAAATAATAGGGAATCCATCTTATTTATTTTTTGTTCATAGTATGCACTTAAAGCCATTCTTTCTTTCTGAAAATGTATGCCATAACTCCAGATAGTATCAAAGAAAGGAACAATGTTATTAAGAAAGCATTGCTATTATTTTGAAATGGCAGAGATACATTCATACCGTAAAAGCTTGCGATCATGGTAGGGATGGAAATTATTATGGTCACGGAGGTCAGAAACTTCATGATAACATTAAGGTTATTGGATATTATTGAGGCATAAGCATCCATTGAGCTTGTTAAAATGTTTGTATAGATGTTTATCATTTCTATTGCCTGCTTGTTCTCGATAATTATATCCTCCAGCAAATCCTGATCCTCTTCATAAAGCCTTATTATATTACCTCTGAATATCCTCTCCATTACATTACCGTTAGAAATAACAGATGTATTGAAATAGACAAGAATCTTTTCCAGTTCAAGAAGAGATATTATCTTTTCATTCTTAAATGAATATGCAAGACCCTTTTCTATATCCTTTACCATCCTTTCTACTTCATGAAGATAGGAGATGTAGTATTTATTTACCCTTGCAAATATCTGCAAAAGGAATCTTGTCTTTTTTGTTGTATAAAAACCTTTGACCTTTTCTTTCAAAAAATCATCTAAGATAACATTTTTATTTATGCTGACCGTGACAAAATAACTTTTGGTTATGATTATACCAAGCGGCATTGTTAATATTTTTTTGTTAACATAGTGAGGTATTCTAAATACTATGAAAATATTATCACCATCTACTTCTATTCTAGACCTCTCGTTCTCATCTAATGGATCTGTTATAAAATCCCTGCTTACGCCTAACTTCTTAACCATCTTGTCTATTTCCTTCTTTTCAGGATTAACAATATAAATCCAGCAACCTCTAACAATATTTTTAATCTCCCTCAACTTACTATCGCGTGAGGTTTTTATATAATATCTTATCATACCTACCACTAAGCCAGATAAAAAATAAAGTTTTATTGTTGCTGCGCTTGATATCCCTGATATTCCTGAGGATATTGATATTCCTGTTGTGGCTGAGCAATTGGCTGTTGTTGTGCAGCTGCAACCCTCTTTAACCTTTTCTCTATTACTGCAAGTGTTGTTAAAACCGCTTGGTTCGTCTCAAAGTTCTTTTTACTATGCTCTACAAGCTCTCCAAGCTTGTCAACAAGTGGTTGCATGACCTCTTTGGAAATACTCGCAACCTCCTCCTCTGTTGCAGATTCTTTTAGCAAGGTCATAAAGCTTCTCATCTCACTAAGAAGCTCATCCACCTTTGCGGGAATCTTTGAGATTTCATTAATGAGATCAGAATTGCTCTTTATTACCTCATCAATTATTTTTTGATTAGATCTTACAAGATCCATTACCTGTTCTATAAGCCTCCTTACCTCAGAGGAATAGCTCCCTGTCTCTATCTTTTCTATTCTCTTTTCCAACCTTCTCAATGGAGAAGTTGGTATGATTTCATATTCTTCTTCTGTCATAATAAATAATTTGCAACTTCTAATATAAATAATTTAATTTATGAAAAAGGAAATGAAGGAAGGAACTAATATTCTGGTGGGCTTGGTGGTTGTTGACCTCCTTTACTTTCCGATTTTCCTGCAGCTATTACATCATCTATACGAAGTATCATCTCTGCAACCTCTGCAGATGATTTTATTGCCTGTAACTTTATCTTTAGTGGCTCTATAACACCGCACTTCGTCATATCCTCTACTTTACCTGTAAATACGTTAAGGCCTGCGTTTAAATTACCCTTGTCATGCTCTGCCCTGAGTAATGCTAGCTTATCTATCGGATCATGCCCTGCATTCTCCGCCAAGCTCTTTGGTATTATCTCCATTGCATTTGCAAATGCCGTTACTGCAAGCTGTTCCCTTCCTTTGAATGACTCCGCATACTCTCTTAGCCTTCTCGCTAGTTCCACTTCTGTTGCCCCACCGCCTGGAACAAACTTTCCAAGCTCTAATGCTGCAGCCACACCTTTCACTGCATCCTCTACTGCCCTCTCTACCTCATCAACTACATGCTCTGATCCACCTCTTATCAATATGGTTATAGCCTTCGGATCCTTGCAACGCTCTACGAATATCATCTCATCCCCGGCTATCTTCCTTTCTTCTACGAGACCTGCATATCCTAGATCGTTCTTAGAAAGCTCATTTATATTGGATACTATCTTTCCACCTGTTGCCTTTGCAAGCTTCTCCATATCCGATTTCTTTACCCTTCTCGCAGCCATTACACCATTTTTTGCTAGGTAATGCTGTGCTATATCATCTATACCTTTTTGACAAAGAACAACATTGGCACCAGTCTTCACTATCTTTTCTACCATCCCCCTTAGCATCTTCTCCTGCTCATCTAGGAATGCCTGGAATTTCTCCGGGCTGTCTATGTTAATCTTTGCATCACCTTCCAAATCCTTTATCTCTATTGCTGCATCCAGCAATGCTATTTTTGCATTCTCTACACGTTTTGGCATACCTGGATGTACAACCTCTTTATCAAGCACGATACCTTCCACAAGCTGTGTGTCATTTATTGAACCTCCCTGTTTTTTCTCTATCTTGATGTCATCAACATCTATCTCACCATTCTCTATAACCTTTGTTACGGCATTTACGCATATCTCTGCAAGCAAATCTGACGCCTTTTCTGCGCTCTTCCCCGTCATTGCGGTGTTTGCTATATTTTTTAATAACGCTTTGTCCTTTTCTGATACATTACTCGCCATGTCATTCAAGATTTCTATGGCCTTATTCTTTGCTGTTCTAAAACCTTTGGTTATAACGGTTGGATGTATTTGCTGTCCAAGCAAGGAGTCTGCTTCCTTTAACAGCTCTCCTGCAAGCACAACAGCAGTTGTTGTACCATCCCCTACGGACTCATCTTGCGTTTTTGCTACCTCTACCATCATCTTTGCTGCTGGATGCTCGATTTGCATCTCATCCAATATTGTTGCACCGTCATTTGTTATTGTTACATCCCCCAGGCTATCAACGAGCATCTTATCCATTCCCATTGGACCGAGGGTTGTTCTTACAGCATCCGCCACAGTTCTTGCCGCTTCTATGCTATTTTTCTGCGCATCCCTACCCTTTGTTCTCGTTGCTCCTTCTTGCAATACCAGGATTGGTTGACCAGCTAACTGTACACCGTTCATTCAATCACCTCCTTAAAAGTTGCTAAATTCTATGAAAATTTCGTGTATATTATTGGAGAAAAAATTTATAAAGTTATGTTCTTGAAGGTATATAAATATTTATATGGTAAGTGGGAACTCGGACAAGGGGAAATAAGATATTTTATAAACCTTTTTAATAGTTAAATAAGCAATATCTCTAATATCCTTTCCAAATTCAGCCCTAATTTCATCTATAAGCCTAAATAAATGCCGTTCCGTAGGAACCTCTACATCAAAATCAAAGTCAGCCAGCCCAATAACCTGGTTAACATACGTGATGTAAGGATGTAATTTTGCAAAATTATACAGCTTTTGTATATTTGAGTAGTTGTTTAGATTTATTTCAATCTTATAGTACCTATATCCTATCTTTTCAAGATTTATTTTTGCTCTAAAAGCAACTATAACACCTTCCTTAATGAGCCTGTTAATCCTATAGTATATATTCTTTGGGGATATCCCAATTCTTGCAGAGAGACTAACCAAGGACTCTCTTGCATTAACAGATAACTCCCTCAATATTTTAAAATCAGTCTCATCAAGCTTTATTCTTTCTCTTGAAAATATCGCATGCTCTGGTTCATCATCAATCTTTTTATCAATTAAGTATGCTCTGTGAAAATGATAAAGCCTTGTATAGATTTGTATATGCTTAGCATCAATGTGCTCCCTAAAATTTTTAGAAAAATTCAACCATTCTTCTTCAAACTCGTAATCATCCTTAACCCACCACAAAATATCTATATCATACTTTCCAGAAACGCTTAAAACCCACCATGTCCTTTTATTATTAACCAACCACCCAATAATCTCCCTTTCCCTTTCCAGTGTTAAATTTTGAGTTTTTATATAAACCCTATAAGCTTTATATCCAAATTTTGATGGATCTATGGTAGTATAGTAATACTCTATAACCCCCCTCTTTTCTAAATTTTTAATTCTATAGTAAACCACCTCAGGGGATAATCTTACCTTTCTCCCTATCTCAGCATTAGATTGTCTAGCGTTTAAATCAAGCTGATACAGAATCTTTCTATCCTTCGCATCAAGCCTCATTTTTAATATTTTTTCTTAATTTATTTAAAATTTTTCTTTATCTTAAAATTTTTAATGAAAATATTTAAATATCATAAAAATAATTACCATT
>QMZT01000020.1 GCA_003663325.1 Candidatus Aenigmatarchaeota archaeon | reverse complement strand
ACAGGATTCATAGCAGAATCATGGATTCCTCCGAGGAAAACAAGAGAACTCAGGAACATTGTCAGGCACAGGTTATCCCTAAGAAAGGAAATAGCAAGGTTCAAGAACAAGCTGCATTCAATATTGTTGAGGAACGGGATAAAACATGAATATTCAGACCTGTTTGGAAGGAAAGGCATGGAATTCCTCAGAAACCTTGAGCTTAAAGGTTCTGACAAATACAAGCTTCAAAGTTATCTGAGGATTCTTGAATCTCTTATGGAAGAGAAGCAAAGAGCAGACAACAAGATTTCACAGTTATGCAAGATGGATGAAAATGCAATGCTTTTAACAAGCATTAAAGGTATAAGCTACTACAGTGCAATGGTTATAGTGTCGGAGATTGGAAATGTAAAGAGGTTTCCGAATCCAAAGAAATTGTGTAGCTATGCGGGACTTGTTCCAAGTTGCTGCATCAAGGAAGATGTTAACAATAATTTGGCACATGTTAACAAGGGGTGAAGAATTTAAATACAAAGGATAAAAAGAAGATAGGATAGAGAAGTGTTTTCATAGGTAATTATTTCACCCATAATATAACTCCTATACAACCAGAAATACATCTCACCCTCATTTTGTGAAGGGAGAGAGTTGTTATGTCTCTGTAATGTTCATACGTATGAAAATTTTATATATTGTATATTCATATCATAATTATGGTTGGGAGAAGCTGCGCTACGGATATAGAAAAAATACTTAAAGAAAGAAAAAAGCCCATAGAGTTGCTTAATGTTATTTTTGGATTTCTCAGCTTCAAACCAATAGAAATCAAAATTTACAACATCTTGCTGAAATCTTCCCTGACCATAAAACAGATGGAAAAGCAGCTAAACCTTTCAGAGCGGACAATACGGAAGTATATTAAAAGACTGGAACAGGAAGGATTCATAAACAAGAGGGTTAAACAGGACAAAAGGCTCAAGTATGTTTATAACGCTGTCCCGATTCAGGAAGCATGGAAAAATGTTAGAAATAAAATACAGAAAATTTTAGAAGAAATCACAAAAATCCTGGAGAGAAAAGCTGCGGTTTTTTAGTTTACCAAAACTTTTTGCCTTTTTCCTTGCCATTCGATAATTTTTATAAATAAGAAATAAAGAGGCTTTATGAATTGGTCTCTCAAACCTTCGCTGAAGTAAATTTTTCCAATCTCCTTCGCCCAACGAATATCATGCTGCAAACATTTTATTAATAATTCTTTTTGCAAATCATTCATTTGTTCTTTTTTAAACCAATCTCTCTCTTTTAATTTACCCATGGGGACAAAAAATAATGGAACGATCAATGATGGAAAATCTTTCAATTCATCCATCAATTCGATTGTTTTTATTACGTCATTATCTGTTTCTTCTGGAAGTCCTGTAATCAATGTGCAGGCAGGAATTAGATGGTTATCTTTCATGATTCCTGCTCCCTGGACAACGACTTCAGGCCATTCCTCAGCCTTAAACGGTCTTGCCTTAGCTGGCATTATTTTCTTTGCCAATCTAACTGAACCAGTTTCTATTCCCATCTCGGCTCCCCACCAAGATTGATTTTCATCGCAGATGGTTTCAGAACATTCCTCAATTAACTTTGGTTTTGCTGCAACAGCTGCAAAAGATGCATGGCTCCAGCTTAAGGTTTTGTAATACATTTTTGCCAATCTGTTCAATTTCAAAACTTTTTCTTCATTGGGTATGATACCTTTTTGCCCATATAGAAGAATATCCTCAGCATGAATGACTCCGCTAGTGATTCCAGCACTTGCATTAATTTTAAGCTCTTTTTCAATTTTTTCATAGGAATACCATCTTAATGGACGCAACGTAACTGAACAAAACTTGCATCCGCGAGGGCAACCCCTTCCAACTTCAATCAATCCATTTATCGAAGGATTCTTTATTTCAGAAATTTCCTCTAGTTTTGGACATTCCCACGGTTTTAAATTAACAAATCTTGGCAATTCCTCTCCTTTCAAAGCATCAACAAAAATCTCAAGAACCTTTCCATATTCTCCTTCTCCATCGATAACACAGTCTATTCCATATTTATCCATGAATTCCTGATTCAATTTAAACTGCCATACTCCAGGACCACCAACAATGGTTTTCGCCCCTCCTTGCTTGGCTTTTTTGTATGAGCTACTTTCGAACAGTAACCTGAAATATTTTGCCAGATAAGGCTCTCCAGTTTTTAAGATACCTGCAAAAGTCGTTGAAGATGGTCCCCATCCAAATGGGTCCATGACATAGATTCCAATGACTTTTGGATTGAATCTATCGATATAATCTGGATAAACTGTTTTCACATCAAAACCCGAATCGATCAACTTTGCCTCTATTTTTCTTAACCCATATGGAGCTTCCATTGGCAAGCCACTGATTGTCTTTATTTTTGGAAAAAATAGAAACCGAAAGAACCACTCTGGTAACCAATTTGGCGGTGCAGATGTCCCAAATCCCAGAAATTCTTTACGATGATGATTTGACATTAGAGTTTTGTCAGCAGTCAAAATTATATCTGTCATTCTAACCGACTTCTTATCTATTATTTATGCATCCCGGGTCTGGAGCCATGTAATCTCCAAAATAATTGTAAGCCCTTGCCCTGCAGCCTCCGCAGTAATAGCGATAATCGCATTTCCCACAGTTCGGCTTTAGCAAATCTTTATTTCTCAAGTCCTTGAAAATTTTATTGTTGTTCCAAAGTTCTTCAAAATCATCATTTTTGATGTTCCCGACGGTTAAAGGGAAAAAGACGCAAGGCTCAATATTTCCCTGCGGCCTTATCGCGCAGTAGAATCTTCCAGCACCGCATCCCCCAATGAACTCTGCCAAATTTATTAGTTTCCCCTTCAGTTTTAGCGTATAAAAATGCGTTGGAATGGTTTTCTCGTCTCCGAATTCTCTTTGCAGAGCAACCCTGGAGAATTGTGGTGCAGTTGTTAAAACATTAACCCTGCTTGTTTTCAGCTTCTCCCATAACATGTTCAGCAGTTCTTCTCTTTCTTCCGGTGTTAAATCAGTTTTTTTGATGGAATCTCCCCTTCCAACCGGAACAAAATTATACGCCATAAACCAGTTTACTCCCAATTCCTCGCAAAGGTTGATTATTCTGGGGATTTGTTTATAATTGTAATGCGTGACTGTTGTCGAAATGTTCACAAAAAAGCCCTGTTCCACACAGTTTTTTATCCCTTTAACCGTTCTCTCAAATGCCCCAGGGATTCCTCGGAATCCATCGTGGGTTTTTGCATCAGCGCCATCTAAAGAAATCTGAACAAACCGGATGCCAAATTTTTTCATTTTCTCTGCTGTTTTCTTTGTTATTAAAGTTCCGTTTGTAGCCATCGCTACGTAAATCCCTTTATCTGCTGCATATCTGGATAATTCAAATATATCTGGTCTGACCAGAGGTTCTCCTCCGGAGAAAGCGATTATCGGCACACCCGCTCTATCCAGCTTATCTATCGCCCGTTTCGCTTCTTCGGTGGTGAGTTCGTCTGGCAGCGGTTTTCCGGCCGTGGCATAGCAGTGCTTGCACTTCAGATTGCAGGCATAGGTGATGTCCCACACAACTAAAAAGGGAGCTCCTGCAACAAATGGTCGCTGAATTCCAAATTTTGCTATGCCTCGCAAAACATTCGCCAATCCCTTTCTCCACCAGGGGTCGCTGAATTTTTTGCGCATTTCTTCCTCAGAAACGCCAAAGACCCTCCCCCCACTTTTCAAAATTCCAGCCAATGCTTTCTCTGCTGCTTTGCATTTCCAGCACGCATCCTTCCTTCGTTTGGTCCACAATTCCAGCGCTACCTCTAATCTATTCTTTTTATCTTTCTCGCACCATTTAGAAATGGAAGAAATCAGTTCCCTCGTAACCGGGTTTCCGATTGCAGATTTCAGGATTTGAATCGCAGTTACCGTTCCTATGGTTTTACCTTTCATTTTCAACCACCATTAATTATGAACATAATTTTGCATATATATGAATTATTTGTAACATATATAAATTTTAGAAAGCAGCAGAGCGTGTCTAATAACATGAAAACACTTCTTCTTAAACATCCTTTGCCAATAATAAATTGGCAAGGGGGGTGATGAAGGTATTAGAAGATATAAAGGTATCGCCGTGAGAATATATGGCTAGTAGGTGAAAATTACATCGCTCAGTGGCTAACCCAAACTTATCAAACCTGTGCAAGGCTCATATTTTAATTTCTAATCCAAATAATCTTTTATGAAAGGTCAAATGTTTTTGGTAACGATCATATTTATTGTTATGCTTCTTAGCATTATATACAACCTTCTTATTCAATACTCTGCAATCGATATGGTAAAACCTTTTGACAGAAATAACTTCTTGATTTTTACCGATATAATAAGGCTTGTCAATAAAACTATAAAGGCAACGGACTCCTGCGAGACTGGGAGGGATAATTTGAAGAAAAGGTTGGAGGATATAAGCTATCACATTGAGAAAAACTATCCCCTGTTTTCCGTAGCCTTTGAGTATACCGTGGATTGTACAAAATGGGATAATAAGTATCCTTCAGAACCACCCTTGAACATAACACTACGGGTAATTGGAGAAGGAGGCGATATACAGGGCAAGTTTAAATTTTATCATAATTATTAATAGCAGCCCTTAACTCTTTCAAGAATCTTTCATTCGCAACCCTTACTTTCACACCAGCTTTTTCAAGCATTTTAGCCTTTCCGAAACTCACAAGCTTATCTTTTTGCGCTGTAAGGAAGAAGTGTCTTTCAGCTTGCAGATGGTTTACAAGAAGGAACAGGTCTGCATGGTCATAAACGCTAATATCCCTTCTTTTTGCTCCGGGGAAGCATATATCGAAAAACTCATCATAGGTATCGAGGTCTATACTTTCCAAGATCTCCTTGCTATTTATATCCATAATGCTGTACAGCTTGACCTTGCCTTCTTTTTCAAGCTCTTTAAGGTATTTAATGACAGGGTGCTTCTCACCAACATTGAATAAAACACTATCTAGCGTTATTTTTATCATAATTTAAATTTCTCAAAAATCATTTTTATTCTTAAATTGCAAAGCTTTTTTATGGAAAGAATTCTTCAAAGAGGAGCGGAGGCTATAATAAAAAGGGTAAATGGGAAGATCGTAAAGGAACGGATTAAAAAGGGATACAGGATAGAGGAGCTTGATAAAAAGATAAGAATGCAAAGAACTAGGATTGAAGCAAGAATGATAGAAAGGGCAAGGAGAGCAGGGGTGGATGTTCCAACCATATACAGCACAGAGAACTTTAGTATAGTTATGGAATATATTGATGGTGAAAGGCTTAGAGATATACTTAATAGCATGGATAAGAAGGAAGTGGTAGAGATATGCAAAAAAATAGGCAAGATTGTAGCGCTGTTGCATGAAAATAAAATAATGCATGGTGATATAACAACCTCAAACATGATATTAGCTGGCGATAAGATCTATCTTATAGATTTTGGTTTGGCAAAAGTAACAAACAGGGTGGAAGATTTCGCAACCGATCTATTTTTGCTTTACGAGGCGCTGAGATCAACACACTTTCGTATTTTTGATCTGTGTTGGAAAAACATTTTAAATATTTACACACAAAATTATTCAAATGCTTGTGATGTGATTAAAAGATTTGAAATAATAAAGAGGCGTAGAAGATACAAATAGTGATAAAATGGCTGAGGAAGAAAGAGCAAGGGAAGCGGGAGAGGAAAAAACAGAAAGTAGTGTGGAATGGATACCAAAAACAAGGCTTGGTAGGGAGGTTTTAGAGGGTAAATACAAGAGTATAGAGGATTTACTTAATGCAGGAGAGATTATACTGGAGCCTGAGATTGTTGATTATTTAGTACCAAATTTAGAGCATGAGCTCATATATATAGGTGGAACACCGGGAAAGGGAGGGGGTATAAGGAGAACGGCTACTAGAATGACAGCAAGAATGCATAAATCGGGCAAGAGGTTCAAGCTATCTGCCATGGTTGTAGTTGGTAATAAGGATGGTATAGTAGGGATAGGAAGGGCCGTAGCAAATGAAAACAGGATAGCTATAGAAAAGGCATTGAACCAAGCAAAGCTGAATGTAATAAGCGTTAGGCGTGGTTGCGGTTCATGGGAATGCAATTGTGGTGGAAATCATAGTATTCCATTTGCAACAAAAGGGAAGTGTGGCTCTGTTGTTGTTAAATTCTATCCCACACCAAAGGGTGTTGGGATAGTTGCGGGTAATGAAATAAAGAAGATATTAAGGCTTGCTGGAATAAAGGATATATGGGTAAAAACATTCGGCCAAACACGGACAAGAATAAACCTTGCTTTAGCTGTTTTTGATGCTCTAAATAAACTGAATGAGACAAAGGGAGATCTATGAAAATATATGCCGCTATAAGGATAAGGGGTAGGGTTGATGTAAGAAGGGAGATAGAGGATACAATGAATATGTTAATGCTCAAAAGACGAAACCATTGTGTCCTTCTCCCCAAGAATAAATCAATAGAGGGTATGCTCAAGAAGGTAAAGGACTATGTAACATGGGGAGAGCTGGATAAAGAGACTATAAAAGCTGTTTTAAAAAGCAGAGGAAGGATGATTGGAAATAAAAAATTGACCGAAGAAAAGATAGAAGAGATTATCAAGGCTTTGGAGAATGGTAAATCTGTGAGGAGCGTGAGCGGTGTTAAGCCTGTGTTAAGATTAAACTCGCCAAGAAAGGGATTCAAGTCCATAAAGCTGGCGTTTCCAAAAGGTGATCTCGGGTATAGAGGAGAGAAAATAAAAGAACTCATTTTAAGAATGATATAGGTGCGCCTATGAGAAAAAGAAAGAAAGTTGTGAAGATGAGAGGCAGTAAAACACACGGCTATGGGGCTAAGAAAAAGCACAGGGGCAAGGGTTCAAAGGGCGGAAAGGGCTATGCAGGCAGCTTTAAACATAAAAAGATGATGATGCTTAAGTATGAGCCTGAAAGAATAAAGAGGAAGAAAGGCACAACAGGGCCAAAAAGAAAGAAAGAGATAAAATGCATAAATCTTTATGAAATAGAAAAAATAGCGCAAGGCAAAGAGATTGATGTAACAAAGATGGGCTATCAAAAGGTCCTTGGAAGGGGGGAAATAAGGGCTCCATTAACAATAAAGGCATTCTATTTTTCTAAGCATGCGATTGAAAAGATAGAGGAAAGAGGCGGAAGCGCTATAATCTTGGGTAAGGGAGATAAATGAGTCTAGAAAACGCGTATTTGAACTTCCTGGGAAGATTGCCTGGAGTAGCTGAGCCTGTAAAAAGACTTACATTTAAGGACAAATTGAAATGGACTGGAGCAATATTGATTATATATTACTTGATGACACAGGTACATGTTTATGGTATTGCAGAGACCGGGTATGAATACTTTAGAACACTTGAAATTTTATTGGGTTCGAGCTTTGGTTCATTGATGACACTTGGTATAGGACCAATAGTCACGGCATCAATCATTTTACAGCTTCTTGTGGGTTCAAAACTTATACCATGGGATTTGACAACAGAAAGAGGAAAGGCTCTATTTCAAGGTACACAAAAATTGCTCGCAATATTATTCTCATTTATTGAGGCATTTGCTTATGTTGTGTTTGGTGCTGTGCCTGCAAGATCACCAGATTTTGTACCTCTTGTTGTATTGCAGCTTGCAATAGGCAGTATATTAGTGCTTTTCATGGATGAGGTTATATCCAAATGGGGATTTGGCTCTGGTGTGGGTTTATTTATTGTTGCTGGAGTATCAAAACAGATATTTATAAAAGCCTTAAACCCGCTTACACAGGGCGGTGGTCTGCCGGATATGGCAAACCCACCTGCTGGTCTAATACCATACTCCATCCTTTCACTTTCTGCGGGTCAACCATTAGAGGCTTTGCTTTCTTTAATGCCAGTAATAGCAACGCTGATAGTATTTTTCCTCGTTATATACGCACAAGCAATAAGGATAGAGATACCCCTTGCCTTTTCCACCATAAGAGGATTTGGTAGAAGATGGCCCCTTAAATTGCTGTATACTTCAAATATACCTGTGATACTTACTGCTGCCCTGCTAGCAAACATAAGGGTTATGGCAAAGATACTCTCCGATAAGGGGATGAAAATACTTGGTACGTTTGATGCCAATGGCAGACCTATTGGTGGGCTTGTTTACTACCTTATGCCACCCAATAGCCAGGCTATATCCGGCTTTATGATATTCATAGGGGCTTTTGCACTCATCGGCGCTCTTTTTATTTATTTCACAAAAAAGAGGTATGGATTAAAATTCATCGTTTTGATGGGTATGCTGGGTGCTGTTTTATGGTATTCTATTTCATACATGCTTGGGCTTACATCTTTAATAGCAATTAGCAGCGAGGATATATTAAGATTGGTAACGTATTCCTCTTTCATGATCATTGGTGCTGTCATCTTCTCCATTTTCTGGGTGAGTACATCTGGCATGGATCCAAAAAGTGTTGCCCAGCAAATAGATTCGATAGGCATGCAGATACCTGGATTTAGAAGGGATATAAGGATAATTGAACGCGTGCTAGAGCGTTACATTCCACCCTTAGCTGTACTTGGTGGTGCTGCTGTTGGTTTCCTTGCAGCGTTTGCAGACTTTACGAATGCCTTGGGTACAGGAACAGGTATATTGCTCGCGGTAATGATCATATACCAAATGTATGAGCAAATAGGTATGCAACATCTTGAGGACATGCACCCAGCCGTAAGGAGGTTCTTTGGTAAGTGAGTTTGATACAAGTCAATGAGCTATTTATTTATATTTTTAATCTTATCCTCGTCTATTTTTTCATCGGGCATCTTTATTGCTAGTATTTTTGACTCGCCCCCGTCCATGCTTACTCCATAGATTTGATCTGCTTCCTTTATGAGCTCGTTGTTGTGCGATATAATAATGAATTGTGTATCTTTGGAATGTTTTTTAATCATTTTTGCTACCCTTTGCGTATTAACCTTATCGAGGGCTGCATCAACCTCGTCCAAAATATAGAACGGAGAAGGCTTAAAGCGTTGAATGGCAAAGAGAAATGCCAGAGCTGTTAGAACCTTTTCACCGCCCGACATAGCATCTATGTACAATAGCTTTTTTCCATGTGGAGTGGCGGAGATTAAAAGTCCCGATCCTATATTTCCTGGTTCCTCTAGCGATAGTTCAGCCTCACCGCCAGTTAGTTCGAGGAATATATCCTTAAAGTGCTTCGCTACGCCAGTTAGCGTTTTTATAAACACTTCCCTCTTTCTTGCCTCTATCTTTTCTATAGTACTTTCTATACTTCTCTTTTCCTCTATTATTTTGTCTAATCTTTCCTTGAATTCCTCAAACTCCTCTTTTATTGTTTCAAACTCCTCTATTGACTTAAGATTTACAGGACCTATATCCATTATCATCTTCAATATTTCCTTTTCTCTTGCCTTTAAGCTGCTTATACTTTTATTTTCAAGCTCCTCCCTGAACTCACAGGCTTGCCATTTTTCTTCAAACGCTTTCCATTGCTCTTGTAAATTTTCATGGCTTGCATCCAATTTTGCCTTTTCTATCCTTAGCGTATTAAGTTCTTGCTGTATGTTCAATCTTTTCTCATATAACATGCGCCTCTTCTCTTTCAATCTCTCTATTTCATCTTTAAGCTGCAACCTTATCTTTTCAAGGTTTGCACTTTCAGCTCTTCTTTCCTTCTTTTTCATTTCTTTGTATTCCTTTTTAAGCTCCTCCAATTCCATATTCAATACAACAATCTCCTCTTCCAGCTTCCCTCTTTCCTTGATCAAATTTTTTTGTTCATTACCTAAGAATTTCTTTACATAGTAACCGCCAGTAACAGCACCACTTGTCTCAATAACATCGCCATCCAATGTAACTATCTTTACCCTTTTATCTTTCGCTATTTCCTTTGCCATATCAATATCTTTGACGCATGCTACCCCACCGAATAGATACTCCACTATGGGTGTATACTCTATATCATGATGTATCACTTCAGATAACCATGCAATAGCTCCTTCGGGAAGCTTTTTCTTCTCTCTTGCTACTATTCTGTCCAAAGGCAGAAACCTTGCTATTCCTATTTTGTTTTCTTTAAGATACTTTATACATTTTACTGCCGTATCAAGTGTATCAACAACTATATCATTAAGTCTTGGACCAGCAGCCGCATCTACCGCTATTCTGTATTCCTCAGGTACTATTATAAGGTCTCTAACCATTCCGTGAACCCCTTTAAATTCCATAAGTGGTTTTAGATCTGGTTTCATTTCAACCTTTCTCATACTCTCTATCATCTTATTTATCCTTTCTATCTCCCTCATTCTGGACTCTATACCAGCTTTCTTTCTTTCTATATCTGCCTCAAGCTTAGCAATAGTCTTACTGACCTCTATTTGGTCAGAAAGATTGAGCACATCCTTCATAAATTCTTCAAATTTTCCCTCTTTCTCTGCTATCCTCTTGTCAAGATCTTTTATTTCGCGCTCTATTTCTACCGAGCTCTTTTCCATCTCAGCTATCCTTTTATCAATATTGCTTGCATTCTCTTCAATCTTTTTGTAGTTCTTGAATAAAATCGCAGCCCTGATTATTTCCAATTCATCAGCAAGCATTTTGTATCTCAGGGCGGCATCCCTCTCCTCCTTGATCTTTTGAAATATCTCCTCTTTTTGCTCAAGTATTATTTCAGCTTCCCTTATCTTTTCTCCAACCTTCTCAAGCTGCTTCAATGCCTTTTCTTTCTTCTCATCGTACTCCATTATCCCAGAAATCTCATCAATTATCCGTCTTCTTTCTATAGGGTTCATTTCTATTATCTTCGTAACATCACCCTGATGTATTATATTATGACCATCTGAATAAAGATTGACCTGGCTAAGCAATTCCATAACGTTTTGCCTCGTAACAATCTTCCCATTTATTCTGTATGTACTTACACCGCTCTTGTTTATTCTTCTTGATATAGATACCCTGTCTTCATCCACGGGCAGGCTTCTGTCTTTGTTATCAAACACCAGCGTGACCTTTGCGTACTCAGCTGGAGGTTTTGTTTTTGATCCGTGGAATATTAAATCCCCGGCCTTTTTTGCCCTTAAATAGCGCGATGACATGGTGCCAAGAACAAATGTTATGGCATCTGCTATATTACTCTTACCACTACCATTTGGCCCTGTTATTACGGTAAAGCCAGCATTAAATGGCAAACTTACATTCCTTTTAAATGATTTAAACCCTTGCATCACTACTCGCTCTATCTTCATATTTTTATTATTATCCCTTCAAGGATTTAACCTTTTTAATCTTAGTGGAGCTCCCCTTTCTAAGGAGTGGTTAGGGACATTATTAAGGGTTTAATGGGATTTATTTTGGCAGGAAGTTTAGCATTAAGCGTAGCAATCTGTAGTAAAAACTCAAATGAAGAGTATAAAATGATGGATTGATGCAGGGTGCAGATTATTTAATAAAAAGAGAATAAAAAAATAAAATTCTAAATTAAGCCCATAAAAGATATACAGCTCCCTGTCTGTTTTTGTCTCTCTGGCTTATATTCTTTAATTTGCCTGAATTCTTGCTTTTACGTATTTGATAACAGATATCTCTATACACGGGGGTTCTATCTTGTTAGCTAGCGATGGAGAAATGGGCTTTAATGCTCTATAGGCAGCTTCATGGAACCCATGCAGTATATCTGATATTCCTAGAAATTTTAAATTAAATGCACAGTACTGGAGAGAGTTTAAATATTTACAAAACTGGCCAGCATCATTAAAATATAAAAAATACTCCCCATCATCTTGCTGTTGTCTCGTTCTCTTTCCTTTAAACCCCGCTACGAGCTCTCCACTTTCGATCTCTTTAAAATAAGGTGACAGCGATCTTATTAACTTGGTCGTAAAGTAATCACGGGTTGGCACCTCTTGACTATACTTTCTCCAGATCTTGTTCTCCTTTTTTATGAGCCTTTTCGATTCATCAAGATCCTTTCCATCAATATCTTTTGGTAGCTCTGCTACCTCTCTGTTGAATTCTTCTAACCTTTCCTCTGGGACATACTTTATCGAGTTTATTTGCAAGTACCCTGTAGGTGTTTCATACGCGTCTATTTGTAAAGGAACGCCCTTTTCACTCAGATCTTGTATTATAGGCTTGGTAGACGGGCCTAAATCAAGCATATGAACAAATAACCCATCATGTTTTAGCACTCTGTATGTTTCTTCTACCGCTTTTTCCAAATTCATAAAAAACATCAAAAGATGAAAGCCCAATAACAATATCAAAAGTTTCATCTTTAAATGGGAGTTCGTAAACCGATCCGCAAACATATTGCTCAGGAAGCATTTTTTCTGCTTCTTCCAGAAAAGCAATTTGTGGGTCCAGCTGTACCCACTCACCTTCGAATCTGTCCACAGCACACCGTAAGGTTCTTCTTAAAAAACCAGTCCCGCTTCCAATTTCTAGAACCTTTTCATCCCCTCTAAGGTTTTCATCATAAAACTCTTTAAGCGCAAGCCTTGTAGCCCTTATGACATAATTTCTTATATGTTCAAACTCATACAACCTTTCGATACTCTCTTTATCCCATTTACTATCATCGATTTCTTTCATAAATTACCACATATATACACGGTTGAAATAAAGTTTTTAATATTTACAACTTAGTAGTATATAGATTAAACTTTAATCACAGTCCCCACATACCTGCCTTCCAGGGCATTTTTTATATTACCTTTGATCTTTCCATTAAATATTACCGCTTCTATGCCCCTTTTTGCAAGTCCTACTAATTCACTTACCTTTAAGGCCATACCTCCCGTTACGTCTACTGCGCTTGATCCAGAAAGCATCTTAACAACATCTTTGAAGTTATCGGCATTTATTTCTCTTATTAGTTTAGCATCCCTGTGCTTTTTCGGATCCTTTGTGTAAATACCATCCACATCTGTTGCATGCAAAACCCTGCTTGCTTTTAATTTTATTGCCAAATAAGATATTATCTGATCGCCAGAAAGTATGGAACAGCCCTGCCCTTCATCGTATGCAGGCACACCATAAAGTACAGGTACTAACCCCAAGTTTAGCATACCCTCTATGGCTTTGGTATACATACAGCTTAGCTTTCCTTTTTTCATTATAGCCATAGCAGATGCCTGCATAGGCATAGCAGGTAAACCCGCTTCATTTAAATACCCCGTAACTATAACATTAAAGTAATTTTGCCAGCGTTGGGTTATTGCAAACCCAATCAATTGCTTCCTGCTCTTTACACCTTTATGTATACCTGTCTTTTTAGCTATATAATGTCCAAAAGAACCAGCACCATGAATGAGAACGAGCCTAAACCTCTTGCTTTTGTATGCTTTAGCAACCTCCTCTGCTATTCTTTCCAATGCCTTTCTGTTGGCTGTAAAGGGCCTGTTCTTATAAGTAATTACAGACCCGCCAATCTTTAGTAGTATGAGTGATTTATCCATGATTATATATTGCTGGAAGAAATTTATACATATTCAGCTAAAATTGACCGTGGGACATTAACTTAATCCTCTCGTTACCAAATCAACAATTATCGCGTAAGCTTTTTTCCACAAATATTTCTTCGGAGCATCTATTTTGGCTCCATTTCCAAACTTTGTTATTCTTTTTTCGTAAATCATCAATACTTTACCATCCTTGATTACCAATTTATCTCCCTTAACAGCCTTTATCTCCCTCATAAAATATTTATATACATTTAATTATGGCAAGGATATCACAAAAACATCTGAATAAAGTTTTGAAGGAGTATGAATGGATAGTAAGGATTTACAGGGAGAAATACTCTGTAAAGTAAACTTTCCAACTTGACAATTTTCTATTTCAATGAGTTCAACAAAAATATATATCCGGTGATGCCTATGACAAGACTATCACCGGATATCAGAGCACTCTGTAAAAAACTTGT
>QMZT01000019.1 GCA_003663325.1 Candidatus Aenigmatarchaeota archaeon | reverse complement strand
GGCTTTTCAAGATCAAACGTGTTTAGCACGGCTGGGTGCAGCTCGCCAAAATAACCTATATTCTCCTTCTCAACAATTATATCTCCGCATCTGCCTTTTATGAAAGATTCGCTATGTGCAGGCTTGAGTTCGTATTTGATATCGAAAGCATTCATAAAGGCATTTATCACAGATAATATATCTGCCAAGCCCGCAGACGAATAGCTTATTGCTGCCGCCATCTTTCTCACATTTCTCGTCCTTACATCAGCGCTATTATCTAAGAATACGCAATCCCCTATCTCAAAAATCTTTTGCGGGAACCTCCTGTGTTTGTTAGATGAGAGCACATCAAGGAGTAAAGGAAAGATATATTTTCTACATACGTTGTACTCTTTTGAAACAGGATTTTTGATTTCAACAAAATCCTTATCCTTTATTTTCACAAAATCCGTCTGTTTTTCTTTCGATGTAAGTGTAAAATTCAAAACCTCTTGAAAGCCGAGACCAACCATGCTCATTCTTATTATATTGGTGACCCGCTCCCTTTCATCTTCTTTGCCTATAGTTGGTAGTTTAGGAAGCTCAGGCTTTATATCATTATAACCGTATGCTATCGCTATATCCTCTATCACATCAATAGGATGAAGTATATCTGTTCTATATGGAGGTATTAATACATCAAACCTACCCTTGCCAATATTGACAACACCATAGCCCATCCTTTCCAGCAGGACTTTCATCTCACTTGCGCTTATATTTATACCCAGCACGCTGTTTGCCATGCTTACATTTATTCTAAGCTGCCTTGGCTCTAAATCAGGAAATACCCCTTTAACCTTCCCTTTAATCTTAACGCCTTCTATTTTTGCACCTCTTTCATAGAGGGATGTTGTTATTATATTCAAGGCATCACTTATACTTTTCATATCAGTCCCCGTTATCTCAAAGAATAAATCCTTTGTTTCCTCTGTAACCTTTGTTAGCTCGCCGTTTATTATGGGCGGAAAGGATAACACGTTGTTGTTCTTATCCACTATAATAGGCACCTTTTCTGCATTAACAAGGTGTGCATACTGCATGCCTTTTGGATGTTTAGCTATAATTTCTCTTATGGTCATTTCTTTTTTAAACCCGAGCGGCACAAATGCTACCTCATCAAGTCCAACCTCTTTATAATAAAACGGTTGTTCAACTTTATTCAGATCGTGTATACCTATTGCAACCTTTTTTCTATCCCGCCCTAATGTAAAATCTATAGCCTCTTGGAACTGCATTAGACATCTTAATGTGTAATCGTCCAGGGTAATATCTCTTATAACACCACACACTATATATGGCCTCAAAGCCACACTTTTTGTTCTCATTTCAATTTTTGGTTCTAAGACGGGATACTTTATCAGGCCGGTAGTTATGCCCAGCCATGCCCTTAGCTGCCTGGCCATACCTTCTATACTAAGTAAATCAATCCTATCATGCGTAACCTCGATCTTTGCCTTGCCCTTGTCTTCGAACCACTCATCTATCTCCATCTTATTTAATGGCATTGCCTCCTTTATCTGATCATAATTAACACTACCTATAAGCCTTCTCAAGTCGGCAAGATCGATCTCAACCAACGGCATTATATCACCATGCTAGCATCCCTTAAATAATCTATATCCTTTGTGAAAAGCGTTCTTAGATCTGAAATTTTAAGTTTTATCATTGCAAACCGTGTTATACCTATTCCCCATGCAAGCACCCTCTCTTTAATTCCAAGCGGCATTACAACCTCTGGCCTGAATATACCTGCCCCAGCAACCTCTAACCATTTCCCATTAACCATGCAATCCATTTCAACAGAAGGTTCGGTAAAGGGAAAGTATCCCGGCCTGAATCTTATTTTCTCAGCTCCAGCTATTTCCTTACCAAACACCTCGAGGAAACCAAGCAAATGTCTAAATGTTAAATTCTTGCCTATTACTATACCTTCTGCTTGGTGAAATTCAAAAAGATGGTTTGCATCAACAATGTCCGGCCTAAATACCCTGTCTATAGTAAAAAATTTTGCCGGACCTCCTTTTAACTTGGAAAGCGTTCTTGCAGAAACTGCTGTTGTTTGCGACCTCATCACCAATTCAATGCTTTTATTTACATCAAAATAACCCCATCCACTAGAGCCCGTTATCCACCCATTCTCATGTGTAAGCCTTACCCTTTCAAGCAGGTTTTTATCCTTTACTGCACCCCTTGCCGGTCTTTTAACCCTTAGCATATCATGTATACTTCTTGCGGGATGATCTTGTGGCATGAACAAGGCGTCACAATTCCAAAACTCCAACTCAACGAATGGACCGCTAACCTCTTTAAAGCCCAAGCTTATAAGTTTCATTCTCACATTATTGAGAAACTGTATATAGGGATGGAGCTTAGCAACATATATCTTGGGTGCAGGCATTAGTATATCATACTCCCTGAGCTTTTTCTTTTTCCATGCGCCACTCTTTATAATATCCGGGGTGATTTGACCTATCTCCTCTTCCTCACTAACGCTTATATTCTTAACTATGTTCTTTCCAGAATCGGTAAGCATAAATAAACTCCTACCGCCTTCAATAATTTTTACTAGATTTCTGTGCTCAAGTTCCTTTAATACCCTCTCACTTCCTTTTCTATCCCTCAGCGCTTTCTCATCCTCACCAATCTGCTTGCAGGCTTTAATACCTTTTTCTGTTATCTCAATAACACCATTTTCTATCTTTATCCAACCCTTTCTCTTAGCCCATGCTATTGCTATATTGGCATTGGCTATTTGCTTCCTTATCTCGTTAACGTGCTTTTTACCATCCTTTACCATAAGGAGTAGCCTTTTTTCGGGAAGACCTTCCTCAACATATCTCTGCCCTTCCTCTGTTAGTTCTACTCTTCTTTTCCTTTCTTTCTCTATTTTCAAAAGCCCTTTTATACTTGCCCATTGACCAGCCTTATTGACAGCATCCAAACTGAGGCCAGATTCCTTAGAAATATCGAGAGGTGTGGCAATATTCAGCTTACTGAGCACAAGCAATATCTTTTTCTCGTGCGGATGTAGTTTGGCTATTAAATCTTCCATAATTAAGCACCGTTTATGGGACGGGTGGGATTTCCAATCATTCCACACATTTCTGCATATTTCTCTCCCAGGATGCACGAAACCCGCTGGTTTCGACATTTGAACCCACGACACTCCGGTCTTCAGCCGGACGCTCTCCCGGGCTGAGCTACCGTCCCCTATAAATTAAGTTTTAACAGAGAAATATTAAATTTATTTGGGTTTAAACTAAAGATTATTATGGGATTGAAAAAATTCATTTATAACAGTATCATGATAAGCTTACCAAAAAACATAATACAATTTCTCCTAGGCATCGTACTCTTTACCATAATCTTTGGTCATTTTGACACCATAAAGGCGGTAATTGGTCTTGTGGCCTTTGTAGCCACATATTCATGTGTATACATATTTAATGATATATTTGATATAGAGGAGGATAAAAAAGACAAGGAAAAGCTAGAGTGGAAGATAATAGCAAGTGGTGAGCTTGGTATAGATAAGGCTGTCACCATTCTCATAGCTATGCTTCTTCTCGGCCTTTCTCTTTCAACCTTCCTTAGCCTATGGTTTTTCGCTATGATGCTCTTATTGCTCTTTCTCAATCTTTTGCACTCATCTCCATTCACCAAGTTCAAAAAGAGCCTCTATAAGACCTCTATTAACATGACATTGATAGAGTTTATAAAATATTCAACGGGTTGGTTTGCGCTTACCAATAACATCTCTCACTTCCCTGTATGGTTCATATTAACGCTATCATTGGCTTATACATTTTCCTATATTACCTATAAGTTTAAGTTGGATATAAAGTGGGTGAAAAATAATAAGGTTGTTGCTGGATCCATAGCCCTGCTTACGATGGGTTCTTATATAATCTCATTGCTGGTGTATACCTTCCCTGTAAGTATGATAATCCTTTTTATTGCCCCAGTCATTGTGTTGCTTATCTCAAAATTGTTTAGCTGGGAAGGAAGAATGAAAAACATGCTATTCATAGAATATGTACTTTTACCTCTCTTACTAATCTCGCTGCTTATCCTAACAAATCCCGTTGTAAAAAGTATGAATGAAAAGCTTGTTGAAAGTATAGATAGCTATAAGGAGCTGGCATCCAATGCTATGCCATCAATAATAGTAAAACCCCTTGAGAACATAACCTCAACCATTAAGGCATATGAAAGCTTGGATGATATAGAGGAGAAAATAAATACCACATTTTCAAAGCTGCCTGAGTTGTTTTCTTAGCTTTACCAAGAAGGTAGATATATGGGGTCTTATCCCGCTACCCTTTCCAAATAACACAGCATGCCCCTTTCTTATCGCCTCCAATATATTTTCTTTTTCGCTATTTGATTCAACAATGGTGTATGCGTTTCCTATTTCGTAAAAGAAGTGCGAATCGCTTGAAGCCAGCATAGGTATAGCTTCTTCAACGGCAAGCTTTCTTGCTCTCTCATTGAAATGATTGAAGAGTGTTCTTGCGTTAAATACCTCAATGGCATCGACATAATCCATTATTTCATAGATATTTTTACCTATACCACTCCTCAACATATCAAAGGGATGCGGTATTATAACAAACCCTCCGTTTTTCTTGATGAGGTTGCATGTTTTTCTAAGGCTCATGCCCCCTTTTATCTTTTTATCTATGTTTATACCTATAACCTCCCCGCTCTCTGTTTTTATCTCTTCACCAATAAAAACAATTATATCCTTGCTTATTCTTTCGACTTCAAAAGCACCTGCTATTTCATTATGATCAACTATAGCTATACAATCAATGCCCTTAAGTTTTGCGTATTTTATAATAACCTCTGGAGCTAGATCACTATCCTTAGAATAGTAGGTATGAATATGCATATCCACCTTTAACCTTCTTGGCATATACCTAAATTGGTGTTTAAAGTTATTTAAGAATTAAAGTAGGAATTATTTTTATGGAATACGATGAGATGCAGAATTTTATAGAGAGAAGAGGTATTTTTTTCCCTTCTGCTGAGATACATAAACCTTTGGCTGGTTTTTGGGATTTTGGTCCCTATGGAGCAAACATAAGAAGAAAGATCATTGAGCTATGGAGAAAAGAGATTGTTAGAAGGACTGATGGCATGGAGATAGAAGGGTGTGTTATAATGCCAAAGCAAACCTTTATCGCTTCCGGCCACTTAAAATCCTTTGTAGACCCTATAGTACAATGCACAAAATGTCATAAGATTTACAGGGCAGATAAACTTATAGAAGATGTACTAAAAATGCACATACCAGAAGCATTACCAGAAAAAAGGTTTGATGAGATAATAAAGGAAAATAATATAAGGTGCCCTTCCTGTAAAGGAACACTAGCAAACGTTAAAAAATTTAACATGATGATAGGCGTCTCCATAGGTCCTTTGCAAAAAGAGACTAATGCATACTTAAGGCCAGAGACATGCCAGAGTATATTCACATCTTTCATGAAGATATATAAAACAAACAGAAAGCCTTTACCACTGGCTATTGCCCAAGTAGGCAGGAGCTTTAGAAATGAGATATCTCCGAGACAGATGCTTGTAAGATTAAGAGAGATAACCCAACTTGAGCTGGAGGTGTTCTTTAATCCAAAAAATGCACGAGTAAAATGGTACAGGGATGTTAAAGATTATAAGCTAAGGCTTCAGTTAAAAGGGAAGGAGGTAGAAGAGATCAGCGTTGATAAAGCTATAAATGATGGAATAGTTTCCAATGAGCTTGTTGCATGCTACCTTGCGATAGTCCAACAATTTTTTGAAAAGTGTGGGTTTAGTGTGGAAGATATGCGTTTCAGAGAACTAGATAAAGATGAGAGGGCTTTTTATGCTCTTGAGACATGGGATTTTGAACTAAAAACAAATGTTGGTTGGCTGGAGCTTGTTGCGTGTAATTATAGAGGTGATTATGATCTCTCATCACATAGTAAGGTATCGGGGCAGGATCTCAGCATTATAGAAAACAATGAAAAGTTCATACCGCATGTATTTGAGGTTTCGATGGGATTGGATAGGATATTTTACTGTGTGATAGAAAGGGCCGCATGCACGAGAAATGGTAAACCTGTACTCAAGCTCCCTCCATACCTTGCACCACTCGATGCGGTAATATTGCCGTTGGTTAGGAAAGATGGTATAGATGAGCTTGCTTTTAGGGTGTATGAGAATCTCAAAAAACACTTTGATGTTAAGTATGATGAAAAGGATTCCATAGGGAAGAGGTATTTGCTTTATGATGAGATCGGCGTCCCTTTTGCCATAACGATTGATTATGATAGCCTCAAAAATATGGATGTAACAATAAGAGACAGGGATACAACAAAACAGAGGAGAGTAAAAATATCAAAGCTAAGGGAAGAATTAGAAAAGGCTATACACCAATAAGCCTCTTTCTGTGCGTATCCCTTACCTTTTCGATACTTTTTATGACCTCCTTTTCCATCTTGTCCAAAAACACCTTCATTGCCCTGAGCAGATCCCAGTCATAATAACTTGCGTAAAATGTCCCAGCATCACTAACAAGCCTGCCTTTTACTGAATATTTAGCTCTTTTTCCCTCCTTTTTGTGCTTATCAATATGTGTAAAGATATATCTTACGTTTGTTTGCTTTCCAATCTTTTCTAGCATACTTTCTATCCTCTTCTCTATCCACGATCTTTCAAATTCATCCACCACATCCAGCCCGCTTACATTTATATATGTACTGCCTACGGATCTGCCAAAAATCTTGAATATATCTTTAATTGTTACCATACCGCTGAGCTTGTCTTCATCAACAACAAGAACGGCATGCACATTACTCTTTATCATTTCATTTATTGCATCAATTAAGCTTGTATCTTGGCTCACTGTAACAAAATTTTTTTGCATGAAAGAGCTAACCTCTACGCTGCCAAGATCTATCTTTTCCCCCCTTACCTCGCCCAATTTGACTCTATGCCGCTCACCAACCGCTCTCAGAACATCTAATATATCCAGTATGCCAGCAACCTTACCATCTTCTATTACAGGTAAACGTGATATATTAAGGTCACGCATCATAGACCTCGCAACCGCTATACTATCGTTACTTTCTATAACATATGGAAAGTTCATAACATCCTTTATCTTCTTTTTATCAGCAAATGACTTATCCATTATTTTTAAGAGGGAAAGCTTTGACAACGCATATATTTTACCTTCATGTTCTATAGGTATGCTTCTAAACTCACTTATTATTAAGTGCTTTGCTATATCCTCAAATTCGGTATCTATAGCAAGAGGTGCTATTTTTCTTAAAAGGGTTTCTACCCTTATCTCTTCCAGGCTTGAGAAATTCTTTTTTATTATGTCCCGGGCCGTTACAACACCTACAAACTTGTCATTGTTAAACACATAAACTTCATGCCTATTTTCATTACACATTAGCTGGATTGCGTGCATTAGAGGATCATCACCTTTAACGGCTAATGGTTTTTCTAGGACCTTTAATAATTCCACCTCCAACCACCTCTTTTCTTTTTAACAATTTCATTTCCCTTGTTATATATCCCACGATTATGTTTCTCATCTTTTTTGATTTTATCTTTATTATATTTTCAACTATTTTCTTATTTTTCTCAAAGTCGTCGCTGAGCTTCTCTTTATACCTTTTTACTATTTCATTGCCAAGCCTTTTTATAAGCACGGTCTTTATCCTTCCCATATTTCACCTACTCTATATTTACTTCTTTGCCTATAATATTTGGCGATACGTGATCTTCAAATACAACCCTAATCAGGCCTTTGTTTCCGTGAGCAGCGCTAACCCTGCCAATCTTAATTTTTTCCTTATTTACAACATGTACTACCTTTTTGCCCTTCAGTCTTTCTGCATCTGCCCTTTTCTCTATTCCCTTTACCCTGACTATGCATTGCTTTGTATTCTGTGTGTGCCTACCACGCCTAAAGCTTATAACAATGCCCTGCATGCGTATCACCATTAAGATTTATTCATCTCAAAATTTTTTATATATTGAGCTTATAAGAGGGATTTTGCAAGCTTTATTAGCTTTGGTTTTTTCATGAGTATCATTGCAAGCCTTTTCAGCCCACTTGATCTTGCCAGCCTTACCAGATCCTCACCTTTAAGATACTCTGCAAGCCAATTTAGCTCGCTATCGCTTAATGATTCAACAACCTTCCTTAGCTTTAATATCCTGCTCAGCTTGTTTCCCCTCTCACTCCACCATATTTTATTGTATTTGGAAAGGGTCTTTGCAGAGCAATCACCCTTCCTAATGGCATCACTAGCTACATTTCCGGCTATCCTACCAGCTATATAAGCCTCTGCTATACCCCCTCCATGGATGGGATTAACCTGGTGCGCAGCATCACCAACAACCATAAAGTTATCCATTACCATATCTTTTATGAAGCCACCAACCGGGACACCACCAGCATTTACCTCTATTATAGAACCATTCGCTAACCCTTCATGCTTTGCTATGAATTCATTTAAATACTCTATAGCCCTTTTCTTGGCCATTGGAGCTCTTACGCCTATGCCAACATTCGCAACCCTTTTCCCTTTTGGGAATATCCACACATATCCTCCTGGAGCTATATTGTTTCCAAAGTACAGCTCTATTCTATCCTCATCTATGTCAACATTTGCCATTTCATACTGCACCGCTGAAGCCGTATCGATAAGCTTTAATGCTGTATTCATACCCATCATCCTTGCAATCTTTGATTCTATTCCATCGCACGCAACCAATATCTTTGTGTGTACATAGCGCAGCTCGTTGCCCCTTTTTATTTTTACCTTAATACCATCCTTGTCCCTTTCAACACCTATTGCCTCAGCTTTTGCTATTATCTTTGCGCCAGCATTTGCAGCTTCTGTTGCAAGGAATTTGTCAAATAATTTTCTTTCTATTACCCATCCTTCCGGCCCCTCATAGTCTATTCTGACACATTTACCATTTGGTGCATAAACACTAGCTCCATATATTGTTTGTCTTATCCACCACTCCTTTACCTCTATTCCCATCCTTTCTGCTGATGATTTTGAAAGCCCTTCACCACACCTCTTCGGTGAGCCTATTTCCTGTCTCTTTTCTATTGCTAACACGTTTAAACCATTTTCTGCACAAACTCTTGCTACAGAGCTTCCAGCTGGGCCAACACCCACAACAACAATATCATACCTTTCCATAAAAACCATTAAAATTTATTCAATAAAAAACATATATTAATTATGTTCCTCCTCTCGAGATTGTTTGGTACGCAAAGAAAGATAAGAAAGCTTAGGAAAAAGTGGGACAGGCTGAGGGAAAAAGCACTAAAAAAGAAAGGAAGGTTTAGAACAGATCTTCTCTTAAAACTCGACCAAGTGGAGCAGAGTATAAGATTGCTTGAAGAGAGAAAGATGAATAAGTGGGAAATAGCAAAAATAGCTAAAGAGGTTGAGATAGAGCTGGCGGAGATAGAGGCTATGGTTAAGCTAAAGGAAGATGAAGTTTATTTCTCTCAAAAAGAAAGGGACTTTCAAGCTTATTGATTTGCTCATAAAAGATCTAAAAATCTATCCTAACTTTATACCTTTCCATTCTTTAATAGCCCTTTCATACCTTTCTATGTTTCCGGTATCAAACCATTGCCCACTAAATGGGTATCCATAAAGTTTACCCATTTCAGCTATTTTTGGAAATATATCTCTTTCTAGAGAAACATTCCCTTCAGGTATCATATCTATTACCTTTGGCTCCATTATATAAAACCCCGCATTTATCAAATTGCTGGGAGCCTCTTCTTTTTTCGGTTTTTCTACAAATTCCATTATCCTTTCTCCTTCAAGCTTCGCTACGCCATACGCTGATGGGTCCTCAACGGTCTTCAATGCTATCGTTACCAGCGCGTTATTTCTTTTATGCACCTCGTACATGTCCATTATATTTATATCCTTTAGCTCATCACCATTCGATACTATGAATGCGGATTTTAGTATATCCTTTGCAAGCCTTAAAGGACCACCAGTCCCTAAAGGCTCTTCTTCCTCAATATATCTAACCTTAACACCAAACTTAGACCCATCCCCTATCTCATTCTTTATTTTCTCCTTCAAGTAACCTATAGATAGTATAACATCTACTATTCCATACTTCTTTAGAAGATCAAATATATGTGCAACAACAGGCTTTCCGTGAACAGGTACAAGGGGTTTAGGTATTTCATAGGTTATAGGTCTGAGCCTTGTGCCTTTTCCTCCAGCAAGTATCACCGCGGTCTTTATTGTCTTGAAATTCAGATATCTGGAGAGTATCATTTCTATTGCATGTGATCTATTCCTTACACTAACACCATCAACCATAGAATCTATTCTCTCAAGCAACTCCTTGTTTATTGTAACGCTTACCCTCTCTTTAATCATAAAAATAAGATAAAGAGAAAAGATTTAAATATTACCTTTTCATACTTAATAATAATTTTGGAGGTGTTTAAATGAACGTTTCCATTATAGGCACAGGTTATGTCGGGCTTTCTACTGGGGTTGGTTTTGCAATAAAGGGAAATAATGTTATATGTATGGATGTTGATAGTAAAAAGGTTGATGAGATAAATTCGGGCATTGCACCAATATATGAACCAGGGTTAGAGGATGCATTAAAGGATGTACTTTCCAAAGGCAGGCTAAGAGCAACAACAGACATCAAGGAAGCGGTGCATAACACAGAGATAAGTTTCATTTCGGTTGGTACACCTAGCAAGGAAGACGGGAGTATAGATTTGAAATTCATAAAGAGTGTGGCTAAGGATATAGGAAAGGCACTTAAGGACAAAGAAAAGTACCATGTGATTGTTGTTAAGTCTACTGTCGTGCCGGGGACAACAGAAAATATAGTATTACCACTTATAGAAGAGCACAGTGGTAAAAAGGCAGGAAAAGATTTTGGCATAGCTATGAATCCTGAGTTCTTGAGAGAGGGTAAAGCTTTAGAGGATTTTTTAAACCCAGATAGGATAGTGATTGGTGGCATAGATAAAGATTCTTGCAACGTGGTCAGGGATCTTTACAAGAATTTCAATGCACCTATTATGGTTACAAACCCCAGAACAGCAGAAATGATAAAATATACCAATAATGCATTTCTCGCTACAAAGATAAGTTTTGCAAATGAAATAGGAAATATTTGTAAGCAGCTTAAGATAGATACCTATGAGGTATTTAAAGGTGTCTCCATGGATCACCGTATATCTCCACATTTCTTTAATGCCGGTGTCGGTTTTGGCGGCTCGTGCTTCCCAAAGGATGTAAAGGCATTAGTAGCAAAGGCGAAGGAGGTCGGGAGAGAGGCAAAGATTCTTAAAGATGTTATAAAGGTCAATGAATCGCAGAGAAGGATTATCGTAGAGATGTTGGAAAATAGGCTTGGTAGCGTTAAGGGGAAAAGGATAGCTGTGTTGGGCTTGGCATTTAAGCCAGATTCTGACGACATAAGAGAGTCACCAGCTATAGATATAATAGGGATGTTAAAAAATAAGCATGCAATTGTTTGTGCTTACGATCCAAAAGCAATGGAGAACATGAAAAGGGTACATGGTGATATAGAATATGCAAAGAGTGCAAAGGAAGCATTGAAGGATAGTGATGCTTGTTTGATATTAACGGATTGGGAAGAGTTCAAAAAGCTCAGTAAGGATGATTTCGAACTAATGAGGGGAAAGGTCATAATAGAGGGGAGAAGGGTTTTAAGTAAAGAAAAGGGTATAGAGTTTGAAGGTATATGCTGGTGAGTTATTGCAAAGTGAAGTAAATCCTCCTGTTATTTTTCCCCTTATTTTCTGCCTTCAAAAATATAACTTTACCTATTTCCTTCGTATTTGCAACATGCGGGCCGCCGTCTGCCTGCAAATCCAAACCTTCTATCTCAACTATCCTTAAATTTTTTATGCTCGGAGGTAAACCTTTGGCAAGTTTTGTTATATTCGGTATCTTCTCCGCTTCCTCTCTTTTCATAAAATAGATTTTAACCTTCCTGCCTTTGCTCAATTCCTCATTAACCTCATCTATATATTCCTTTATTTTTTCTTTATCAAACTCTTCCAAATTAAAATCTATTCTTGACTTATCCAAGCCTAACTGACCACCGGTTATTAACGCACTGGTATGTTTAGCTATTACGGCACTTAAAGCATGGGCAGTGGTATGCATTTTCATTAACCTGTATCTCCTTTCCCAATCTATGGCTCCACGCACCTTGTCTCCTTCTTTTAAGCCATTGCTGGCAATTATATGCGCAACCCTGCCCACCTCTTTGTCTTTAACAACATCTATAACATTAAATATCTTGCCATCGCCTGCCCTTATAATCTTTCCCACATCATGCGGAAACCCACCACCTGTAGGATAAAAAGCTGTTCTGTTAAGAAATACCTTATTATTCTCAACCTTTTCAACTATAGCATCAAACTCTTTTACATAACAATCTTGCATATATATTAGCTCCTCCATAATACCACCTAAAATTTTTATTAATTCCAGTTTATAAAAATTTATGGAGCGTGTCAGAGCTCACGTGTTTATTTCTGGGGATGTGCAAGGTGTTGGTTTTAGAAGCTTTGTGTATAACAATGCGCTATTGTTAGGGGTAAAGGGATTTGTTAGAAACCTTAACGATGGAAGGGTTGAAGCTGTGTTTGAGGGAGAAAAAAGCAAAGTAGAGCGGATGATAGATCTTTGCAGAAAGGGACCATTGCTGGCTTGGGTTAGAGATGTAGAGGTTAGGAAGGAAAGCTATGCCAATGAATTCAGGGATTTTAGGATAATAAGATAGCTTATGCTTTATGAAGTCTTTTTGTTAGTTTTATTCAAAGCTAGCAAGTAGACTCTGGGCTTTAATTTTAACCTCTTTATAAGGATCTCCAGAGAATACAGGCAAGTCGGCGATTATTCTCAAGATTTGTTTATTATGCTGAACCTTTGGATTTTCTAATAAAGAGCTGGCCAACGAAGGTTGAATATATGAAGAGAGATCTTCTGCAATTTTTAGAAGGGTTTTGTTCGGTGCGTCAGGATCTTTTGCCAATAAAGGTAAAAATGCATAGTGGTAAACCCAACTATCTTTTGATTTTAGTTTGTTAAAAAACTCTTCACTAAAAAGATAACTATCATCTGAATCAAAATCATACATTTGAATATTATTTGCGTCAAATTCATTATCGTAATTATTAACAGAGATCCAACCAATTTTATTTTTATGTTTTATACCTATAGCGATGCTATTAAAACAACCAGCTGGGCAATCGTGCAGCTCCCCGTAACTAATTTTAAATATTTGTACATTCTCCGTAGGAATCTCTAATAATATGTCTATTCCTCGTAATTTTGGAAAATTGAAACTATCCACAAAGGATTTTATATCAGGTTCAATTATCCTTTGAGAAGATTCGGGTGTCAAGATATTGCATTGAATACAGCCCGTCATCAGTATACCTAAAAATATCAATACAAACACAAATAAAGTTTTTCGGTTCATAGCTTCTAATTATCACTTGTTTTTATCTTTTATAACTTATCCTCGAGCAAATTCCTTTTGCACTTTCTATGAAATATCTGTAATAGAGAAGCGATGATGGCAAGCCATGCTTAGCCATTGCTAGCCTTTTATCTCTTACCCAATGCCTTTCACGCCTATACTTTCTCATGAAATTGTTTGGATGAGCCCTGTAATGGTAAACTATTTCCGGCAGATATTCAATATCAAAATCGCTCCTACAACACCTTAAAACAAATTCCCAATCAGCCACCACCAGCTCTTCATCATAATACCCGAGCTCCTCAACATAAGCTTTTCTGAACATAAACGAGCCGTGATCCCATGGAGAAACAGGAGAAAAAAGCATGTATGACTCAAAAACACGTTTATCAATTGGGCCCTGCTTTCTTGAGAGTGGGTAGCCTTTGACCTTGTATGCTCTTCCCTCCTCATCTATACGGAGTGATTTACCAAATACAGCAACAGCGTTGGTATTATTTTTAAGAACGCTTGCCCTTTTACCCAAACTTTGGCTCGGAATGATATCATCGTGATCAACAAAAGTAAAGAATTCCCCTCTACACTCCCTTATCCCTCTATTATACGTCTTTGTAATTCCCATATTATTCTCATTGAAAAGCAGCCTTATCCTTTTATCTCCATACCCCTTAATAATAGAAGGTGTTGCATCGTTAGAGCAATCATCAATGATTATAAGTTCAAAGTCAGCATCCTGACTAAGGACACTTTCTATAGCCTTATTTATGTACTTCTCTCCATTATGCGTAGCCATGATTACGCTTATCTCTGGCTTGTGCATATTTTTCTAAATTAAAAAGTGGTTTTAAAGAAAGAATTCCACCAGTCTATTTGACTGGTGGTAAACAAAAACAAATACTAATTCTCAATCCAAGAATAAAACAAAACCTCTGGAAATAGAAGAGGGCAAGCCTTACTTAGGCTTG
>QMZT01000018.1 GCA_003663325.1 Candidatus Aenigmatarchaeota archaeon | reverse complement strand
AGCTACCATTAGCTAAGAAGAGTTTAAAACTACCTTTGGTATTAAGCAGAGAAGAAATTAACAAAATGATAGAAGTAACCACAAACATCAAGCACAAACTTGTTTTGATGTGTCTTTACTTTGCTGGCCTGCGTTTAGATGAAGTTAGAAATCTGAAATGGCAAGACATAGACTTTGATAGAGACATTATTCATGTTAAAACAACTAAAGGGGAAAAGGAAAGGGTTGTGTTCCTACATTCCAAATTAAAAGAAATGCTAGAAATTTATGGTGTTAATAAGCAAGGTTTGGTTTTCATATCACAAAGAGGTAGAAAATACAACAAAAGAACAATTCAGCAAATAGTGAAAAATACAGCCAAAAAAGCGGGAATAAAAAAGATGGTAACGCCCCATACCTTAAGACACAGCTTTGCAACACATTTACTGGAGGCGGGGGCAGATATTAGGTATATTCAGCAATTACTTGGCCATAAAAGCCTGAGAACAACCCAAATCTATACGCATGTAGCTAGTAAAGATATCAAAAAACTTGCCAACCTGCTTTGATTTTTAACATTTATATGGAATATGACAAAAAATTAAATATGTATGAGATAGAGATTATTTGGAGATTGGTGCTTGCGTTTTTGTTAAGCGCTCTAATAGGATTTGAAAGAGAGGTTAGCAAGAAGCCTGCTGGCTTTAGGACACATGCTATAGTCTCCGTCTCCTCATGCCTTGCAACCATTATTTCTATCTACTATTTTAAGTCAGACCCAGCAAGGATAGCATCTGGTATAATTACAGGTATCGGTTTTATTGGTGCGGGGAATATAATAGCATCCAAAGGTGATGTCAAGGGTATTACAACAGCTGCAAGCTTGTGGAGTGTGGCAATTGTTGGGCTTGCATGTGGGGTCGGTGCCTATATTTTAGCTTATGTAACAGCTGTAATGGTATTTATACTCCTTGTCGTGGCAAAAGTAGAGAAAACACTCCATATCAAAGAATAGTATAAGAATTTATTTTTTATTCTTAATTCGAATTACATGATAAGGCATAATTGTGGTATAGGCGGTGCTTACCAATCAAATGAGCTTGTTCTGGATCTGTATGAAATAGGTACCATGTTACAGCATAGAGGTCATGAGGCTGCTGGTATAGCTGTGGTTGAAAAGGGAACAATAAAGGATTTTAAAGATATGGGTAGTGTTTCAGAGGTATTTGATAAGAAGATTTGGGGTCAGGAAATTGGTGCAGAAACAGGGATAGTGCATAATAGGTATTCTACAACACCAGTTTCAACAATTGCTCAACCACTTACATCAACAGAGGTTGCTATCGCTCACAATGGTAATCTTGTAAATGTAGATGAGCTTAGCAGGAAATATGGCGCACTGCCTGAAACAGACTCATGGTTCATTTTGAGGGTATTTGAAGAGGAAGAAGGTGATTTGGTAAAGGCTGGGTTAAGGTGCTTTGATGAGTGCAAAGGCGCATACAATGTAGTTGCTATTAACAGAAGGGGTGATATGCTTGCATTAAGAGATAAATACGGATTCCATCCCCTTTTTATAGGAAATAAGGACAATGCTTGGTATGTAGCATCTGAAACAATAGCACTAGCTGGTATAGGTGTGAGATACGATGATATTGAAGAAATAGCACCGGGAGAGATGGTTTTGTTTTCAGAGAATAAAAGAGAAACCATAAGTGTAGAGAATGCAGAAAGAAGGGAGTGTTTCTTTGAATATTGCTATTTTGCCCATCACCTTTCACATCTTAACAAAAAGGGAAACTCTGAGATAAGGAGAGATATTGGAAAGAAGCTTTGGGAAAAATACAAGTTAAAAGCAGATATAGTTACGTACATACCAAACTCTGGATTGGATTATGGGAAAGGATTTAGTGCTGGAGCTGGCATACCTCTTGAGGAGGTATTCGCTGTAAATACAAGCTTCAAAAGGGTTTTCATAACCCCTGAGGGTAAAGAAATGCGTAATGGCTTGCATCTTAATAGATACAGCAGGTCGTATCTTAAACTTGTCCCTGGGAACAAGGTGAAGGGGAAGAGTGTTATTGTTGCTGACGATTCTATAGTAAGATCAAATGTTGTGAATGCCGCCTCAAGAAGGCTTTTTGAATCAGGAGCAAAGGAGGTACATTTTGTTATAGGCGTTCCTCCAATAAAGTATCCCTGCTTTTATGGAATAGATTTTCCTACCTCTGAAGAGCTTATAGCTTATCATATAAAATCAAATAATGAGGTAGAGATAGGGAGATATGTGGCCAAGCTAATAGCGAACAATCTAGGTATAGATGAGGAAAGGATAAGCGTGAATTATCTGGGACTAAAAGAATTGATGGAAGTTTTTTCTGATGAGAAGGGATATTGTTACGCCTGCTTGAATGGGGATTATCCTATTTTATAAAAATAAAAATCTCCGCTAACAATAATAAAGAATATGTTCAGACATTATTTATGGTCGCCATCTAGAAAGAGCTATGTTAGAGGGCATCATAAAATTAATGGCTGCCTTTTCTGTAAGATAGTAGAGGACAGTCCAGAGGTTCCTAAAAAAGTAATATTTAGGGGAAGAAAATTTGTCGTTATAATGAATATATTTCCCTATTCTCCAGGTCACCTTGAGATCATACCTGTGCGCCATGTTGAGAGCATTGAGGAATTAAATAAAGATGAGTATAAAGAGTTGTGGGATTATGTGAAGAAAGGTATTATGCTACTTAAAGCTGTACTAAGGCCGGATGGTTTTAATGTAGGAATAAATCTTGGAGGAGATATAAGCGGTGCATCAATAGCTCATTTACATATCCATATTGTTCCAAGGTATAAAAGCAACCCACCTATTACTGATATAGAAAAAATATACAAGCTTATGATAAAAAGAATAGATGAAAAGGGCTTCTAATGAGAAAGGAATACTTTAACAAAAGGATCAAGAGGTTAATAGACATTTCTGAAAAAAATGCAGCCTTTATAATAACAAATCCAGCCACGATATACTATCTTTCTGGAATATACCCAAAGGACAGGGCCACGCTTGTAATAAACAATAACACTGCCATGCTCTTTTTACCATTTCCAGAGAAAAAGGAAGTGGGAAATGTGCAGCTAAAAGCTATTCATGAATTTAAACCCACGCTCAAAGCGATACGTGAAGAAGGGGTAAGGATAGCAGGCATAGATGAAACTTCTATGAGCGTGTATCTTTATAGGAGGGTTTCAAAATTTTTTAAGACGATGGATATAAGCTCAATGATATTCGAGCTCAGAGCTATAAAGGACAAAAATGAAATAGAAACAATAAAAAATAGCTTGAGATATACAAGAAAGCTCTTTGATGAGATAAAGAATAATGTATATGGTCGCAGAGAGGAAGAGATAGAAAGGGATATAAAGATATTTGCACTACGTAACAGGCTTAGCATTTCGTTTGATCCAATAATAGCATGTGATAAGCACAGCGCCAACGTGCACCACGTGCCAACTAAAAAAACAATAAAAGCTAGTAGCAACATCTTGATCGATTGTGGTGTGCGTTACAAGCATTATTGTACAGATATAACAAGAACCATATGCAATCACATGACAAAAAATATCTATGCAAATATAAGGAATATACAATCTGAGATTATAGATTCAATAAAGGATGGCAGCTTAGGTAAGGATATAGAAAGCCTTTATGAAACTCTTATGAAAAGGGATAACTTTAAGATAGCGCACAAGTGCTATCATGGAATTGGGCTAGAGGTACATGAACCCTTGCCAGAGGTGATAAAAAAAGATATGATTTTATGTGTTGAAGTTGGTGCATATTTTCCGGGAAGGTTTGGAGTAAGAATAGAAGATATGATAAGGGTTAGAAAAAATAAAGCAGAGGTTTTATCGAATTTTTAGAAAATATTGGGCAAAGGATGGATAGGTAGCAGAGGAACTTTACGAGCTTATAGAAAATGTTCCAAAAGCTTTTGATGGACGGACAGCAGATGAGAAATATAAACAAAGAAAAGCGATAACTAAAGATTCTTAAACACTCGTTTCTTCTTGCTGTGCCTCTTCGCCTACTGGTATAGAGATATGCTTTATTATTATAATGTCACCTATTGCTTCTACCATTGGAAATGGTATGATTATCCCCTTTTTGCTGCCTAGCATGCTTGAGAGGTATGAGGTTTTATCTGCTTTAACAATAAGGGATCTTATCTTGAATCTTTTTAGATCGCACTCAACATCCTCAACCTTTCCGCAGAACATGCCTTTATTGGTAAACACATCCTTTCCATACGTATCAGAAACACTTGCAACCTTTATTGCCATCAATACCACCTCTTCGAATACATTTACTTAAAAATTGCATTTAATATTTATAAATATTTACAATCCTCAGGTTTTTGATATTGCATAAATGATCGCATTGCGTATTTAAAGGATGGTGATAAATAATTGAAAATGGGAATATGATAGAGCTTCATTTCCTTGGCGGGGCAAATGAAGTAGGAAGAGAGGCCATACTTGTCGATACGGGCGTTGAGAAGTTTCTTTTAGATTACGGGGTAAATGTGCAGACATCGGAAGCCCCTATAAGACCAAACGTGAATCTTGATGCGGCATTTTTAACACATGCCCACCTTGACCACTCGGGCTTTTTTCCAGAACTCTATAAAAGGGGGTATACAAAGAACATTTATGCAACACCCGTAACCTTCAACCTTACTGCTATCCTTCTGAGAGATTTTGTAAAGGTTCAGAAAAGGAATAACGCAATGTTGGAGTACCTTATCGAGGATATAAAAAGGATGGAAGAGTGTAAATACTACCTTGGTCCAGGGCAAAGAGAGGAATTTGCTATCTCGAGTGTTGAATTTTTCCATGCTGGACACATACCAGGTTCGGTTTCCATAATGATAAGCAATAGCAGAAACCTTCTTTATACAGGAGATATAAAGTTCATCGATACAAAGCTTATGAGAGGCGCAAGCATAAAAAATAATATAGATGTACTGATCTCTGAATCAACATATTCTTACACCAACCACCCAAACAGAGCAGAATTGGAAAAAAGATTGAAAGAAATCGTTAGAGACACGGTAGAGAATGGTGGCATAGCGTTGATACCGGCGTTTGCTGTTGGAAGAACGCAAGAGATACTCCTTATACTCTCAGAGCTTGATATCCCTGTCTACATAGATGGTATGGGGATAAGAGCGACGGAGAATATACTCATGTATCCAGATACGATAAAAAATGCAAACAAGCTAAAAAAAGCATTCAGCAAGGCTCACAAAATAAAAAAGCAAAGAGAAAGGGAGATGGTACTAAGTGAGCAGGCTGCAATCATAACAACTGCAGGCATGCTAAATGGTGGACCCGTTATATACTATCTAGAGAACTTATATCAAAGAGAAGAATGCTCTCTCATACTTACAGGCTTCCAAGTTCCTGGAACAGCAGGTAGAACATTATTAGATACGGGTATTTTTAAGGCAAATGGAGTGGAGATAAAGCCTAAGATGAGGATCGAATTCTTGGATTTTTCTGCACACACAGATCATGACCACCTACTTGATTTCTATAATACATTAAACCCAGAAAAGATCATACTTGTTCATGGAGACCATACAGAAGAGTTTTGCGTAGAGCTGAAGGAGAAGGGATTTGATGCAGTAGCTCCAAGAAATGGAGAGGTATTGAGAATATGATTTTTTTGCTCATTTATCCTTCCAGAGCCTAATTATTAATTTAGGTTACAAAATTACATTTTTGTCGTAAGCCGCTCGAATGCCGAGTATGTTATGATCGCTAGCCTTTGTGATTCTTTGTGTAAATTTTACTTTAGCCATGATTTTTAACAGTCACAATTTACATGTATTCGGCAAAGTTTGCCCATTTTACCGTTTTCTTGTCTGAGATGAAATCCTCAAATTCCATGCCTTCTACAAATTGTATGATATCACCTATGGGATTCAATTATATCTTTCAGGAATAAACTGTAATCCCTTTTTCATACAGCTTCTTACAAGATCAACCTTAATCCCGAGGATCTTTTCAAGATATTTTTTACGGACTGTATTCTGATGAAATAATTCTTGATACCTTTTCCAGCAGTTCAGATATCTTGTTTCTGGCAACATCCCAAACTATGTCGAGGTTAACCCCAAAATAAAAATGTATCAATCTGTCTCTCATGCCCGATATCTTTTTCCATTCAATATCCTGATATTTGGTCTTTATCTCCTCTGAGAGATTTTTTACTGCTTCTCCTATTATTTCTATGTTTCTAAGCACCGCATCCTGTGTTTTTTCATCATTTGCAAATTCATCATAATCCATACCCTCGACAAATTTTAATATTCTCTCACACGCTTCCTTTATATCAAGAAGAAATTCCCTATCGCTGCGTTTACGCATATATAGCACGCTCCTCTATATTTTTTCTAACATCTTTCAATCTTATACTCTTAACACCTTCTTTAGTCAGTAAATCAACCTTTCTTCCAAATATTTTTTCAAGAAGCTCTGTTAATTCCATGAAATTATCCAGCGTGGCCTTCCCATTTTCAAATTCTACTATTACATCCACATCGCTCCTTTCATTCTGCTCCCCTCTTGCAAAAGATCCAAATATGCCTATCCTTTTAACTCCATACTTCTCTTTCAACTCTTTTTTATGCTCTTTAAGCACCTTTTTAATCTCTTCCAGCGTTTTCATGTTACCACGTTTTATTTTTGTTTTAAATATTATTATTTGTTTGAACAGAGGAGCGGATGCTGTTAATTCCAATAAAAAGATTACTTCATTCAATATCTTTGAGCATCTTTTCTATTGATGGCTTTAAAGGAGGTAGCTCTTTTTTAACCACAGTCCACACTATTTCAATGTCAACCCCATGATATTCATGGATTAATTTGTCTCTCATACCGCTCATCTGTTTCCAGGGTATCTCTTTGTATTTCTCTTTAATATCTTTTGGTATCTTCTTACTTGCCTCACCAATAATCTCCAAACTTCTTATCACAGCATAAACAGTCTTTTTATCATTAGCAAAATCCTCAAACTCTATACCCTTTGTAAACTCCATGACATAGTTTATATTGTCAAGAATATCCTTGACATAATCGTAGATCTCTCTTTTCATACCATTCTGACCTCTTTAAGTATTCTTTTGCCTATTCTCGGCTTAAGAGCCTTCTTTGTAACCATATCAACCTTAACGCCACACATCCTGCTCAATTCCTCTTCCATTCTAAGAAATTCAAAAAATCCAATTGGTCTTTCAAATTCAACAAGAATATCAACATCACTCCTCTCATTTTGTTCTCCCCTAACAAAAGATCCAAATATGCCTATCCTTTTAACTCCATACTTCTCTTTCAACTCTTTTTTATGCTCTTTAAGCACCTTTTTAATCTCTTCCAGCGTTTTCATGCTATCACATTTATAATTTATCAATTTCCCTCAATAAATTCCTTTGTGTTTTTCCACCACTCCGGTCTCAAGTCCTGATACTTGAATTCTTTAATTTTAATTTCAAGCCATTTTATAAATTCTTCCATCTCTTCTTTTTTCCTGAAATTATAGAATTAATGGATTTATGATTAAAAAACGTGACTATTTTAGTTTTACTCTATGTAGTTGTGATAGATCATATCTGCCGCTTTTTTTATATTTAAATTCAGCAGGAATAACAGGCCCTTCCATTTCTATCTTCAACAAAAACATTTTCAAATTTTATCTTTGTCATTAATTGAGTTTTAATAAAAATTGCCTTGCTTGCTGTCACTTTCCTTCTTTTCTCTGCTCTCTTCCCCTGCCAACTGGTTCTAACTTTTCTGTCAAAATTTTAAAAACTCTCACAAACTAGAATTTTTTAATAATTCTAATTTATATATTCTAATAAATATATTTTTATTATTATAATTTTATAGTTAGTTTTTTGTATATTTTCTAAAGTAAATATATTAAAGCAATCAAATTGATTTAAACGCAGCCTCTACATACTCCTTTATCTTCTGCACTCCTAAATGAACATATATAGTCGTAGTTTCGATTCTTTCATGCCCCAAAATCTGCTGAATTACGTTAAGAGGCACACCAGAATTTTGCAAATGTGTCGCATAGCTATGCCTTAAAGTGTGGGGATGCACCTCTTCATACTTTCTTATACCTGCTTTCCTAGCATAGTATTTTACTATCCTTCTCACGTGTCTATCTGTAATAAAAAATAGCTTGCCTTCTCTTCTATCTCCTATATACCTCTCTAGCTCATCTGCAAACTCCTTGTTTGGAATAGGGACATAGCGATCCTTTTTGCCCTTACCTTGCACCACTTTTACATTACCATTAATAAGGTCTATATCTTCTATTTTAAGATTTATAAGCTCGCTATTGCGCAAACCTAAATAAAAAAGACATTTTAAAATAAGCTTGTCGCGCTCATTCTCTGCTACATTAAACATAGCTTTTACCTCTTCCAGCGTAAGAAAACGGGGTAATTTTCTCATATTTAATATTTGCATAAAGGGTATTTAAATGCTATATGCGTGTTGTCCGAAAAGGCTCATTTTCGGACATGAAAAAATAGGTATTTTTGCTATATTTTTTCATGCTATAGGCTAGCCTATAAGATAAAAATTCTATGTATTTCCTTCTTTTTTCCTTTTCTGTTTTCTCTTACTTTCTATTGATTCCTCTATTTGCAGGAACTTCTTTTTTATTGCCTCTATATTATGTGCTATGTCCCATCCATCATCTGTTAAGAATACCTTCTTTATCCTGCCCTTCTTTTCAAACTTAACAAGGCCAAGAGAATTCATAATATTCAGTATCTTTATAGTGTGCGAGTATGTGCAATCGGCCTCTTTTGAAAGTATAGTGGCATATACTGGTACCTTTGAGGTTTTTAACAATAAGAGTATGAGAGAAGGTTTTTCTTGTAAGAATAAATCTTCTAAGATCTTGCTAGCTTTTTTTTCGTTCATACTTTAATGTAGGAGCAAAGAGTTATAAAGCTTTATGTCAAATAAAATTATTTTACATGAAAGATATTTTTCTATAAATTTATTTTGGTATATATTTTAATAAATATTTTATATAAAGAATATATTTTACAAGCGTTTTTCTTGTTCCCAAAAGTTAGAGTTTTTTTCTGTTTTGTAAGAATATATTTAAATTATTTACTATCAAATAATGAATATGTCATTAGAAAGCGAGGCAAAACTGAATCTAGCATTCTGGCTTTTATTTGTAGTGGTATCAATACTTACAATTTATGGATACGTAATTGGTTTATTTCAAACTGATATATTGCTCGGATTTTTAGTTATTATAGTTGGGGTAGGGAAGCTTACTACAGAGCACGTAACAGAGAGAAATATTAGGGATTATAGAAAGGCGATGGAAAATTTAAACTACATGACAAAGGGGATAGAACAGACATTTACCTTTGCTGCTCGTAACAGAGACAAAATGGAATACAGATTATTTCAGTTAGATAAAAAGAGGGTAGAATTGGATCGTAAGATAGATAGAATCCACAGAGAGCTCGCAAAGAAGATTATAGAGATCGAGAATAAGATAAGTGAGTTAAAGAAAAGATAGAGGTAACAGAGGCGAAAATTTACGGTACTAATTGTTCTGGTGTTCTGGGAAAGAGTATAATTTCCTTTATATCTGGCAGTTTCATTATTTGTTCTATAAGTCTTTCCAAACCTAAACCAAAGCCACCATGCGGAGGCATGCCGTAACGAAATGCATCAAGGTAAAATTTAAAGTTCTCCGGCCTTAAGCCCTTTTCTCGCATAACCTTTACTAAAGTTTCATATCTATGCTCTCTTTGACCACCAGAGGCAAGTTCCATACCCCTGTAATCAAAATCAAAGCCTCTTGAGTACTCATTATCCATCATTATATAGAATGGTTTTATTTTTGCTGGATACCTCTTTATGAAGCACCACTCATACCCTTTCTTTGCAAGCACATCACCAAGTATTTTTTCCTCCTTATCCTCGAAGTCCTTTCCCCACTCTATCTCTATACCTTCCTTTTCTAGCATAGATAAGGCTTCATCGTATGTTATTCTTTTAAATGGAATCTCAGGTACATTAAATTTTATGCCAGCTTCTCTAAAGAAGTCATCCCTATTGCAAGCCTTAAGTAAATAAACAACCAATTCTTCTATAACCTTGAGTACATCTTCCTCACTATCGATCCATGCAATTTCTGCATCAACACTTAAGAACTCGGAGACATGTCTTCTTGTATGGAATTTCTCAGCCCTGAATGCCTGACCGATCTCGTAAACCTTGTCCATGCCAGATGCCATTAGAATTTGCTTATAAAGCTGCGGTGATTGTCTTAAAAATGCATCCTTCCCGTAATAATTAACCTTGAAAAGTGTTGCTCCGCCTTCAGCTCCAGCAGCCTGGATTACCGGTGTATGTACCTCTATAAACCCTTGTTTGCGAAAATATTCATGAACATATCCAACCATTTTGTGTCTTATCCAAAACAGTTTGCTGATATTCTCATTTCTCAAATCAAGGAAGCGGTATTCAAATCTCGTTTCTTTTTCCGATTTCACATCGCTAAACTCCATTGGAAGTGGTTTTTCTGCCGTGCTTAAAACTTTCAAACTTATCGGTATAACCTCTATTCCCGCTCTGGCTACCTTTGATTCTATAACCTTTCCTTTGACCTCAACGCAATCCTCTCTTCCCAAGCTTTCTATAAACTCTAACAACTTGTCACTTACTATGCCCTTTTTAGCTGTAATTTGTATTTTACCACTTCTATCACGCAGAATAAAAAACTTTAAATTGCCAAGATCTCTTATACTATCAACCCATCCCCTCAATATAACTTCATTACCAGGCTTTGCATCCTTAATATAAATCCTGCCCATAACCTTATTTAGTTTAATATTTTTTAAATATTAGCTCTGTTTATCGCTTTCTTTTCATTGCTTTGAAAGGATAGCTAATAGGGTTTTTTATAAGCTTGCATATCTCATCAGGTTTACACACACCAAAACTATCGTACCATCCTTCAGAAAAGCAATTAGGTGGTGGTAACGGTTTCTTTGCTCTATGCCACCTTAGCTGCCCTCTCACATAGCTATCTCTTAATGGTGGCTTGTTTTTCTCATTCCATGCCCATATAAATTTCTCTACATCGTCCCATTCCCATTTTGCGGATCTTAAAAAATTAAGAAGTATGAAAAGTGATCTTTTTCTTCCATCGGCTAGACCAGAGATTATATTCTTAATACACGGCGGAAAGAATTTTTCACTAACCCTTCTTTTGTATGTCATTGAGGATTTTTTCTCTTCTACCTTCTTTTCAATTACACTTTTCGATGCAAACCAGTCAATGGCTTCTGAAAATAACAGCTCGGCTTCGTTTTCTTCATATTCTATTAAATAGTCTTCTTTAGCTTTTATAGTCTCTGGCTTTGCTTTATCCTTTTCAAACTCCTCTATTTCATTGGGCCTTAAGGGCAATGAGACCAAAAATGTCTTCCTGTTAAGTGAGTATGGCATTCTAAAAAGGTGGCGTGGTGATATGAGAACAGAATCTATGCCAACAACTTCATACGGGTTTATGCCATCCTCCGTTATAATTTTTCCCAGAGCCTTTCCACTATCTTTTGCAAGCTCCTCCACACTCCATTTATCAAGCAAAGCCTTCTCAAGCCGTTCTTTCATGAAATCTTTCAAGTATTCAATGATTTTTCTTGCTAACTCAGGGTATAGCTCTTTTGTTGGCTTAAGGTCTACAGTTTTTGGAAAACTCTCCCATGGTATTGCTACATGAAATCCTGTGCCGCCAGTAAATTTTATTGATACGTGCTTTATACCGTGCTCTTTTAATGCCCAAACCAAAACCTTAGCTGCTACCTTTCCATGTTCAACCCTTTCACAATCCAAATCCAGTACCAAATCCCATCCTATCCTAAACCTTTCATACCCTTCCTTACCCACAGCCATTACATTACTCCATCTCTCCAAAGATGCGTGAAACTCTATAGCACCTTGTTTTACCATAGCAACTATATCGTTTTTGTACTCTATGATGTTTGGCCTTTTCCCAAAATTCCCATTCCTAAAAACACCAACAACCTCTCTATTCTTTCCAATAGTCAATAAGGCGTGCTGTACATCATCCCTTAAGTAATATTCAAGAACATCTTTAGGACCCATAAGATAAAATTATTTTAAAATAATATATAAAGAAGAATTATTACCCATGCCTTTTTCTCCTCATCTTCCTTACCCATTTCAACCTTTCAACAACCCTCAACAAATCCTTTTCATCTATTCTATTATCCTTTTCCAAATCAAACTTACTATTCCAATTTGGGTTTGTTGGTTTTGCTCCATATCTCTTTGCAACAATAACTAAATCAAAGATATTAACAATGCCATCGTTGTTCAAATCTTCTTCTCCCCAAAATGGATAAATTACGTAGCCATCTTCTATACCAAACTCTACACCTTCGCTGTTAACATATACCTCCTTTGCATTTGGGGCATAAATCTTAAAGAAATTTACATTGCCGAACACTTCAATCTTATTAAACGATAAGCCAACACTGGCTTTTTGACCATCAATCTGAATTAAAGTTTTATTTTCTCTTTGCAGATATGTTCCATTATACATTAAAAATGTGTTTGCATTCTTATTAGCAATTAAGAGCTTCGCATCACTCTCAAAATCAAAACCAGAAATTTTATCACCCTTGCCAAATAGTATGTATTGTGTTACATTATACCATTCTATCTCCATACCTATTGTAGAAGCGGAGTCTAATTTTGATATATTAGGTTGCAGCATAGAAATATTGCGTGGTATCATACTAACAAAGAAGTATGGATCGATTGCCTTGAGCTTTGCCCTCAATCTCTTTGCTTGACCTGTGGAATATTTATACTCCTGAGGGTCTAAAGAAATTGTTACAGGATTTGAGAAATACAGGCTTAAGGATGAATTTGTAGAATTTATAATTGCATTTTGCCCATCTATATATATCCTGTTAGCAGCGTCTGTTTGTAATAACCATTCATACTCATGCATATTCTGGTCTTTCTGAATATCATCAATGCATATAAAGTAGGGATAAGGTTGCTTGATAATCCCATAATATCTGTTTGCTTTCATAACGCCAGGATAAGATAGCTTTGCATCACCAATAGCTAAAGCGTAATTTTTATTGTTCATAAAGGATAGAAGTTTACCTTCTCTCATTGTACTTTGACCAACACCATCTATCAATACATTGTTATGCGCTTCTGTTGCTTGGGAACCTCTAAATTCGTATCCTGGCGGAATAGCAAACCTTCCACCATATGCATATAAAGTGAAATCTGTAACATCGTTATGCAAATGGTATTTGGAAAGTGTTTTTTTACCGCCTTCTATAATTCTCATTTGTTTTGCATCAAAAGAGGAAAGTATATCGTTCTTATTCCTCCATGCCGACCTGTAATAAATCAATCCTCTTGTTCTAAAGTTCTTGACATCTGGCAATATGGTGGACGGGTTTGTTAATGCGGCGCGGTCATTATACCAGATAATAGCCAAGTCCAATTCAATCTCGTTAATCTTGGAAAAGTATTCATTCCATAACCATTTGCTTAACCCGTTATCGGGAAAGTGGGACATCATCCAAGCTACATATGCTGAGCTGCCTATACACCACGAATTATCTAGTTGATTAAAGCAATCTCTTAGTGGTAACAAAGAATAAACCATATGCTCAATAAATCTTACTGCGTTAGAGCCAGAATAGATATCTTCTCCTTTGATATTCTTTAGCGCTGTGGCAAAGGTTATTGCAGGCTTTAAGCCATAGCCTCCGTATCCAATACCTTCATATGCCTCACCATCTACACCAAAATTCACATCCATATACTCAACTATAAGCTCCTTTGCCCTTTGGATTAAATTATCTATTTCTTTTGTCGCTCGCGGCGAATCATTACGTACTGCTAAACCTGCCAAGCCAAAGCCTCCTGCCTTCACACCAAGCCAATTGTTATATCTCTCACCAACCCCCCACCAAAGTTTATAAGAATTTGTATATTCCCCGAACATCAATTCTGTTATTGCACCAGCTACTATATCTCTTTGCTCTTGTGTCATTAAGTTATATGTCCAATCATAAGCTAGTGATACTGCAAGAAGTATATCACCAATGTTATGATAATGGCCCTGCCAATATGGATAGTATGGATAATCTGAAATCTTATTCGTAGACCAAGCAATTAAAAAGTCTATTGCTTTTCTTCCATACTCCTCATCACCACTTATCACATATGCAAAGGCTAAATACCTTAAAATATTTCCTAAGCTTCTTGAGTTTGCATAATCCCATACTCTGTTTGGGTCAAGAGTAAGATAGTAGTCTGCTTTGCTTTTTAAAAGATTCCATAACCTCTTTGCCTCACCAGATTTAACTTTTTCTCGTAGCATGGGGATATCCTTTGATGAAAACAAAAGCACAGGATGCTGTGATTTTTTCTTGCATGTTCCATCTGGTTGGCACGCCTCTCCTTCTTCACAACCACATTGTTGGCAATTGTCTATCAGTTTGCCATCCTGGCAATATAATGGTTTTGTTTGGGAGCATTGGCCATATGGCGTGCCATCTTCACATTTTTCTTGCTTTGGTATGCATTGACCTGAGCAGCAATAAGTAGTGTCGCTTGCCGCTAGCCAAAGCTCGGCGCAGTTTTCATTTGGCTTGCAAATAACTCCACCTTGTTCTGCACATGTTTTTAGTTCTTCTGGCGTTGTGAATTCTTTATCTACTACTATTTTTCCATTCTTTGTTATTGTTATGTGTCCTCCTGGAATGCCTTGTTTATTGAATAATATTTTT
>QMZT01000017.1 GCA_003663325.1 Candidatus Aenigmatarchaeota archaeon | reverse complement strand
TATGAATGGGGATTTAAACTTTTTGAGGAATATCCTCTTCAAACAACTTTTGGAGATCCGCGTCCGAAATTTAAGTAACTAATGTATTTAAATAAAGAATTCCACCAGTCTATTGACTGGTGGTAAACAAATACTAATTCCCTAATCCAAGAATAAACTCCTAAGGAGTGAAACCATGGCCAAAATTAGCAAGAGCTACCCTATAAACGTTGGTCTTTTTGAGAGCATTTTTGGAAGGGAGAGTGGAATGAAAGGATAGCCTGTGGTTAGATTCTTTACATATCTCACTATTTCTTCTATTTTCATCCTCTTCACCTCGCTGCTTTCCCTAAACCTTACTGCGAGCGTGTTGCTTTCTATTTCCTTTTTTCCTACAACAATGATCAATGGTACCCATTCCGTCTCTGCCTCTCTTATTTTCTTCTGAACAGTAAGATTCCTATCGTCAATATCAACCCTTATGTTATTTCTTTCGAATTCTTCAGCTATACGCTCAGCTTCTTTTATAAATTTATCTGATACTGGTATAACCCTTATCTGTACAGGGCTTAGCCATAATGGGAACACGGGGTTTTTATTTTCACTGAGCTCTCTCGCATATTTCTCAAGCAAAGCATACATAACACGTTCTATGGCGCCAGATGGTGAGAGGTGCAATATTATGGGTGTCTTCTTTTCATCATTACTAGAAACATAGCTTATCCCATACCTTTTGGCATTCTCTATATCTATTTGGTCTGTAGTAAGACATGATGCTTTATCAAGATTATCAACAAAGTTCCATTCATGCTTCAATACGAAATAGAAAAATCTCTCCTTCCACATTTCTATTAACGCCGGCTTGCCCCACATCTTTACAAGTGTATGAACAAAATCTTTATGCTCTTTATAAAAATCTTTGGTAACGCGAATTGCGAACTCAAAATCCTCTGGGACGTCAAAGCCTATCTTTTCTTGAATCCTCTTTGCCAATTTAAATCTCTCTATCATTTCCTCCTTTGCCTGTTCTAAATCCTTTACAAATGCGTGACAATCTGGCATTGTAAACGCCCTAAGCCTCCTCAATCCTGCAAGCTCTCCTCTCTGCTCAACCCTAAAGCTATACCTTGTAAGTTCGTAAAGGCGTAATGGTAAATTCTTGTAAGAAATGTTTGTATCTTTTGCTATCAAAAACTGGCCGAAGCAAGCGGAGAATCTTAAAAATACCTTTTTATTTGGTGTTTGTATAGTGTATTGCCTTGCAGGGAACCTATTAAGATAGTTTTTGAGCGCAGGATGCTCGTAGTCGTACATTATAGGGGTTTCCACTTCCATAGCACCATACTTTATTGTTTCAAGTGTTACAAAGAGCTCAAGCAAGGATTTTATGAGCCTACCTTTTGGCAGATATCTCAAATTTCCTGGGTCGCTTGCAGGCTCATAATCTACAAGCTCCAATTTTTTCATCAGTTTTACATGCGGTGGTTCCTGCTCTACAATCCTGTTCTTTGCTATTTCATAAAGGCAAAACTTCTCCAACCTTTCATAGTTTGAAAAATCAAAACCCTCGATCTTATTGCCCTTCATCTCTATCGGGTGCAATTTGCCTTCTGGCGTCAATATGTACCATTCTGAGACCAATTTTTTTTCTTTTATTAAAGCCTGCGGTACCTCCTCCTCTTTTACCTTGCTCTCTATTCTCTTGCTAAGCTCAGAGAGTGGGTGCCCTTTACACTTTAGTTCAAACATTTTATACCAGCCGAACGGTGCGCGATACACTGCTATAGATTTCTCTTTCAGCTGCGACTCAATACCTTTCAATACGCGCAACGCTACGGAGGGGGAAGATGGATTTGGGGTAAGATGAACATATGGGTAAAGCACAATAGCAGATGCCTTCACATCTTCCCACACTTTTAGTATCTCTTGTACAGCGTTCTTTACAACCATCTCCGGGCTTTTTTCATCACCTTTTTCAACAGCTGAAAATACTACTAAGGCATCTTTAACCTCTTTTACCCCCTTCTCCGTGCTCTCAGCCTGCTTTATCGCTTTTAGCTTAGGCTCCCATTTTATATAATCCACATGTAATAAAAGTGTATTCATGCTATATCTCGACCTCAAGAAACTTATATTTTATCTTTATTTTATACCCCATTTTCTTTATTTTTTTAAACAAATCCTTATTTTTTGGCCCACTTTTTATAAATTCCTCAATTCCAAGCTCAACCGCAAGCAAAGGGTTCTTTATCTCTGCTATGATTTCCTTTCCCTCTATTTTTATCTCAACCGCAGGCACATTCCCTACGGTAATAAAGAAATGCACTCTTCCTCTCATTATTTCTAAAATGTTGCTCAATATGCCCATTCGGCATCAACCCTTTTTCTTTATCGGAGCTACTATAAATTCTAGATTTCCACTAATTTTCACGCTCACTTTGCCGAATTTAAGTTCAATCTCATCTAAGTTAACCTTTGTTTTTGCTTCCTTTCCCTCTATGAGATTCAGTATGTACATGATCAGCTGCTCTTTATTTTTTATTATATCTTCAAACACAGCTCCCATTTATATCACCTCTTTATTTTATTCAATTAATTCTTTTTATAATTTATTAGTCCCAAGCTAAAAATTATTTTTATGGAAAGTATAATTATAGGCAAGGATTGGAGAGATTTGGAAGAGTATGGAGAGAAGGGAACAATTTTTATAGGAAGGCATATTGTTGGCACAGGTGAAGATACGCATCTTACAAATCAAATAAAGATGGACGTTAGCAGGCCACATATCGTGCTTATTTGTGGAAAGAGAGGGACAGGTAAAAGCTATACAGCTGGTGTAATAGCAGAGGAGATAGAAAGAGCAGAGGAGGATGTAAAAAGAAACCTCTCAGTCATTATGATAGATACGATGGGTATTTATTGGAGTATGAAAATGCCGAACGAGAAGGAGGAGGAATTGCTCAGAGAATGGAATATGAAGCCAGCCGGCCTAAAAGCAAGGCTTTTTGTCCCTCGAGGCTATGCTGAAGATTATAGAAAAGCTGGAATAAGCGTGGATAGGGAGTTTACAATTGCAATTAAAGAATTAAGCGCAGAAGACTGGAACATAATTTTTAATTTTTCTCCGCTAAGTGAGCATGGGATACTAGTAGAAAAGGCTATAAAAAGGGTAAAGAGCTATGGCAAAGAGTATTCAATAGATGATATAATAAACGAAGTTGAAAGAGAAGACAGCGTGGATAGCAAGATAAAGGATGGGGTTATAAGCATGTTTACGGCAGCAAAAGATTGGGGGGTATTTGATATTCATGGCACAAACATAGAGGAGCTTATGGTTAGTGGTAGTATTTCTATCCTCGATGTTTCGCACTATACCCATATCCCTAACGGATGGTCAGTAAGAAGTATGATTGTTGGGCTCATTTCAAGGAAAATATTTAGAAAAAGGTTAGTAGCAAGAAAGAGCGAGGAAAGAGAATTAATAGGTAACATAAAGGGTGCCAGGATTCCAATGGTATGGTTAATAATAGATGAGGCGCACCAATTTTTACCAAATATTGAAGTAACGGCTGCATCACAGCCCTTGCTTACATTAATAAAGGAGGGGAGAGAGCCAGGAATATCGCTCGTATTAATAACACAAAGACCAAATAAATTACATCCCGATGCGCTTTCTCAAGCAGATATAGTGATATCCCACAGACTCACATCAAAGGCTGATTTGGAGGCATTGAAAAATATAATGCAAATATACATGCTTGAGGATATAGAGGAATACATTTCAAAACTTCCACGTATGAAAGGTGCTGCCATAATATTGGATGACAATTCTGAAAGAATACTTACAGCTCAGATAAGGCCTCGCATAAGCTGGCATGCTGGTGGAAGTCCGTTGGCAATAGAAAAGAGTGAGATTTATGGCGAATAGTTAAGAATTGAGACGTGTTTTTAGCAAGACAATTTTATACTATCCGTGTTGCATACTCTCTTTCAACCATGCCCGTTAACATTGTCAGGGCGGCATCATTTTTCTCTGAAATTATCACAGTTGTGTCTCTAAACTCGCTTGGATAGTCGTAGTTATTCAAAAATGTTGATTTTACACCCGTATTAACTATAAGACCATCGCTATACAAGCTATTTGCAAGATTTGGTGTCATTTCTTTGCCAGCTCTTTGCTGTGTGTACTCGGGGTCACAAAACAATTTATATGCTCTTAACTTTCCTCTTGAAAAGAGGGCAATAGCAATGTTGGGTAATATCTCTTGTATTTTTTCTCCATTATGCGCAACTACACCTATTTCAGACTCGTCATCCCCATACCTTACCAAATATGTAAATCTAAGAGGACCAATTGGTCCAATTTTAGCCTCTGAGGCGGGATGGAGAGGGAAAAATCTTAAGTGTGTTCCTGCTCTATTTTGCTCATATTTACCTTTCCTTGTATAACACAACATAACTAAACTTTCCTTGTCTGAAAACTCTACCGGGATGTTGATATCTCTAGCCCTTTCTATACTACTAACATCTCCCATAAATACTCCTTCAGGCATACCAAGGTAAATCTCACCAGTAAATAAGTTTAACACTATTGTATACTTTATCATATTATCCCTTATGAGAGTAACTGAAGAATTGCATGCATGCCTTCTGATCTTATTAAGTGGAACCTCTTCCATTTCTCTTTTGAATATATCCTTCATTTTTACGTTCTTTTCTGCAGGGAAATAATGCCTATTTATAACATCATCAAGGTAAGCAGAACCATCAACAGGATCGCTTATAATCACAGGTGTGTCATGCTCTATTCTTAAATCCCTTGGTACCCTTCCACACTCCTCTGTTATGATCACGCCTGATCTACCAAGAACTTTTTGGAAAAGATCAAGATGACCACTAAACCCATCACCAATAGAGATTGCATCTTCTGCAACAATATCAAAATATCTTGTATCCTTTCTGTCTTTCCTTCTATATTTCTCTTGCATTCTGGCATCAAGTTCGCTAAGATCTCTTTTAGCCTCTTCAACAGGAAGTTCAATAAGCCTTTCATACATATTTTGCATTATCCTTATAGACCCATCCAAAAGAGCGACATCCTCTTCGGTTAAGTACGTTGTACTCACCGCTTTAGTTTTAGTGAAAATCTATTTAAACCTATCCTGTTCAATGGAAGAAAATTTTGTTAAAAGTTAGTATTTTAACCATATTTTCTCTCCTATACCGATATCAAGCATTTCTTTTGCAGAGCCTTTATTAACTCCAATCTCCAATGTTCCAGCGCTTCCTTTGTATGCGAACATCTCACCTGCCCTTGCTTCGCAAAACGTTTTTAAGATTCTTAACTCTTTATTTTTTAAACTAACCTTGCTAATGCCTGCCTGCTCAATTATGCTAAATGGTATATTTGTTATCAGATTCCCAAAATCATCCACATCAACAACATGCCCAATAATTTTATCACCGCTTATAGAAGCCTTTAGCTCTATGCTTTCATACTCTACAATGCTTCTTCCAAATTTGCTTATATCTACACCTCTTGCTATATAGGCAGCTACTGGCGCAAATATGTCCCTTCCGTGAAACGTTGCACTTACATTTTCTAAAAAATATTTTTTGTTTTCGATCTCTACTATCTGTCTTATTCCATCCTCCTTTGCAGCCAAACTTAATAAGCCGTTATCTGGCCCAACAAAATAATAGTTATTTGTTTTTATTACGATACCTTTCCTTTCACCACCGACACCAGGATCGACAACAGCGACATGTACGGTATTCTTAGGGAAGTATGAATAACTCCTTTTCAATATAAAGGCACCATGCAAGACATTAAACTTCTCAATCTTATGCGTTATATCTACCACGCTTGCGTAATCACAAAGTTTATAGATAACAGCCTTCATTTCACTAACATAATGTGTGTTGCCGAAATCACTCAGAAGTGTAACAATTCTCATGAAATAAAAATAAAAATAAAAAATAAAAAAAGCTAACCACCTATCCTGAAGACCTTTGTTCCACAGTGTGGGCATGTCCCTTTCGTTGCCTTTTTACCATTTTTCAGTGTGACACTTTCCGGGTTCTTCATCTCAACCTTTTTTCTACACTTAACGCAGTACGCTTCCATACGCTCTACCTCCATGAATTAATACTATAATATAGTTCAATTATCTTAAATATCTTCCCCCTTAATATTTTTATGCTGCCTTATATCTTGCCGTTCATATGTGGTGTACTCACGAAGCTTTCTGATAGGATAGTAGATGAGCAAATTTGCTCAAGAAAGTACGGCATGGTTACATCCACTCTATGCGGGATTGTAGCAGCTCTGATAATAAAATATATACCCTCTGTTACCGAGCTCGTTATAGGGGTTATTGTAGGTGTAATAATCTCTAAAAAGATAGATAATGTTATTCATTTTTTAACATTGCTTGTATTTGCAATAGCCATATATCTTTTCTCTGTGACAACGCTATTGGGCATATCGTTCGGCGTTTTAATATTTTTCACTTTGAGCACGGTAGCGGACGAGGTTTTGGTTGATATAGCGAAGCAGGATAAGAACAAACTATCATTCATCCTTAAGCAGCGTCTCTTATTAGATATAGCTGCATTTTTATATTCATACTATACAGGGTTATGGAGCATCTTCATCTCTATATTGTTATTTGATATTGGCTACAGGCTTGTAAATTTTCTTTGAATGAAATTATTTATAATAAGGCTATGTAAATAGATTTAATGGAAAGCAATAAGACAAATTTTTTATTGGGTATGTTTGTAAGCTCTTTAATAGGTGCGAATCTCTTAGGGAATAAGATAACAGAGATATTTGGCATAAGAACATCTGTTGGAGTGTTCTTATTTCCTATTTTGTTTTTGATAACGGATATCGTTGAAGAGGTTCACGGGAAGGAAAAGGCAAAGAGTTTTGTTTACGTTGCACTACTGTGCCAGATTTTTATCTTCTTGATGGTTTATCTTGCCATAATTGCGCCTCCAAATCCAGCATGGGGAAATCAAGAAGCGTATGAGTCTGTATTCTATGCAAGTATGCGAATTATAATAGCCAGCATAGTAGCATTTTTTATAAGCCAAATCCATGATGTGTGGGCGTTTCAATTCTGGAAGAATAAAACAAAAGGCAAATACCTTTGGCTAAGGAATAATCTATCAACTATAGCAAGCCAATTCATCGATACCACCATTTTTATGTTCATTGCATTTTATATGGCAAATCCAAAATTTGATATATCCTTTATCTTTACGCTGATCTTGCCTTATTGGTTACTAAAGGTATTGTTTGCGCTATGTGATACGCCTTTTGTATATCTTGGTGTTAGATGGTTGAAAAGGTAATTTTGCAACAAGGCTAACGGGGTTGTTTCTGTATGGGAAAGATACGAGAAGGGGCGAGCAAGCAAAGCTGTTGCAACTTTTTTGCAGTGAGCATGCTGATTTCCAAAGTCTCTTCATATTTCTTTCCCGAGGGTTTCTTTGAGGAAGCGTTAGCTCCCGTAAAGAAAGGCTCAATGGGGCCGCCGGGATTCTCTGCATGGGAAAGATACAAGAAGGGGCGAGCAAGCGAAGCTGCCATTGCCCCTTTTTGTTTTGAACCCGGGATCGCCAGCACCCCAAGCTGGAATCCTAGACCAAGCTAGACCACGGCCCCTGTCAATAGATATTTTTATTGGTTATCTTTAAAATTATTTCATGGATTTGGAAAGGCTAAGGAAAGAACAGAAAATGCTTGCAAAAAGTGTAGTGGTAAAGGATAGGTTTAAGAGGATCGAAACAATAGCAGGATTCGATACAGCTTATGCCAAGGGTTATGGCTTCGCCTCCGCCGTTCTGCTTGATTACCAAAATATGAAGGTTATTGAGAGAAAGGTAGTCAAGGTAAAAATACACTTCCCTTATATACCTACATTTCTTTCATACAGAGAGTTGGCAGGCATAATTGCCGCATACGATAGTCTTGAGAAAGAGCCTGATCTGCTTATGCTTAACGGCCAAGGCATAGCACATCCCCGTTTCCTTGGCCTAGCATCCCATGCCGGGGTTGTACTTAAAAAACCAAGCATAGGGATAGCGGCAAAAAAGCTTGTTGGAGAATATAACAAGGAAGCTCTGGAAAAGAACGGGTATGCTAAGCTTACATATGAAGGCAGGGATGTTGGATGGGTTTATATTAGCAAGAAAAATTGCAGACCTATATTTATTTCCCCGGGCCATCTCGTTTCTCTCACCTCTGCGCTTAAAATAACAAAACATTGCATACGTGCTCATAAACTCCCAGAACCTGTAAGGCTTGCCCATATCACAGCAACAGAAAAAGCAAAAAGCAGCAAGAGAATATAAATCTTAAGAGGTAATATAAACTATGTTTATTCTAGGTATAACCGGGAGAAGGGGTGCAGGAAAGGATACGATTGCAGATTATCTTGCCAAAAAATACGGATTTAAGGTTATGGTCTACACAGATGATGTGCTTGCACCTATTCTAAAAAGGCAGGGGAAGGAAATAAGTAGGGAAAATTTAATAAGGCTTGCCATGTCATTGAGAAAAAAACATGGAAATGATGTAGTTACGAGGATGCTTTGCAAAAAAATAACTCGTGATGGAAATTATGTTATTAGCGGTATTCGCTTTCCTGAGGAAGTGGAATATTTTAGAAAAAAGTTTGGAAATAAATTTAAACTTTTGGCTGTGATTTGCAATACAAAGAAGAGATACGAAAGAATTAAAAAAAGGGGGACAAAAAATGAAGATAAACTCAGCTTTAAGGAATTTATGGAGATTGAGAAAAAACCAACAGAGGCACCTGTGATAGACAGAACAATCAAAATGGCAAACTATGTAATAGATAATAATAACGGGATCAAAGAATTGGAAAAAAATATAAAAGCTTTGGTTAAAGAATTAAAGCTAACTTCCTAAGCTTATTAGAGTAAATTATACAAACACCGTTATCTCGTTCTCTCCCTTGACCCTGAAAAATGCCCTGTTCCCTTTAAATTTGCTATTGTTTACAACAATTTCCCTCGCGTTATCTAATGCCAGCTCTACCTTCAAATTTGGTGGAAACTTAAAGTAAATTTTAATTGCGTAGCCAAAATCCGTTCTTTTTATTATCAAATCCATTTTATTGTGCCCCATTCTTTTACTATACCTTTCCATATAGTCCCATTTTGACGGTATTTTCGGTTCAATTTTTACTACACCCTTAGCTATATCTGGCTTTATTCCAAAAAGATACTCATCTATAGCTGTTATAAACATAGCAGATGACCATGCCTGCATTCCACATCCAATTAATTCTCCCTTATCTGCAGTAACACATTCCGACATGCTACCTATATTCCACATCTCTGTATCCTTTGCCATAGCCTTTAGGCAATTAAGCCCTGCATCAATCCTTCCATACTTAAAGAAAACGCACGCCCCTGTACCAGTTAATAATCCCCAAACCGCTCCTGTATGGTACCCCTTTGGATCAAATTTTTCATCAAGTTTCGATCTTGACGAGATACCATATTGTGTCATAAAATCCTTCTCAAGCCAATCCAATACTTTGTTATTCTTTATGTCTAGCGCAAGGAGTGCAAACAAACAGTTTGGTGTTAAATCTTTACTCCTTTTTAACAATCCATTTTCCTCAACCAAACTATCATATGCATGATCGTTAAAATAAAGCATCTTTATCTTCTTCATCATGCGTTTTGCAATCTCCTCCTTACCCATTAATCTAAAATTGTTTGCCCATAAGCTCTCTATCTCTATGGCATACCTCCTAGTTAATGTATCCATCCATGTTGTGTGGGCATCATGATCGATAAGATCGTTAACAAGCGTTATATTTTCTACCTTGACATCCTTTAATAATTCCAATATCTTTCTATTCCCTGTAAATCTAAAGTTATGGTATACAGCGTTCACAAAAAGTGCCCCCGTATCTGCAAAACCATAGGCAAGGTTCTCATAGTCTATTTTTGAAGGAAGGCCCTTTTTTGCAAAATTAGCAAGTAATGCTCTGGCTTCATTAAAAAGCCCGAGATTATCTAACGCTAAGGATGAGATAAAGCTGTCTCTTGCCCAAAGATTTGCAAACCATGGCAATCCAGCATATATACCAAAGCCCGTGCCTTCATTCTCTGTAAAAAGCTGCAAAAGATTTATAGCGGCCCATGAAAATGCTTTATCTATGCTTTTTTCCGGTGTGTTTATTTTAAAATCATGCATAATATTTTCGTAGCTTGAAACCTTATAGTATATCATTTCTTTCCATTTATCAAAGGCGCTATCAAAATTATTTATTGCCTTAGTTTTGGATATTGGATGAGCAGAAAATATAATAGGTATATCAACTATACCCTTCCCTTCTATATCAAATTTTATAGTATAATAACCGGGAACATAGCACCTTTGATGGTCTTGGTGCTCCTTATAAAATCCTTTTTGCAGAAAACGTATACCTATGTGCTGACTTGGATTTCCACAACCTATAACAATAGTTTTATCTTCATTACTAGCTATTACACATCTCCTTACTGGGTTAAATTCAATATTATACCCTCTTTCATGCCAGTTTTCATACATATGCCTTATATTTATTCCAAACTCCATATCAATCTCGAGCCCAACATTTTTCTCTGCCTTATTCTCTACCCTTAGTATTGAGAGCATCACGGGAAGCTTGTTACACACAAATGTTGTTTCACTTACGTTTACCCCATTTAATTTAAAGTAATGACATGCGTTCCATGGCTTTACAATAACCTTTTCCTGGTTGCTAGGTGACAGCCATATATCAAATCCTTTAAATTTAACCCTGTATGCATAGTAATCGAGAAATTTTAATGGAGGTGCAAAAAATCCTGTCCATTTATTTCTAAAGCTTGTGTCAGCATATCTATGAAAAAACGCCTTTCTCCCTGTCAAGGTATACGTTTTGTCCTGAGTATTGGTAAAAACCCACTTAAGCATATTAAATAATAATTTACTTGGTTTAAAAGCTTTACAAAAATATCTAAACAAAAATCTTTAATTTTCTTTTGATGAACGCTTGCATAACAGCTCTTCCAACATTACTTTTTTTCTTTACCCTGACCTTCCCATCCTTGCCAACTATTGCTGAGAATAAAAATTCATTGTCTGCATATATATCTACCTTTTTATTCACAAGGGTCTTATTTAGGCATATATTTATATATCTCCCAGTATCCTCAAATTCGAAGCTTATTTGCTTTTTTATTGTTCTTTCTATTGGTTCGATGTTTATTTTCATACCCACAGCTTTCTCTATTTCCTCTATCCTCTTGCCCCCTCTACCTATAATCTTTGGTATGACCTCATTCCTAACCCTTACCGTTACATTATTAACGCTATCTATTATTATTTCTGCATTTCTATCCCACCTCTTAAACTCGTTTTTTAATGCCTTCTTTGCCAACTCTATCAACGGGTTTTCTTTTTCTTCTTCTATAGGAACAACTATGTTTTCTTCTCCATATGTATAGATCTCGTACTCCAGCTTGTTGCTTTCATACTCCCTCACTTCTACAACAGGTCTTGCAAGGTCCTGTTCTTTCATACCGGTTGGTACCTTTACCGTAAGCGTTATCTTGTACGTTTTTTCTATCTTACCATCCTTGATGTAAATAACGGTATCCACTATATGGGGTATCATCCCAAGCTCTACTCTTCCAATAAATCGTTGTATTGCAGAAATAGGGTCTGTTGCGTGAACGACACCTATCATACCTACGCCGGCCAGACGCATGTCAGCAAACACTCTAAAATCTGTAGTACGTCTTATTTCATCAAAGATTGTATAGTCTGGTCTTACAAGAAGTAACAGCTCTGCAGTTTTTGACCAGTCCCCCTCTAAAGGCGCATACTGTGTTATTTTTGGTCCAACCTGCAAATCTCTTGGCTGCTCAAATGTTTTTACAATTTTACCGTGCGAGGATAGGTATTCAGCTATACTTGCAGCGAAGGTTGATTTGCCCGAGCCCGGTGGACCAGTAATGAGTATGCCTGATGGACTTTCTAATATCCTTTTCTCTAAATCAGAATGCAGATTATAGTCCTTTAGATTGAGCTTAACGATAGGTCTAACAGCTGTGATTTCAAGCGCTGTAGAAAAGGGCGGCCTGGTTATTGCTATTCTGTACTCTCCCATTTGTATAACCATAGCGCCATGCTTGCTTATTTCAACAAATGAGCTGGGATCTTTATAGCTTTTAGCCATTATCTCGCTGATCATTAGTTTTAGTTCATTCTCTGTTAGCTCGCTATCCCCTATCTCCACAAGCTTTATGTTCCCGGGTTTGCCTATCTTTGCAAAAGGTTTGACTCCTGCTTTTAAATGCACCGATTGTGTATCTTTTGTAAAGAATTCCTCAATCCTTATCTTTTTCTTAGAGATATCAAAGGGTATATAATAAACATCAACACCTTCGGCCTCCGCAACTAACGCTTGCACATAGTCAGAGGTAATCAGCGAGGCACCTTTCTTAACAGCTATATCCTTTATTAACGCATCTATCCTGCCTTTTTTTGCAAGGCTTATCTCTTCCAGGGTCGGTTTTCTTCCTGCAAACGTAAGCTTTATTCCCTTTTCCTTTGCTAGCTCCCTTATTTTCTTTATTTCCTCCAACCCTCTAAAACCAGTTTCTCTGTTCCTTGAAGCTTGTGATTGCAGCTCATCTAAAACAAGCTGAGGTATTATTATGTCAACATTTTTAACTTTCCCCTTTTTGATTATCTCAGACAATTGCCCATTTACAAGTACAGAGGTATCAGGAACTATAGCCTTTCTTTTTACCCTTCTTATAATCCTCTTTACCATGAAAACAATTTATGAAAGTAATAAATAAAAATATAGCATTTATTCTCTACTTTTACATAAAAGTGCAAGGCACCTCTTTATTATATTTGCTGCTATTAGAGCGGATTTGGAATCCACGCATCTTGCTGCACATTCTACAATATCCATTCCTATAACCTTATTTTTAAACACACGTGCTAAGCATTGCATGAGTTCTTCAACTTTCATGCCTCCAATCTCCGGTGTGCCCACATCATTGCAAATTGCACCGTCAATCACGTCAAGGTCTATTGTGAGATACAAAGGCTTTTCTCCTTTGATACTTTTTCTAAGCCTTTTCACAATATCTTTCTCATGCTCGCTAAAACTTCTAACGCCTATTTGTACAAGCTCAAGGGCTTCATCTTTTAGAACATGGTATGCCCATGTTATATGTGAGTATTTGCTCCCCATCCAATCGTTCATAAGGTCTGCATGTGCATCCAATTGCACTATGGTGAAGTTGCCAAAGATTTTCTTTAACGCGTTAACTATAGCAAGTGTTATGAGATGTTCACCACCAATAAATACGGGAAATATGCTTCTTTTTGTATTGAAAATCTCATCTACAGTATCTATTATGCGTTTTTCTGTAATTTTCCAATTCCCTTGGACAACCTCCACATCCCCTGCATCATGAAATTTAAACTTCTTAAATGGATTTACTCCGAGCTCGCTATCGTAGCCTGTGACCATCTTTATAGCGTTCCTAATAAATAAAGGCCCATGCCTTGTATCATTGCCAATCTCGGTGGATGAGAAAGGTATACCTAATAACACAACATCCGCTTCTCTCATGCTGTATTCGTAATTAAAGGTTCTGGTCGTGTAGAGCATAATATTTAATTGTTTCCGTTTTTAAAGAATTTAAAAATAAAACATATTTTTAAAGTGTGGGGTTATGCCAATAAGACAGACGGCAAAAAAAGTAAGGATTGCAGATTTGAATAATGGGGAATGGGTTAGGGATGAGGAGAAAGGCATTAGTTATGTGTTAACAAGATATGGGGACAGGGTTGCAAGGGCAAGAATAATGGCAACCGTCGTTAATAAATTTGTGAACGAAAACAGGAGCTATGCAAACATAGTTTTAGATGATGGCTCTGACACAATAAGAGCAAAATTTTTTGAAAATGTGGACATGGTAGATAAGGTTAATATTGGTGATATTGTTGATGTCATAGGCAGAGTAAGGGAATATGATGGAGAAGTGTACCTGTTACCAGAAATTATAAGAAATGTAAAAGATATCAATGAAGAAATAATAAGAATGCTTGAAATAGTGCATAGAATAAAAATGTTTAATTATGCAAGAGGGAAGATACAGTCGTATGCAGGGGAGATTGATGATAAAAAGGAGCTTGAGGCAAAGCTGAAAAGTGAAGGTATAAGTAAGGATATTTTGGATTGTTTGCTTTTTGAAGAAGATGCAAAGGAAGAAAAGATAAAGGACAAGATATTAAGGTTATTGGAAGAGAATCCTGAAGGTTTGGAATATTCAAAAATATTGGAGGTTGTTAAAGGTAGCGAGGTAGACATTGAGAACGCAATAAATGAGCTCCTTGCCGAGGGCTTATGTTATGAACCAACACCGGGAAAGGTAAAAAAGATATAATTAATAATCTATTGCCTTTACCGCCTTTACACCTTTTCTGAAGTGATGCTTTAATTCCTTCATCTCACTTGCTATGTCAGCAATTTCTATAATCTCCTTCTTTGCTTTTCTCCCTGTTATTATAATATTCACCTCTCTTGGGATCTCCTTTAGCTTTCGCAGGACATAATTTATATCTAAAAGGTTGAAATGAACAGCAACATTAAGCTCATCAAGCACAAGTATAAATGGTTTTTCTTTTTTTGATATTTTAATTGCAAAATCTAAAGCATTCCGTGCAAGTTCTTTATCTTCATTAGTTATTAAGCCCTTCTTTAAAAACTCCTTCCTTCCAAATTGAAACACTTTATATAACTTTCCTATTTCTTTCATAGCCCTGTATTCCCCGACATCACTTCTACCCTTCATGAACTGTATAACTATACTTTTTTTGCCATAACCAAGCGCTCTTAGGCATGCCCCTAAAGCTGCTGTTGTCTTCCCTTTCCCATCCCCAGTATAAACTATTATCATGATAAAGATTTGAAATAAAGATTAAAATATCTGGTCTATGATCAAAAGCGAGATTCATAAAAACGAGACTGTTAAGATAAGATGACGGAATGGTTAGCTATATAGCGGTTTCCCGCTATATAGCTAAATATGAAGGAGAAACCACTCCGTCAATTATACCAATGGATTTCTGGCTTAAATATT
>QMZT01000016.1 GCA_003663325.1 Candidatus Aenigmatarchaeota archaeon | reverse complement strand
TGGTAGTATTTTGCTATGGAAGTTCAATAAAGAAAATAAAAAAGAGGCAAAAAAAGAGGCATTTTGTTTATTTAGAGGGCTAACCAAAGATGATCTTGCAGGCTCTCCAGAAAAAATCTTCACAATCTTTGCCAACGCAACCTATGAGTTCGAGAGATGGGAGGAAAAGAACACATTAACGAGCTTTTCTGATATATGTAAAGAAAAGGAAAGGGCGTTTGAGGTGCTTAAAGAGGAATTAAAGGATTTTTGTAGAAAGAGAATAAACAAAGGTCAAGGGAAATGTAACCTTGGTATGGGTGAGTGTAGAGGTGATGATGAGTGCTGCTTTAATGATGAAGATTGTCCGGGAGATCACGCAAACGGTTTTAGGTATACCTATGATGCTAACGGTGACGGAAAGGAAACGTGGCTAAAATGCAGAAAGGTGGATAGATTTGGTTATAAGGTTTGTTGTCCTGAAGATGCAACCGAAGAGCAATGTGAAGCTGCGCATGAGGCATGGATTATGAGCAAAGATGAAAAAGAAGAAAAGATAGGTGAAAAAATAATAAAGGCTATGATGGAAAAATTGGAATCAAAAATTAAAAAATAAAAAAGAAAGGTTTACTGACAATCCTTGAGTCTCTTGATCCCTCTTTCTAATTTCTCTGTTCTTACTCTATGCATTGTTGTATTGCACAATTGGTTGTACTCATCTTCTTTGCGAAGCATCCTCAATTTTTCTTGTCTTTCTCTTTTCGAATAGTTTGGTGCTCTCGAACACATTGGCACAAGTGTAGTATCTGTATAGATTATACCTGGCGTCTGATCCATATCAGAGTATCCTCCTATTAAATATCCTTCTATGTCGTAAATCTCTATATCCTCTGGACGTGCGTATATTTTTCGTATCCTACCGCTTTTATCGTGGGATACAACAGGTCCACTGTTACTTCCACACATGTATAAACTTCCTCGTTTCCTAAAACTCATCACATCCATACTCCTTAGGCGGTTTAGAAACTTGTCAACATTCCCTCTATAATCTTTTACAGTAACAGGTATCTTTGTTCCATCATCGCGTTCTATTCCTATCACCAAATCAGCACTCATGCGTTTACCATCAATTGTATATTTCTCTATTACCTCTACGCTTTTTATCTTGTACGGGGTGCCGTACTGCAACTGCTCTGGCTCCTTCTTTCCACACCCTTCTACCCCTAAGCCTAGTGTTCCTGCTATTGCTAAGGTTGCTAAATACTCACCAAGTTTTCCATATTTCATATTTTTCTCACCTCCATTTTTTTACTTTTTAGTAGTTATTATAAAATAAACCGAAAGATTTAAAAAACTTTCGGCGCCAGAGAGCCTGTTGAGCTAAGCCATAAAACAATTATACAGCACAGCACTTGATGCTTACGCAGACAAAACTTTTATCATAGCCTATAAGCTTCCAGGCTGCTTCTGCTTAAAGAAACCCTTAACACCGTGCTTCTCCTTGTATGCTTCCTTGCTAAAGCAGTACCACTTGCTAATCCGATGTTAAAGAAGGTTTATGAAGTGGCTGATGTTTCGGAAGTTAATGAAACATTTTCTGGCGAGGGTAAGGGGGTTTTGGAGATTTTAAGAATCGAGGGAAGTTTACTTTATTACCTGTGAAAATGAAAAATACAGAATACTATTGTTTCCGCGGATAGAATAATTCAAATTTCTGATTTGAAATGCATAGAATAGTTTTGTTATCTTAAGAAACAAATTTATATATTTTTGTTTCTTATACTATACTATGGGAAACAATTTTAGGATAGTTTTGGAGGAATGGAAGAGATTTAAATTTCCAGAGATTATTCCAAGATACATAGAACCGAAAATTTCCAAAGATATAGTGGCAATTATCGGCCCAAGAAGGGTTGGAAAAACCTATCTTTTGCTTCATTTAGCCAAAAAAATTTTGAAAGAATTTCCAAAGGATAATGTGGCTTATCTTAACTTTGACGATGAGAGAATTGAAAAAGATTTTGAGAAATTCTTCCAGAGTTACTACGAAATTTTTAATCCGAAAAAAGAAAAGAAGATTGTTTTATTTTTGGACGAAATTCAATTGGTAAAAAACTGGGCTGGCTGGCTAAGAACATTGCACAATCAAGGGAAATATCATATTTTTGTTGCCGGTTCCTCTTCAAAACTTTTGAGCAAGGAAATTGCTACTTCTTTGAGGGGAAGATATGTTTCCTATCTTCTCTTGCCCTTCTCATTTAAGGAATTTTTGGAGATAAAGGATAAAGAGCTAAAAGAGATTCTTCCAGAGGATAGAGGAAAGATAATGAAATATCTCAGAGAATATATCGAGTTTGGTGGTTTTCCGGAGGTTATTTTGGAGGAAAACGAGTTTGAAAAAAGAAAAAAACTGAAAACCCTTTATGAAACGATCTTTTTCAGAGATATCGTGGAAAGATTTAAAATCAGAAATTATGAAATCGCAAAGAATGTTTTGGAAATTCTTTTGAGCAATTATTCAAGCAAAATTACGATTTCAAAATTAAATAGATTTTTAAATTCCGCCGGAATAAAAATAGCGAAGAAGACTTTGTGGAGATATATTCAGTATTTTGAGGATGCCTTTTCCATTTTTCTTTTGCCTTCATATACTTTTTCAAAAAGAAAGCAAATATTACTACCAAGAAAAATATATTCTATAGACACAGGACTTTCGCTTTTTCTCTCTGGGAAAAAAGATGAAGGGAGATTAATGGAAAACATCGTTTTTCTTGAGATTTTGAGGAGAAGGGAAAAGGAGCTCTTTGATGTTTTTTATTATCTTAAAGATGATTTCGAGGTTGATTTTGTTCTCAAACAAGGAATGAAAGTAAAAAAGCTAATCCAGGTTTGCTATGATATAAAGGATTTCTCTACTAGAGAAAGGGAAACTAAAGGTTTAATAAAGGCAAGTAAAGAGTTAAAATGCAAAGATTTGCTTTGCATTACTTGGGATTTTGAAGGTGAAGAAGAGGTTAAGGGAAGGAAGATTAAATTTTTGCCTTTGTGGAAATGGCTGTTGAATTTAACTTAATTAAATAAACTGCATAAAAATTTAAATTTTTGTGCATATTATTAAAAATGGTAAAGGGAAGCATACTAAGGCAAAAAAAGGAGATGGAGGAAGCTCTCAGAAGTAAGTATGTTAGAAGGGATGCTGAAAGAAAAATCGAAAAATGGATTGATAAGGATATTATAAAGGTTATTGCTGGTGTTAGGAGAGCTGGAAAATCCTTTTTCTCTTTGCATACCTTAAAGGGAAAAAAATTTGGATATGTTAATTTTGATGAAGAAGAGATTTGCAATGCTAAATTTGATGAGGTTTTAAAAAGCGTAATAGAGATATACGGCAAATTTAATATTTTGTTTTTTGATGAGATTCAAAACCTTAAAAATTGGGAAATTATAGTAAACAGGCTGAGAAGGCAGGGATACAATTTGATAATAACTGGCTCGAATGCCAATTTATTAAGCGGAGAGCTGGCAACTCGCTTAACCGGAAGGTATGTAGAAATAGAAATCTACCCCTTCAGTTTTAGGGAATTTCTGCTTGCAAAGGGCTTTCGTAACTTAAGTATTGAACTTCCAGAAGATGTTGGAAAAATTCTTTCCCTGCTGAGAGATTACATTACTCAAGGGGGGTTTCCAGAGGTTGTTGTTAAAAATTACGATTATAAGGAATATCTTAGCACTTTGCTTAATGCTATAATTTTAAAGGATATCGTTAAAAGGCATAAACCAAAATATCCTGAAGTGATAACAAGCCTCGTTTATTTTCTTATTTCAAATATTTCCTCTTTAATTTCCCTAACAAAACTTTCGGAGAATTTAGATATAGGGAGTGTGCATACTGCAGAAAAATATGTTGGTTATCTTGAAGAAGCTTATCTTTTCTTTTTCTTAAAACAATTCTCTTTTAAGGCTATTTCGCAAATAAAATCTCCGAAAAAGGTTTATACTATTGATCCAGGATTTTATTCATCAACCGCTTTTAGAATATCAGAAAATTTAGGCAAGCTCATGGAAAATCTCGTTGCAATAGAGCTGCTAAGAAGGAAAAGTTATTATAATCCGAATCTGGAAATCTATTATTTTAAAACTAGGGAAGGTTATGAAATAGACTTTCTAATCAAAAAAGGTCTTAAAATTAAGCAGTTAATTCAAGTAGCTTATGCAAATTCCTTTGATGAGATAGATGAAAGGGAGATTAGAGGTTTGTTGCATGCTAAGGAGTTGTTTAAGGAGCATAAACCTGAGTTAATTATTATTACTTGGGATTATGAGGATGGGAAGGAAATAAGATGGTTTGGGAAGAGGGGAAAGATTAAATTTTTGCCTTTGTGGAAATGGCTGCTTCACATTTAGCTTTAATTATTTTGAGAATATATATGAATGTTGCATTTAAAGTTTGGAAAAAGTTGAAAGATTATATAAATTTGAGAGCTCATCACAAAGTAGCGAGTAAATAATTTGCACAAAAAATTTATTATCTAATAGTTAAATAAGAGCCTGTTGAGCTAAGCCATAAAACAATTATACAGCACAGCACTTAATGCTTACGCAGACAAAACTTTTATCATAGCCTATAAGCTTCCAGGCTGCTTCTGCTTAAAGAAACCCTTAACACCGTGCTTCTCCTTGTATGCTTCCTTGCTAAAGCAGTACCACTTCAGATGGGCATCAAGCCTCTGCTATAGCTTTTTATTCCGCAGTTAATTATCTTACTGCATGATAGATCTCCTTTGATTTACTTATCACTTCTTTTAATTGCCGTGGTGTTATACTTTGTGCACCATCAGAGTATGCCTTGTCTGGGTCATAATGAACCTCTATCATTAACCCGTCTGCACCTGCGGCAATAGCAGCTATGCTCGCGCTGTAAACCAATTCTCTTTTTCCCGTAGCATGGGAAGGGTCTGCTATTACGGGCAAATGGCTTTCTGCCTTCGCAACAGATATTGCTACAATATCAAATGTATTTCGTGTGTAATCCTCAAATGTTCTTATGCCCCTCTCACATAAAATAACATCTTCATTACCCTCCCCATTTTTACCGAGAAGCATGTACTCTGCTGCCATTAACCATTCATCTATCTTAGCTGCTTCCCCCCTTTTCAACAGTACAGGCTTCTTTATCTCTGCAAGTTTTCTTAGCAAGCTATAATTTTTCATATTCCTTGCCCCTACCTGCAATATATCTGCATACTCGCTAATAGCTATTGCATCTCCCGGATCCATTACCTCTGTAATGACGGGCATGTCAAACTCTTCCCCTGCCTTTGCAAGTAACTCAACACCATACATACCCAGACCACAAAAGCTGTATGGCGATGTCCTTGGCTTGAACGCACCTCCTCTTAAAATATGAGCGCCTGCTTCCTTAACCTCTTCTGCTATTCGCATTATTTGATACTCACTCTCAATGGAGCACGGTCCTGCTATAAAAACAGGCTCTTTACCACCTATCTCTATACCACCAACCTTTATTACTGTGTCCTCCTGCTTATACTCCCTGCTTGCAAGTTTGTATGGCTTTAGTATAGGTATCGCTTTCTCAACTCCTTCCATTCCTGAAAGCATATCGAAATCAATCTTCCTTTCATCCCCTATTATATTTATTACAATCCTTTCATCCCCCACTGACACAAATGAATCTGGACAATAGCTCTTTATGTACCTTATAACCCTGTTCAATTCTTCCTTGCTTGCGTCCCGTTTCATCACAACAACCATCTTCTCACCTCCATGAAATTTAAAATATTTTTCAAAAAACGCAGAAGATGTTTAGGGCCTATGAAAAGTTAGTCTACCAAAAATAAAAGCCAAAATTCTGAGCTTTGTGGCCCGCTATCTTTACCATATTTTATTATATGAACTAAAACTTTATAACCTTGATCACAAATTTGAGCATGTCGAAAAATTCCTATCAATACCGATTTAACCACCAAAAGCAATAGTTATTGATGCCGAGGTCTACGGGAGGAAGACTCTACTCCCAGAGGTCTTAGAAGACCTCCCGAGAACAATACAAGATATTATCTTTGCAGAACTATTGACGGAGTGGTTTTTCGTTCATATTTAGCTATATGGCGAGAAGCCGCTGTATAGCTTAACCATTCCCTCACCTTGCCCTAACGGTCTCCTTAATAAATTTGTATAAAGTATATATTAAAGTATAGAAAACTTTATAAATAAATTTTTTAACTATTTTAAAGTAATAAAATTCAAAGGGGTGATTAGATTCAAAAAAAGAGAGGATTTTTTGGAAGAGGTTGTGGAATATTGGGGAAATGAATTAGGTAGATATGTTTTTGGAAAAGCAGGTGAAATTGCTGGCAGCCTGCTGGACTTGCTAGGTTTAAGCCCAATAGCCGAAGGGATAGAAAACGCAAGATATAAAAGCAGGCTAAGAACAAGCGAGATAGAAGGCCCTTACTATTCACCCCAGATAGAAGAGGAAGATTATTTGAGCAGTGTAGAAAATATAATAGAGGGAAAGAGTGAGGTGCCTGTTAGCTATTTGCCTGAGAGAGCAATTAAAAGGTATGTTAAGGAAAAAATAAGAGATGAAAATTCAAGCGTTCTTGGAGCATATATAGCTGGTTTTATATTGCTTGCTGACGAATTGCCAACATCTATAACAGGCAGGCTCAAAAGATATAACAGGCAGAGGGAGAGGGAAGGATATGAGCCATTAACAGAAGAGGATTTATATAATTATATAAAGGTGCACGAGCTAACACATCATCTCTCTCCCGATGCAAGCGAGAAAGAGGTTGAGGTTAAAACACTCAAGGCTTTAGAAAAGCTTGCAAAAAAGCACGGGGGGAAGTTTAAAAGAGCATGGGAGGCTGGCTTGTTCTTAGATAGTTTGGAGTATACAGCAAAAAGCACTATTGCTCGGGAAGTTGCGAAATATTATAAACCTATAAAGGAGTTTGCAGACAAGCTAAAGGGTTATTTGAAATTGGAAGAAGTTAACTAGGCTAATAGGTGGTATTAATGTATACCGAGACGAGGCTAAATGAGTTGTATGAACCCCAGCTTAAAGGTATTGAGAACGAAGGTAAAAGTAAGAGACCGGAGCTATCAAAAACGTTTAAAGAAATTTTCGTAGATACCATATTAAGAGCTGTTTCAGGCTCAACAGACACAATAATTACAGAAACGTTTCAGAAGCGGAAGATAACAAGATTCCTCACAGACTTCATTTATTTCGGATTTCAAGGCGGTCCAATAGATGGAAACCAAATATCTGGGATAATAGTTAGAGGTGATGAGATAATTGGTTATACGACAGCTGGCGTTGAAGAGCCCCAGTATGTGGATGATCTGTTTGGCTTTGAAGATGGGGAAATAAGGTATAAAGATGGTGTGTTGGAAAAATTAACTGGCACACACTTTGATATGTTTTTTGAGCAGAGCGGATCAGCGGATAGAATGTTCCACAAAGATTATGATAAACTTATTGATAGGGATTCTGTAAGGTTGCTATTAATGGATTTTGCCTCCTCGATATATACTTATTTTGGCAAGAGGAGGCAACTAAAGTATAGAAATGGCAAGCCTAGCGAATATGAGTTTATACCTCTACCAAGATCAAAGGCTATAAAGATAAAGGGCCGTACGATATTATCTGTTATAGATCCAAGAGGCTATGACCCATTGCTTATACAACACCTAACAGCCTTTACTATGTTTTATTCAATAGCCGATATATTTTATGATATTGGAGAAAAGGCGATAAGGAGTAAAGAGGACTTAGATATTTATATAAAGAAAGAGATAATAACCTTAATGAGAGCTTACATGAGGATGCTTGGTAAACAGCTTATATTGAAAAACTACTCATAGCTTGTTTTAATTCAAATAACCCTTTCCCACATTTCCCTTGCAAGCTTGCCATCGTGCTTGAATTTATCTATAAGCTTTTCTGCTCGCTTTTTTCCCTTTCTATGTTCTTCAAGGAAGCGATTGATCTTCTCTATAAGATAGTTTTTTAGCTCCCCCGTTAGCATCTTACCGCTTTCATACTCCTCCTTGATTTTTGCTATCTTGTTATCATTTTCCTCAAATATTATATAGAGCCATTGGTACGCTACATCCACCTCTGTATTGCCCCCCTTCTCTCTATGTTCCTTTATCGTTGCTCCCCCGCCAGAGAATGCATACCTCATTATTTTATACCTTACTTCTTCTGGGCTATCGCTAAGATAAATAGCATCCTCTTGCTTTGAACTGCTCATCTTTCCTATAATACCGCTTAGCGGTGGGAAGAACTTGCTGTGTATGGCAGCAGTCTTATAATAACCCATGCTCTCTGCTATATCCCTCTGAATTCTCCAATATGGGTCTTGATCTATGGCAGAGGGAATCAAGCAACGTTTTTTCTCAAAGAATGTGGGCACAATTTGCATTGCTGGATAGAAAATCATACCTATATTGGTTTCGTTGGTAAAACCGAAGACCGCTTTAGCTGTAGAAAAGGTTACCTTTTTTGCAATCTTTACCGCCATGCTATACATATTCTTTGCATACTCCCTGTTTTGGAATATAAACGTTCTATTAGGGTCAAAACCAACAGCTATTATATCAAGAATATTATCCTTTACCCAGCGATCCGTTTCTTCTAAGCTCCTTATATCTCTTTTTGCAAGAAACTTCTCTTCATCTGGGATTTGGATGTAAAGATTAACCTTAAAAGTATCTTGGAACCATTTTGTTATCATAAAAGGCAATAAATGACCAAGATGCATGGGTCCAGATGGAGCCCTGCCTGTATAAAGGAAAAAGCCCTTGCCTGTTTCATAATCTTTAAGTACAAGATCCAAATCCCTGTGCGAGAAGAAAAAGCCTCTGCGTAGCATTACATTAAGCTTACCATAACTAGCAAGCTTCTCCAATAAGCCTTTAGTTATCCTGCTTGTACCAAACTCCTTTATAAGCTTCTCATAGTTTATATGGCCAGAAACCTCCCATGGTGTGACTTTCATGCCCATGAATACACCCCGCTAGCAAAGTGCTATAATAATATTTGGGATTTGTTTTTTATAACATGCCTGAATTTATTCTCCAATAATCTGAATAATTATCTCTCTTTCCCTCTCCCTAGTATCGAAGTCCATCAGCACTATTTGTTGCCATGTCCCAAGCAAGAGCTCTTTATTCTGAAAAGGTACAGTAAGGCTGGGCTTCACTATGCTCGCTCTTATATGACTACTTCCGTTATCATCACCCCATGTTTTATGATGCAAATACTCTATATTGCTTGGTACAAGCTTTTCCATTATGTTCTTTATATCCTTTACAAGGTTTGGTTCATACTCAATGGTTGTTATTGCTGCTGTTGAGCCAGGAACAAAGACAACAGCTATGCCGTCTTTCTTATTGCTCTTCTCTACAGCATCAGCAACATGTTGCGTAATATCAATAACATCCGTATTACCTTTTGTCCTAACCCTTACTCTATAAAATTCTACCATATTTATATTTTCCGCCTTAAATAATTTTATGCATGATTTCTTTGCAACACATAAAAAGGAAATGTTAGAACTTTTATGTGAGCTTATAAGTAAGCCAACCGTCAATCCGCCTGGGAATGAAAGGCTTGCAGCCAACGTGCTTGTTAATTTTTTTGAGAAAAGTGGCATAGAGTATGAGGTTTTTGAAAAGGCCAAGGGAAGGAGTAATGTTATTGCACATGTGGGCAAAGGCATAGCTAAGTTGCTTATTCCTTGTCATCTTGATGTCGTACCTGCTGGTGATGGCTGGCTTAGTGAGCCTTTTAAACCCGTTATAAAGGATGGTAAGGTTTATGGGAGAGGAGCATCAGATAATAAAGGCCAAGTAACTGCATGTGCCATATTAGCAAGCTATCTTAAAAGTAAGAAGCTTAAGAAAAGGATTTTGTTTGCGTTTGTTGCCGATGAGGAGAGGGGAAGCAATTATGGTATGAGGTACTTGCTGGATGAAGGGCTTATAAATGCGAGATATGCCATAGTGCCAGATGTTGGTGGAAGAATGAGAGAAATTGACATAGCTGAGAAGGGTTTACTTTTCTTAAGATTGGTATCTTATGGTAAGCAGGCTCATGGCTCAAGGCCTGAGAAGGGTATAAATGCTATATGGAATTTAATAGAATTGCTTGAGGCGATAAAATCACATAGATTTGCTGGAAAGAAGCACGATCTGCTCAAAGATATGAGCATGAATTTGGGAATTATAAGGGGTGGAAACGGTGTTAATACCGTGCCAGCAAAGGCTGAGGCTGAGATTGATATAAGATACTTGCCCGGGCAGAACGTACTAGAAGAAATAAAGGACATAGCTAGTAAATTCATGAAAAATAAGCGGTATAGGTTTGGGCTAGAGGTTATGGATAATCAAAGGCCTATTGAGATTAGTAGAAAGAGTAAAATAATAGAGGTTATAAGGAAGTGTACAAAAGCTATTGTCGGTTTTGAGCCAAGATTAGTTGGAAAGTCTGGAACAACACTTGTTAAACCATTAGCTGAGCATGGTATAGAGGCTGTTGGGTTTGGACCCGGAACCAAGACAGCTCATAAAGCAAATGAATACATAATTATAGAGGATCTGCTTAACTTTTCCCGTATATTGGCAAAGGTCACGCTAGCTATATAATTAAACATTCTCTTTGTGATAGATTTTTTAAAACCTCTATTATTGTATACAAAACTATATAAATAACCAAATACAATATACAATTAGTTGTATATTTAAAGCAGGGTAATACCAATATATTGTATTGTTAGGTTTATTGTTAGGTGTAGGTATGCTTTGCCCATATTGCAATAATAAGGAAACAAGGGTTGTGGATAAGCGTGAGACAGGGGATGGAAAGGTTATAAGAAGGAGAAGGGAATGCTTGGCTTGTGGAAAAAGATTCACAACCTATGAAAGAATAGAGCTGAGCCCGGTCATAGTTATAAAGAAAGATGGAAGAAGGGAAAGGTTTGATAGAAACAAGCTAAAGATAGGCATACTAAAGGCATGTGAAAAAAGGCCGATAAGCGAGGAGCAAATAGACTCTTTGATAAACAATATAGAGATGGAGATAAGGAGCAATGGTAATACAGAGGTTGAAAGCAGGGTAATAGGCGAGCTTGTAATGGAGAATTTAAGAAAGTTAGATGAAGTAGCATACATAAGATTCGCATCTGTCTATAGGCAATTTGCGGATATAAAATCATTCCAAAATGAACTTAGAAGACTTTTAAAAGAAGGTAAGGGAGGTGTTTAGATGGCTGTTAGAAGGATAATTAAAAGGGATGGAAGGGTTGTTAAATTTGAGAAGGAAAAGATAGCAAATGCTATATGGAAGGCTGCCCAGGCTGTAGGAGGGAAGGATTATGAACTTGCAAAAAGGCTCGCAGATGAAGTAGTAGCTATAGTAAATGAGAAATTCAAGAAAACTATACCTAGTGTTGAGGATGTGCAAGATATTGTTGAAAAGGTTTTGATAGAAAGAGGTCATGCCAAAACAGCAAAGGCTTATATACTTTATAGGCAAGAGCATAAGAAGATAAGAGAGGTAAAAAGCATACTTGGTGTTAAGGATGATTTAAAATTGCCTATAAATACGATAAAGGTCTTGAAATCCCGCTATCTTTTAAAGGATGAAAAGGGAAATGTAATAGAAACAACAAGCCAGCTTTTTAGGAGGGTTGCAAGGCATATAGCCCTTGTAGACATACTTTACGATCCCCTCGTTTTTGATATAAATAAAGAGCAAGAAGTAAAGGATATGCCTGATGAGAACGATATACCTCAAGAGATGCTTGATATAGGTTTAAATAAGTACAACTTGAAAATGCTTTACAGGGCATACAAAAGGTTGAATCTAAAGAGATACATGAAGGTTAGCTTTAATGAATTGCTAGAGATAATCAGGATGAAGTACAAATCAAAGATTAAAAAAACCGAGGAAAGATTTTACAGATTGATGACAAACTTTTTGTTCATGCCAAATTCGCCAACTTTAATGAATGCTGGGGCGCCTCTTGGCCAGCTATCTGCATGTTTTGTCTTGCCAATAGATGACAGCATACCAAGCATATTTGACGCTTTAAAGTATACAGCTATAATACACCAGACTGGCGGTGGTACAGGCTTTTCCTTTTCCAAATTAAGGCCTAATGGGGACATCGTTAGATCAACACGTGGTGTTGCAAGCGGCCCCGTTTCATTTATGAGGGTATTCGATGTGGCAACAGATGTTATAAAGCAGGGCGGGAAGAGAAGGGGAGCTAATATGGGCATACTAAGAATAGATCACCCCGATATACTAGATTTCATAACCTCAAAGGACACAGAAAATATGTTATTTTCAAATTTTAACATATCTGTTGCAATAACGGACAAGTTTATGGAAGCTTTAGAAAAGGACGAGGAGTTCGAGCTTATAAATCCAAGAACAAAACAAGCAGTTAAAAGGCTGTATGCAAGACAGCTATGGGAAATGATAATTTATCAGGCATGGAAGACTGGCGATCCAGGAGTTATATTTATAGATGAGATAAATAGGCACAATCCCACGCCGCATATTGGTATGATAGAGTCAACAAACCCATGCGTTACGGGAGATATGCTAGTTTCAACAGAATATGGCCTGTTAAGGATGGATGAGCTAGCAGATGGTCATCATACAGCGTTGGTTGTTGATAGAAGGGTGATTGGGGATAGTGATGTTGATATCTCGCCGATGCTAAAGGCATGGCGGACTGGGGTAAAGGAGACGTATAAGCTTGTTACAAAATCTGGTTATGAGCTTGTAGCAACACCAGACCATAAGATTATGACACCTAATGGCTGGGTACCACTTTTACAGCTCAAACCCGGCAAGGATAAGGTATTGATTCAGTCAGCTCCAGGAATATGGAACACTAACAAAAAGATACCCTTTGATAATAGCTTTCAGAAGGAATGGTCAAAAGAGCTTGGCCATGTGTTGGGGTGGCTTATTGGTGATGGCTGGTTAAGGGATAGCGATAAGAATAGAAGGGTTGGATTTAGCTTTGGTAAGAATGATAGAGATATACTTTGTTATCTAAAGCCCATTTTAAATAGAATGTATGGTAGAGAGATAAAAGAAATAATAAGAGAAAATGGAACATACCATTTATCCTATCATGGAAAATCATTTGTAGAATTCTTTAGAAAGCTTGGCGTCAAACCAGTTAAAGCGGGAGAAAAGGAAGTGCCAGTAGCGATATTTACAGCTACAAGAGATGCTGTAGTAGGCTTCCTTCAAGCATTGTTTGCAGCAGATGGTACAGTTGCTGTCGATGAGAAAAAGGATAATATCTATGTAAGATTAACATCAAAATCTTTAAGATTGCTTAAGCAAGTGCAGCTTCTCCTTTTAAATTGTGGAATAAAATCAAGAGTATATAATAGAAGTAGAAAGAGGGCAGGGAAATTTAGGTATGTTGATAAACATGGCAAAGAGAAGGTTTATGAAAGTAATGGCATACTTTATGAGTTGCAAATAAATAAGGAAAGCCTGCAAAGATTTTTAAATGAGATAGGCTTTCTTTGCAATAAATATAAAGACAAGATCAAGAAGATAAATGGGCATAGATTTTATAAAGATGTGTTTGAGGACGAGGTTGCAGAGATAATACCGAATGGCAAAGAAGTAGTGTATGATTTAACAGAGCCTTTGACACACTCCTTTATATGCAATGGTATAATCGTTTCTAATTGTGGCGAGCAACCGCTCTTACCATATGAAAGCTGCAACCTTGGAAGCATTAATCTTTCGAAATTTGTTGAAAACAAGGGCGATAAAGCTTATATAGACTGGAACAAGCTGGAAGAGACTGTTAAGCAAGCTGTCCATTTCCTTGATAATGTTATAGATGCAAATGCATATCCTATACCCCAAATAGAGTTCATGACCCTTGCCAACAGAAAAATAGGGCTGGGGGTAATGGGATGGGCAGAAATGCTCATAAAGCTCGGAATAAAGTACGATTCGGAGGAAGCAGTAAAGCTTGCAGAAAGGGTTATGAAGTTCGTACAAGAAAAGGCGAGAGAGAAGTCTGTGGAGATGGCAAAAGCAAGAGGTAATTTTCCAAACTTTAAAGGAAGCGTGTGGGAAAAGAAAGGCTACAAGTATATGAGGAACGCTACACAAACAACAATAGCACCTACGGGCACGATAAGCATAATAGCCAATACAACAAGCGGGATTGAGCCCTTGTTTGCTGTTGTTTTTGTAAGGAGGAATATACTTGGAGGTGAAGAAGAGCTCGTAGAGATAAACCCCCTCTTCGAGAAGATATCAAAGGAAAGAGGATTTTATAGCGAGGAGCTCATGAGGAAGATATCAGAGACAGGCTCATTAAGGGGGATAGAAGGCATTCCAAAAGATGTGAGAGAAATATTTGTTACAGCCCATGATATTGATCCAGAATGGCATGTGAGAATGCAAGCAGCCTTCCAAAAATATACGGATAACGCTGTAAGCAAAACAATAAATTTAAGGCACAATGCAACGATAAACGATGTGGATAAAGCTTACAGGCTTGCATACAAACTCAAATGCAAAGGCATAACGATTTACAGGGATAGGAGCAAAAGTGTCCAGGTAATACATATAGGCCAAAAGGAAAAGCATGCAGAGATAAGCAATAATCATAAGGAAAGGGAAAGCAAGCTCAAGGAATCTGAGGAAAAATGCCCAGTTTGCAGATCAAAGCTTTACTACGCAGAAGGATGCTATACATGCTTGGCATGTGGATTTAGCAAATGCGGGTGATTATAAAAGCAAAAATAATGATGGCCGTTAAAATTAGTACAACCATGCTAAAATCATCAAGGGCGCTGAACTCTGATGGTGACGCTATCAATATGTTGATAGTTTGCACACTACTTACACCATACTGAGATAGGAGATAAGACGAGGAGACATTAATATTAAGGGTATGCTTTCCAAGCGATGCCCCATATGCCATTACTTGCAAATTATCTGTGCTTTTTGGTGCCATTTTAACCTCAATCTTTCTCTTTCCCCCACTCTTTACAAAATTGGCAAACTCATACCCATCAAGCGTTACTGTAAATGTATCCTCAATAGGCAGATGGTTGAAAAGCTTAACATTTATTATATCCTTCTTTCCCAATTGCAACAAAAGGATTTGTGGTGTTATAAGCGTTATATTGTAAGGATCAAAAACGCTTATCCTTATCGATTCGCTATCTTCAGCTCCTCTTTCATCTATAGCTCTGAAAAATACCACATACTCTCCAGCCTTGGTAAACCTTTTCTTCCCACTAATATTTATCCATCCCGAGCCTGAAACCTCTTTCTTGTCAGCCAGATCAAATTTTACTTCCTCCGGATTACCTCCAAATAAATAGTACCATTCAACCGCTTCTATATTATCATTTGGGTCAAAAACAGAAATATTGAACTCGATATCATCGCTGGTCGTAAACCATTCCCCCATTATAACAGGCTTTCTTATGGTAAGCTCAGGCGGATAATTTATTCTAGCTTCTACATCAACTTGTATTGTTTTATTGCCTCCATAACTATCTATTGCCGTTAAGTTTATCTTAAATGTTACATCATTTTTTAATGCCTCATACAGTTTGCATGTAAGATTGGAGTCTGGGAAAAGCATACACTCATCAACATAATTCTGTGCCTCCTCATTCAGTACGGCGGCAAAAAACAGCTCATCATTATCAGGATCTTCAAAATACTCATCAAGCGTTATATTATTCGTCCAATCCCCATTCCATCCAAACATTATATCTGAAGGTAAAGGTGATTTTGGCTCGGGGTTTCTGTTTTTTAATGGCCTTAAACATTTCCCCAGATAAGTTGTTTGTTCCTTTCCCATATAAACATTTCTTATTATCCTCGTGGAGCCTCTTATATAAATATCGCATACGTTTTCTGTGCAGTCGCAACCCTCATCTGTGCATGTAATAATAGGAAAGCCGCATTTGAATTGATCATTCTCAATCCTACAATCATCCATATAATTCCCATAGTATGCACAATCCTCTCCTGTCAATATCATAAGCTTGCCCTTGTAGCCATTTGGTTCGGAAAAGTTGATATCCCCGCCTTCTGGATCGATATGCTCATCACAACCACCAATAGTAAAATTATAGTACAAGCCATACATCTTTAGCCCGCTTATTGCCTCCATCTTCATCTTTTTTGTAGTAAAGTTGTGGTAGCCATCTTCATTACCACTCTCTTCCCAAACCATCCTATCTAAATCTTCATTTTTTGTATTGTTTATTGTAAGGTTTAAGCCCTCGTTTTTATCGCTAGCCGTAAACTTACCCTCAAAAACTAAATAATAATTCCCGTCCTGCTTCACATCAACTCTAGCATATATATAGGTATGATCATCAATCTTGCACCCCTTGCTCCCAGAACACTCCTCCCCTGTACATTCAGTTGTATCACAAGGTGGGGAGCGTAGTCCAACAAGCTTTTGATCGTAATCAAGAAATGATTCGCTTCGCGTTACTATACCATTAGCTACCTCGTCCTTATCAAATATAACAAAATCATATTCCTTTGGCTTTGGGGCTATATAGATTGTGTAGTTGCCAGCATAAGGATTTCTGTTTGTATTGCCAGCACTATCAATAGCGATGACATATACGTGCCATAGCCCTGGGCTAGTAAGTTTACTCTTGCAATGCAACGGATTGCATGCAGGACATGAGCATGATCCAATCGGGCTGCCATTGGCATATATCTCTATATTGCCCATCATGGAATCGCTATCGTTTGCTGTTGCGTTTATCCATACAACCTCACCCTCCTTTGCTGTATAGTTGCTTATATTAACTGTAATTATAGGCCTTTTATTATCTACAAAGTAAACCTTATCATTACCTTTTATATCCTTATCATAATTAAGGCATGCATCAACAGCCGAATAACAAATCTTTTTCTTACAAATCTCTCCCCTCTTACATTCCATACTAATCCTTTCATCACCTCTTGCAAACTTGTAGCCGTTTGCTATCTCGCTTTCGCAATCCTTATCCTCATCTACAAATTTATAAAAGGAGAGGCAGCCGCTCTCATCCTCACACTTAAGGTATATATTAAAAAATTGAGATGGTCTCCATTCATTTGGGTTTATATTTATATCCAAGCTTACTGTTGGTGGTTCTGTATCCACTACTTCATCGCAAAACGGGGCCTTTTCGAATGGAAAGTTTATAGTACCAGTTGGCCCATTTGCCATTACAGGAAAAATAAATATATTAAGCATTACTAAAATCGCAAGGAATATTTTTTTCATTTTATCCCGGGGTTAGGCTTTATAATAAATTTTAGGGAAGGTACTATTAAAGTGTTCATATTAAAATATTATTACCAATTTTAAAATATGAAGAAATTATATTTTTTTGTTTTAGCGTGGATAATGCTTGTATCCATAAGCTGTGTGCATGCGCAAATAATAAGTTACTATGAGATAGAGAACAGGATAAATAAGGATTTTCTGGTTGAGACAAAGATAAAGCTTATATTTAACGGGAGCATTGATGAGTTCAATTTTATCTTGCCAGACAATGCCCGTGATGTTTCATTTTCCTCTAAGGATAATATAGTGTGTGAAAATATAATCATTGATAAGAGAAACGCGTTGCATTGTATTGTAAAGGAAAGGGTATCAAACAAAACGGGCTTTGAGGTTACGTTTAAGAAAAGGAATATAGCTCATGCTATCAGTGCCTTCAAATTTTCAGAATCCTATATAATCCCCTATGATACAAAAAAACTCTTTGCTATAATTTATCTACCGCAAGGGGCGTCTCTTGCTGAAGGTGGTAATAAATCTTACACACCCGCTCAAGGTAAAACATCTACGGATGGGAAGCATATAATGGTATATTGGCAGTTTAACGATATAGAAAAAAATAGTATGCTAAAATTTAGCCTGCTTTATACAATGCCGTTGATGAAGCAACCTACATATAATATAATGATAGCATTGCTTACATTTTTTGTTGTCGTGGTGATGGTCGTGTTTGGCACATTTCTTATTAAAGGCAAGGGCAAGAGGTCAGCAGAGATCATAATGCCTATACTTACAAAGGATGAAAGGATGCTTGTAGAGATATTGAAAAAGCATAACGGCGAGGCTAGCCAAAAAATACTTGTTAGGGAGCTGGACTTCTCAAAGGCCAAGGTTTCACGCATCCTTAAAGCATTGAAAGAAAGGGGCATAGTTGATGTTCAACCTCTTTCGGGAAGGGAAAACAAGGTCATACTGTTAATAAAGTATTAGCCTAGCTACCAAACCTTCTTTTTCGTGTTGCGAAGTCCTCTATAGCTTGCATGAACTGTTCCTTACTAAGCTCTGGCCACATAGAGTCAATAAATACAAGCTCACTATATGCCGTTTGAAACAAAAGGAAGTTGGAAATCCTTTTTTCACCTCCAGTCCTTATCACAAGATCTGGATCCGGCATATCTGACAAGTAAAGATACCTCCTAAAGAACCTTTCATCCACGCTTTCAATATCCAAGCTCTTCCCGTTATTCTTTATGTCTATTGCAAACTTTTTGAAGGCATCGATTATCTCCTGCTTGCCTCCGTATGCAATAGCAAGATTAAGGAAATATTGTGAATAGTTAGCTGTTAGCTCCTCTATCCTTTTAATCCTTTCTCTTATACTCTCTGGTAATATGTTGAGCCTTCCAATAAATCTTACCTTAACCCTGTGCTTATGGATAAAATGAGCTTTATCATAAATTATATCATCCATCTCCTTTTTTGCCAGCTTAAGCAAATAATCTATCTCCCTTTTTGGCCTTTTCTTTATATTCTCCAATGACAGGGTGTAGATGGTTATAAATTTTATTCCCAACTCTCTGCACCACCCCAAAACGTCCTTTAGCTTGTTAACACCCCATTCATGTCCCTTCCAAGGCTTTTTAAGAAGTTTTTTTGCAAACCTCCTGTTGCCATCTGGTATTATAGCAACATGAACTGGGATATTTTGAACCATAATATCTAATGATAAAATGAAATTTTTATTTAAATAACTTAACTTTGACGGGGGCGTGTCTAATAACATGAAAACACTTCTTCTTGAATGCCCTGTGCCAATAATAAAATAATTGGCAAGGGCAAAGGGCAGCCCGAAATTTTTATGGTCCTAAAGACTGTGTGTCTAATTGGGCG
>QMZT01000015.1 GCA_003663325.1 Candidatus Aenigmatarchaeota archaeon | reverse complement strand
GAGAAAGCTCTACATGCTGCCATGATTGTGGCTGCCCAGATACTTGTGGAACAAATACCCTAATAACAGGGAAAATATGCCAGGCTGATGGTACATGCTCATCAGGAACAACGCATACATGCAATAGCTTTACTCACACGGAATGCCAAGAAGTAACATGCAACAGCCAAACATATTACTGCACATATGATGGCTCATCATGGGCATGGCGCACATCACCACCAAGTGAATCTGGAAATTGCGATGATAGCCATGATAATGACTGTGACGGCAAAATAGATTGTAGTGATAACGATTGCAATGGCGCATCTTGCGGGCAAGGTCATGGTATCTGTTGCTCGGGTGAGTGCAAGACAGGATGGGAATGCTGCGATGATTCGGATTGCTCCTCAGGAGAGGTATGCTGCGATGGAACATGCTATACTGGAAATTGCTGCGATGATAGTGATTGCGGTGGTGGAGCAAACTGCTGTAATCATAAATGCCAAGAATGTTGCGATGATTCAGATTGCAGCTCTAATGAAAGATGTTTGAATGGTGAGTGCTGTATAAAAGATTGGGAGAGTTGCTTATTCGATAGTCAATGTTGTAATGGTTGTTGTTATCTAAACTCGTGGTGTGATCCCTTTGCATGTTAAAGTTGATAGTAAGTTTTCTACCTTTTAATCCATAATCCATACACTTATCTTTTCATCATTTTCTCCAAATCTCTCAAGCTGAAGCAATAGACTGGCTTTCCTTCATAGCTGTTTATGCGCTTGCTAAAGCTTTTTGCAAATATTGCAAAGATTTCTTTGCGCTCATCGTTATGCCATTGCACATAGCTTGCTTTTTCAGCAAGTTCCTTAATAATTTTATTTGCATTAACCTTGTTTTGCCATTTGCATTCTGCAAACAGAATTTCTTTTGTTTTTTCGTTTATGGCAACTATATCTATCTCTTTATCCTTGTGCCACCATTTATGAACGGAATCAAACATATTAAGCGCTTTTATCGCCTTATGCACTAACAGTTCTTCAATCAAATATTCGAAACATGGACCAAAATAGCTATCAATATTTCTTCTTATTTCATTTTCCACCATTTCAACCTTTTCTATTTCAAGTAAATCTCTATAAGGATAAATGAATTTAAACCAAAACCTAAACATTGGGTCAACAATTTCATATATACCCTTTCTCTTTGCCCCAAATGGAACTATGTGTTTAATAATCCCCAGCTCTTCCATAGTGGAGATATATTTCATAATGTTGCTCTTATCCATTCCCGTTACAGAACAAAGCTTGCCTGTACTTTTATAGCCTAAGGAAATATATTTTAAAAGAAGCCTATAAACCCTTGACTCTTTGAATTCCTCTCTTAGTAATATCAAAGGCTCATCGTAAAGGTTTCTCCCCTTTGTTAATAAATTCGTTTTTATATTTGTTAGCAAGTCTTTACTTTCGTCATAAAACTTTATATAATATGGCGTGCCACCGAAAACAAAATATACCAAAAAGGGGTCCTTAAAAATTCTCGAAATAGTTAAAAAATTAAATGGTAGCAGTTTTAATGTATTTACTTCTCTACCATACAAGGGTGTTCTATGACCCAGAACTTCGCTTTCCATTATAGACATAGCAGAACCGCAGAGAATCAGCATTACATTTGTATCCCTAAGCAATTCCTCGATTATTTTTTGAAATAAAGAAAGTACACCTCTTTTTACAACCATAAGGTATGGGAATTCATCAATAGCAATGACACATCTTTTATGACCTGTTTCTTTAACAAATAACTTAAAAAGCTCATACAGGCTATCGGTTTCTACATGCAAAAAATATTCTTTTCCAGTAAGTCTGTAAAATTTCTCTTTCAACGATTTTATATTTTCCTTTAAACTCTCATCTGTTGCAAGAAAATAAATACCATTCTTTTTTCTTAAAAATTCCTTCAGCAGTTCTGTCTTACCAACCCTTCTTCTGCCATATAAAACAACAAGTTTAAAGCCTCTTTCCTTATATACATCCTCTAAAAACATTAATTCTCTTTCCCTATCAAAAAATTGTGGTAACATAATTATTATACTTTACTTACCACTATTTAAATTTAACGCTATGATTGTTCTGATTGTTTCCCCTAAATCTTTCAAACTCTTTGCAAATATGGCAAAGCTTTTCTTCCTGCTTTCGTTATGCCATTGCACATAGCTTGCCTTTTCAGCAAGCTCCTTAATAATTTTATTTGCATTAACCTTGTTTTGCCATTTGCATTCTGCAAATAATATTTGTTCAGCGAAATGCTCGCTCCGGCGCTAAATTTAAATAAAGAATTCCACCAGTCTATTTGAGTGGTGGTAAACAAATACTAACTCCCTAATCCAAGAATATTAGCCACAGCTCAGCGTTGGCAGCTTATGGATTTATCTTGCATTCTAGCTTTGAAAATATAGGAATACTATTTGAACATAATTCTAATGATATCCCCATCTCTAAGTTCATAATCTGCCGCTATCCTTTTCTTTGTTCTCGCATCTATGGCAGTAACAAAACCCTCTTTTATATCGCTATGTATCATTTCTGCAAGCTCTTTCACTGTTGTGCCCTTCTTTACCAAAAATGCATCAGGCAGTACATTTCCCTTATTATCCGCAAGCTTATTCTCATTAGCAACAGGATAAACAACTATGTAATTGAGTATGCTAAACACAAGCTCATCTACAACCTTTTGCACACCTGTAGAACCATAAACCTTTAATACCCTCTCCTTTATAAATCTCAATGCCTTTTTTTGGCTTTCGTTAAGCAAGGACTCATTTAAGATGTTAAAATCGCTGGAGCCTGGGATGTACTCTATTAGCCCATGCTTTGCCGCCTCTTTTAATGCTAGCTCAGATTCTGCAGAGCATGCAATCATTTTATATTTATTCCTAAGTTTTTCATAGTTATCTTTAGCGCCTAGTATATCTATCTTGTTTGCAGCTATAATTATGGGCTTTGCTACCTTTCTCAGAATACTTACAAATTCCATACTTCCCATATCTGCGTGCTTCATTGCCTCCTTTATCTCGTTCTCCTTTATACCCAAGCCGGAAAGCTGTTGGGCAAGCAATCTTTCAATAGGAACCTTTTCCGCTTCTGCAATCCTTTCTATCCTCTTCAAACCTTTCTCTATTATGCCAAATACCCAATAATCTATCTCCTCTTCCAATATTTTTATATGCTCCTCTGGATCACCATTTCCTTGCCTTCCTTCGCTATCGGTATGTCCAGAGATGTCAACAACCTGTACTAATCCGTCTGCCTGTCTCAGATCATCCAGGAATTGATTACCTAAGCCCTTACCTTCATGTGCCCCCTTAACAAGCCCAGCCACATCCATAACCTTTACGGGAATAAACCTAATACCATTTATACATTTAGAATTCCGAGGGTTACATCTAACCCCGAGCTCCTTACAAACACAAGGATGGGTTACAAATGCAACGCCTTGGTTGGGCTTTATGGTTGTGAAGGGATAGCTAGCTATTTCAACATCCTCTATTAATGTTAGCGCTTTAAAAAATGTCGACTTCCCAGAGTTTGGCACACCCACAATTCCGATCAGCATTTAAGCAACCTCACTACCAACCTCTATATCCTTATCAATAGTCAATAAGCTTAGTTTGTCATCTTTTATGGCTGCTAAAAGCATACCCTCAGAGGTAATGCCTCTTATTTGTATTGGCTGCAAATTAACAAGCACAACAATCTTTTTACCAACCAGCTCCTCCTTTTTATAGTACGGCTTTATTCCAGCAACCAATTGTATTTGCTTTCCACCGATATCCACCTCCAGCTTATAAAGTTTGTCTGCATTAGCTATATCCTCCACACTTATAATTTCTCCTATCCTTAAATCCAACTTCTCAAAATCTTTTATCGTTATCAATTTCCCACCTCCTTACTCTATATAATGAATTAAATGGAAATATATAATATGTTTTCAAACACGGAAAGGTTAGAATATAGCACAGGGAGAATGGAAGAAGAACGGATAATAAAACTAACCAACAAAGGGCATGCAATTGTTGTTGGCGATATCCACGGAAATTTTGAAAACTTAAAAATAATAGAAAGACTTTTTCACGAAACCAATTATATTCTTCTGTTTCTTGGAGATTATATAGATAGGGGCCCAAAACAGCTTGAAGTGCTAAAGAGCATCATAGAGATGAAGACAGAGTATAGCGATCAAGTCTTCCTTCTTAAAGGCAATCATGAAAGCAATATATTAAAGCCGTGTCCGCATGATTTCGATTTTTTGGTATCGGAAAAAGAAAAAAGCTTGTACGAGCTATTTTTTGAAAAGCTCCCCGTGGTAGCTTTTAACAATAATCTTGTTTTCTTACACGGCGGTATACCAGAAATAAGAGGTAAATATAAAATTGGCATGCTTAAAGAAAAGCGATTGGAAATGGAGATTGTGTGGAATGATTTCAATCCATCACTAAGAGAAATGTTTGCTCCGAACTATGAAAGAGACCCGCTTGGTAGGATAAAATACTTCTCGCATGTAGCTGTTCAAAAATTTCTGAAAGATTTGGGAAAGCTAGGTATTGTTAGGGGGCATCAATACAGCTTAGGTGTTGCAAATAAATGTATTAAGCATGTTTGCACACTCTTTACAGCTGGTGGCAAAGGTGGATACGAATGGTATGAAGGCATAGAGCCATGCATAGCCATTGTAAATCTTAGCAGGGGTAATGTATGTATAGAGAGGCTACCAAATGAAAGATATTAGTTTTGCAAAACCATAAAGGAACGAGCCTATAATGTAATCTACTATGGACAGCAAAATAGAACCACTGCCTATAAACAATGCTATTACGGGGAAAAAGAGGATTGTGAAGATGAAAAGAAATATTAGTATGGCAAGGCTTTTTATACTTTTCCAAGGATTGGTCAGGAGCGTATAAGCTGTGCCAGCAAGCATACCACCTACATGTGCTACATGCGAAACCCCATGAAGCAAGGGGGCATAGAGTATGGCAATAGCTGATAGCATAACGTACATCAAGGCCACTATACCCAGAGGTAAAGGAAATATGTAAATGCTTATTATCTCTGTAGGCCTTATGAACATAGCAGCGGCCATAACACCAAAGATAGCAGCACTTGCTCCGACAGCAGGATTTGTTACCAGCAGTGAATGAAGCACACCTCCACTAATCCCAGCTAAAAAGTATACCTTTAGCAAAAAGGCTCCGCCCTTTTCCTCCTCTACAACCCTACCAAAGAAATAAAGGGCAAGCATATTGAAGAAAAGATGGGTTGCTGAGGCGTGTAAAAACATGCTTGTAAAGATACGCCACAACTGAATAAAATTCTCTGAAGAAAGTGAAAGCAAAGCAAAAGCATGCTTCATCATCCCTTCTGGCATAGAAAATACCAACTCAAACACTACAACATTAATCGCCATGAGAATATATGTTACCTTTGCCTTAATTTTGCTCATATTTATTAATAAATTTTAACAATAAATTCTTGATATGTTAAGATTCTATAACACCATGACAAGGCGCAAGGAGATATTTAAGCCGCTAAAAAATGATTATGTAAGGATATACAGCTGTGGTCCAACTGTTTACGATTTTGCTCATATAGGAAATTTTAGAGCGTTCATCTTTTATGATATTCTTAGGAGATACCTCAAGTACAAAGGTTACAAGGTAAAGCACGTAATAAACATAACAGATGTTGATGATAAAACAATAAAGGGTTCACAAAGGCTTGGAATAAGCTTAAAGGAATACACAGAAAAATATACTAAGGCTTTTTTTGAGGATTTGGACAGGCTAAATATAGAAAGGGTTGAGGTCAACCCCAAAGCAACAGAGCATATAGAGGATATGGTAAATCTGATAAAAATCCTTATTAAAAAAGGCTACGCCTACCGTGGCGAGGATGGCTCCATATACTATGATGTCTCAAGGTTTAAGGATTATGGAAAGTTGTCTGGTATAAAACTAAAAGAACTAAAAGCAGGAGCAAGGGTGAAGCAGGATGAATACGGCAAGGGTGAAGCAAGGGATTTTGCGTTATGGAAAGCTTATACAAAAGAAGATGGTGATGTTTACTGGGAAACAGAAATAGGTAAAGGCAGGCCTGGCTGGCACATAGAATGCTCAGCGATGAGTATGCGCTATCTTGGAGAAACGCTAGATATACACACCGGTGGTATCGATCTCATATTCCCACACCATGAGAATGAGATCGCGCAAAGCGAAGCTGCAACTGGTAAAACCTTCGTAAGATATTGGATGCATAATGACTTTGTTTTAATAAATGGGAAGAAAATGAGCAAGAGCTTAGGTAACTTCTTTACTTTGAGGGATTTATTGGAAAAGGGGCATGATGCCATGGCAATACGGTATCTTTTGTTAAGCACGCATTATAGATCAAAACTTAATATAACAGAGGAAGCGCTCACGTATGCAAAAAACTCCGTGGATAAGATAATGAACTTCATAGATACGCTTGATGAAATAATAAAGAGCAAGCAAGATGTAAAAAATGGCGCAGAGGTAATGCAGCTGATTAAAAAAACGGAAAAAGGCTTTGAGAGCGCTATGGACGATGATTTAAATACAAGCCTAGCGCTTTCGTATATCTTTGATTTTATTAAAGGTATAAACAGGCTTATAGAGAAAGGAAAACTAAGCTCTAGTGATGCAGAAAGATGCAAAGCACTTATGCTCAAATTTGATAAGGTTCTAGGAATAATTGAGAGGAAGATGAAAGAAGGAGAGCATAGCGCAGGAAGGAAGCTCTTAGCTTTTCAGAAAACACTAAGAGGTATGATAGGTGATGAAAAGCTCCTTAGGGAGTTCGATGCAAGGATCAAAAAGGTTAAAGGGTATGGGGATGCGATAACCAATATACTATGGTTAAGGGAGGAGTTTAGAAAAAGAAAGCAGTTTGAGATCTCAGATAAAATAAGGGCGGAGATGCTAAAAATAGGCATAGTGATCGAGGATACGCCGGCAGGTCAAAAATGGAAAATAAGGAGATAAATTTTCATTCAATATTCACCACAACCTTTTTTATTTTGGTTCAGAAAAATATAAAATATGGTTGTTAAAAATATTTTTGGAGCGGTTTTGTTCTTAGCTATAGTGATTTTACTTTCATCTGGCTATGCTTTTGGATACCAGATAACGTATATACCCCAAGTAGTGTCTGTAAATTCAAGCTTTATTATGATAGTTGATCCAGGTCCGCAGCAAACCCCTGTAAGGATAACGTGGGCATTGTATAACGGTGGGCTTGCAAACGTAGGGCTTTTCCCTCTCATCAGTGGCAGGGGTGTATGTTATTTTTCCAATACGGATATAAACGCAACCTGCGGCCCCTCACCATTGATGAATGAAGGCAAGAATACATTTCTATTCCATATCGTAACACCTGGGAATGAAGAGAATGAGACAGAGGTAATAAATGCAGGCAGTATAAAAATATCCCTGGAAAATGTGCAGAGGTATGAGAATGTAGTTTATATGTACGTAACAATACCCCACTACGTAACCGTTGATATGCTTACATACACAGTCTATAGGGATGATTTAAGTATATATGCAGCTAACAGGCAGCTTTATTATGATGTCAAGAACGGATGGTATGAAGGTAATATAACGCTAAACCCTGGAACATACTATTTTGGCTTTGTTGCAAAGAAAGGTACAGAGTTTGGTGGGGATTTACTGAGGGTAACAATCCCTGCAGAGGAATTTGTAACCATAGAAAGTGACAAAAATGAGTACTACCTGGGGGAGAGCATAGGTATTAGTGGAAGGGCTAGTAGTGATATAAATGCCAAGCTCTTATTTCCCAATGGAAGTGTAGCATTGAGGCTGGAGGCAAAGATCGATGAGAATAAGAATTTCAACATTGAAATACCCACAAACCCTATGTGGCCGGAAGGTGATTACAAAATAATTGTAGATGAGCCATTAGAAAAAGAGTTATCGCTCAAGCTAAAAAGGCTTATAGAAATAACACCTGCATTTGTTAAGGCTGAGGTGAAAAGATATGACAATTTCTCTTATACAATTAGCATACATGCTAATGCTGCAGTAAATATAAGCAAGGTAGAGATAGAGGGCAACGAAGGTGTAATGTTTGATTTGAGTAACAATTTTATAGATGAAGGTGAAGATGTAAGTTTATTTTTATATGTTGAAAATGTAACTAGTGATATAGAAGGCGTAATAGTTATAAATACAAATTTCTCTGTTAATTTTTCCATACCCCTAACAATATCAGTTGAAGTGGTATCTTGCCCTCCATGTCCCGTATGCAATCAAACATCCCAATTGGTTAGTTGTGAGAGGTGCATCGAAGTTAGTCCAAAAATCCTAACGGCTGAATGCATAAAAAATGAAGATATCTTATTCTCTATACGCATTACAAATAACTTAGACACTACTGTTTCTGGTTTTAGCTACGAGGTTATAGATAGTGGCACAGCAGATAATTATATGGAAGAGCTTGATGAATTTGGTCTCATATCATTTGATCCCGATTTAGGAGAAATTACACTTGATGCGGGCGAGCAAGAGAGCGTGACGCTTAGAATAAAACCACCCAGCGAAGGTACCTATAAGGGTATAATAAAGATATCTGGTGCTAATGGATACGATTACGTATCCTTGTATCTTGAATGCTTTAAGAATATAAGCGAGGAGATAGAATCGGTAAAGGATGAAATATTATTGCTCGGCTCATCTTCAGCCTATCAGAAGATAAGTGATAAATTAGACAATGCTATAAATGCATTAGAAGCAGGGAACTATAGATTGGCATGGGATTCTGTAAAAGAGGCAAAGGCGATGAAAGATATGATAGAGGTAGGGGAGGAAAATAAAAGCAAAGAGGAGGGAGAAGGATTTGATATTGGGTATGTGATTGCTATATTGTTGATTATTGTGATTTTAGCGGCATTTTTATACACAAGATATTCAAAAGCAAGGGTTAAGGAAGAGGAAATTGAGGGGTTTGAGAATTTTTAGGCTATTCTCCAGCCTCGTATTTAACCACGCTGTACACATCATACCCTTTAAGCTTTTCCCTACCTTTAAGGAAACTTAGCTCGATAAGAAATGCGAGAGCAACTACATTACCACCCAACCTTTCTATTAAATCCACAGCAGCTCTTGCTGTTCCACCGGTTGCGAGCAAATCATCCACTATTAGCACGTTATCCCCTTTCTCTATAGCATCTACATGTATCTCAAATGCATCCTTGCTGTATTCTGTTTCAAATTCCTGTCTAATGGTTTTATATGGTAGCTTTCCTGGTTTTCTTAGGGGAACAAAGCCTGCACTAAGCTCATAAGATAGCACAGAGCCTAGAATAAACCCTCTGCTCTCTGCAGATGCAACAACATCTATATCTTTGTCCTTAACCGCTTCCAGTATTTTTTTGATCGCATACTTAAAGGCATGGGCATCTCTTAAAAGCGTTGTTATATCCTTAAACATTACACCTGTCCTGGGAAAATCGGGGATTGTCCTTATCTTTGTTTTTAGGTCCACATCCCTTAACTCCATCCTGTCCATATTACCATAAATCAATATGCGATATATTTTTAAATGTTTTGTGGTATATTATCAATGGTTATGAAAAAAATACTTGAGCGCTCTGTCACCTATAAATCACTTCATGAATTGTGTAGTGTAGGGTTTCTTGGTATTACAGAGGAGGAAGTGGCAGAGGTAGAGAAAAGATATGGATGGATGTTTACGGATGAGGAGCCCAAAGACTTGGGAGGAAGGAATATACCTTCTATAATTTCTGATGTTGTGTGCGATAGTATTATTGATTTCTTAAGAGGTAAAAAGAAAAAGAGCGACATGAAGGCTATAGAAAGAGGATCAAGCTATAGATGGGTAAAGGAGCTTAATGAATATGATCCCGATCGTAAAGATATTATAACTGCGGCCAAATTGTTAGACACGGCAAGGGCAAGGGGTTATAGAGGCGAGCCTAGAATGATAGATCCTGAAACCCTTGAGGTTCCAGATGGTAATGATTGTGCACGTATAAGGCGTATTACCAAGCTTTGTCCAGATGAAAACGGCTATACCACGTTTGATGGTTTAGAGTATAGCGATAAAAATGAGAGGATAATAGCGCAACTTTATGCTGCAACAACAGTCCCGCTCTGAGCTTTAGTTTTTTTCTAGAACTTAGTTTCACAAATCTTAAATTAAAAAATTATCAATAAATAAAATCGGTGGTAGGTGGTATAGTGGTAGGGTTTATTTTTAGCCCGAGATGGTTTTATGGAATTGATATAGTGTTTGAGATATTCATAGCCATGATAACATTTTTGATAGCTAATTATGGCTATAGGTATTATAGAATATCCCGGGATAAGAGATACAAGTATTTTTCTCTAGCGTTCATGCTCATTGGCTTTTCCTTTATCTCAAAGATACTCACGAATTTTAGCATATATTATGAGGTTCTAAAAACCTTGGATTTTGGTTTTATAACAATAACCACAAAAACTATCCAAGTATCAGATGTGCTGTTTAGCATGGGATTTTTCCTCTTTAGAGTACTATTGCTTTCTGCCTTTCTCTTGCTTTTGTTCGTATATGAGGATGTGAGGTCAAAAAAGATAAAAACATTGCTTATTTATTACCTTCTCCTAACAACCTTCTTCAGCCAGTACGTGTTCTTCATTTTCCATCTAAACGCAGCTCTCCTGCTATTCATGCTTTTCATTAATGCATATGAAAATTATATAAAAAAGGCCACAAAATCAAGCAGTATAGTCGCTCTTTGCTTTTTAACGCTTACAATAAGTCAGATTGTGTTCATCTTCTCAGCAATTAATAAGCTTGCATATGTTATTGCTGAAGCCCTTCAGCTCTTCGGCTTTAGTCTGTTACTTTATGATTACGCAACGGTGAGCAGGGATGAGAAGAGATAAGGTTGCTATGCTTTTGGATATACTAGAGGTTGTATATAAGGAAGGAAAGGCTAAGCCAACACATATAATGTATAAAGCAAATCTCTCGCACAAGCTTTTAAAATCTTATATATCTGAGCTTGAGAGTAATGGTATCCTGGAGGAAGAAAACTTAAATGGGAAACGATATATTAAAATAACAAACAAGGGAAAAATATTTCTTTCTCAGTTAAGGAAAATGAGAAGGTTTATGGAATCATTTGGGTTGTGAGGTGGTGGTATGAACAGGGAGATAAAAAGGCTTAATATGAAAGCTGAAAAATATGCTGAGAAACTTGAAAAGGTTATGGAAGAGGTTAGCAAAGTTATTGTTGGACAGCAAGAGGTTATGGAAAGGCTTATCATAGCATTAATAGCAGATGGCCATGTACTCTTAGAAGGGGTTCCAGGATTGGCAAAGACGTTAATGATAAAAACGCTTGCGGACACGCTCAACGCTGCATTTAGAAGAATCCAATTTACTCCTGACTTATTACCGGCAGACATTATGGGAACAAAAATATACAACCATAGGGATATGAAGTTTACAACGCAAAAAGGGCCTATATTTGCAAATTTCATATTGGCTGATGAGATAAATAGAGCGCCCCCAAAAACACAGGCAGCGATGCTGGAAGCCATGCAAGAAAGGCAGGTTACCATACAGGGCGATACCTTTGCCCTGCCAAAACCATTCTTTGTTATGGCAACACAGAATCCTATAGAGAGCTCTGGCACATACCCATTACCAGAGGCTCAGGTAGACAGGTTTATGTTTAAAACACTTATTGGTTACCCTAGTAAAGAGGAGGAAAAGGTTATTATCGATCGCATGACTGAAGGGGTAGAGATAGAAGTAAAGAAGGTTATGGATATAAAAGAGCTTGTTGAGATCCAGAACTTTGTTCAGAAAATATATGCCGATGAGAAGATAAAGGAGTATGTTGCGAGCATAGTTGATGCGAGCAGAAAGCCTGGAGAGTATGGAATAGAGGTTGATGGCTATATAGAGTATGGGGCATCTCCAAGAGCAAGTATATGGCTTATTTTGGCTGCAAAGGCTCACGCTTTGCTCAATGCAAGAGGCTATGTATTGCCAGAGGATATTAAAGCTATAGCGAGAGATGTTTTGAGACATCGCATTATTCTTACGTATGAGGCTGAGGCTGAGGATGTAAGCGTGGATAGTATAATAGATAAGATATTAGAAAGGGTTAAAACACCTTAGGCGATAGTATGAGAGCTTTGTTAGCATTTCTGTTAGGGTTTGTAATTGCTTCAGCGATTTACTCAAACCTTATACTCTTTACCGATGTATTCAAAACAGAGCGAGTTGTAATTTATAGGGAGAAGGGAAGCGGGATTGAGCCACTGTACATTCCATCAAAGCACGGAAATGTTAGTGTTGTTGAACGCACGATTCCCGTGGTTGCAGTCTCTGCTTCAGGGGAGGGTGTTATTGGTACTATGAGTGTTAAACTCATACCGGGAAATAATAACGTTTTACTTGATACCAATCCTTTTGTTGAGACGGATCTGCAATACTCTGCAAATGTTGCCATAGCTGTTGCAAAAATGCTTGCTAAAGATTATGCCTACGATAGAGATTTCATAATATCCTTTGACATAGAGAGCAACCTTATAGGTGGGGAAAGCGCTGGTGCTGCAATGACCATTGCGGCCTTTGCGGCAATGGAAAATAAAAGGATAAGGGACGATGTTGTAATAACAGGGACAATAAATCCTGATGGCAGAATAGGTAAAGTTGGCGGAGTGCTTGAGAAGGCTAAAGCAGCTGCAGATGCTGGCTATAGCGTGTTCTTGGTTCCAAAAGGGCAGAGCAAGATAACATACTATGAGGAGAAGGTAGAGAAAGAGCCATTCGGCTTTGGTATCTATATATACAACCGCTATTACGTTCCAAAAACCATAGATATAAAGGAGATGGCAAAAAAGGAATGGAATATGGATGTTATAGAGGTTGAGGATATAGAGGATGCAATAAAATACATGGTGGAGTAAATGAAAAATGCCAGCAGAACAAAGGAGCTTTTGAGAAATGTAAGAAGGGTGGAGATAAAAACAAAAAGACTTGTAGATGGTTTATTGCAAGGAGCGTATCACTCTGTTTTTAAGGGTAGAGGTATAGAATTTAGTGATGTAAGAGAATATGTGGTGGGGGATGATATAAGAAATATAGATTGGAAAGTCACGGCACGTTTTAATGTGCCATATGTCAAGGAGTTTGTTGAGGAGCGAGATCTAACACTGTATATACTATTTGATATCTCAGCAAGCGGTCTCTTTGGGAGCACAAGGGAGAAAAGATATATCGCTGCAGAGATTGCTGCATCGCTAATGTTTGCTGCACTAAGAAACAATGATAATGTTGGTTTATGCCTTTTTACTGACAGGGTTGAGCTATTTTTTAAACCCAGAAAGGGAAGGAAGCATGTGATGAGACTTATAAGGGATATGCTTTACTATGAGCCCCTTCACAGAGGAACAAGTCTGAGCAATGCCATGATGTTTATCTCAAAGCTCACTAAAAGAAGATGCATAGTGTTCATAATTTCAGATTTTCTAAGTAATGAGGATTTTGAAAAGCCATTGAGACTTTTAAGACATAGACATGATGTTATAGCGATATGCTTACGTGATGTTAGAGAGGTTGAGCTGCCTGATGTGGGGTATGTGGAGATAGAGGATGAGGAAACAGGTGAGCAAATGCTGATAGATACCTCAGATCCGGATTTCAGGAAGGAGTATGCAAGAATTATGATAGAGAGGGACAAGAGTATAGCAGAGGTTATGAAAAGGTGCAAGGTGGATTTCATAAAAATTTTTACGCATGAAAGGTTTGAGGTACCAATTAAAAGGTTCTTTATGCTTAGGGAGAAAAGGATAAGGTGAAATTATGCAATTTGTATTTATGAACCCATCGATGCTAGCATTGCTCCCATTGCTATTATTTGTTTACATATTCATACGCTGCATGCTTAAAAGGAAGAGAAGGGATGCATTAAAGTTTAGCTCAGTTTATGGGTTAAAGGTTGTATCAAAAGGGGTAAGGAAAAGGGATATGATCTTCACAGCCCTTATCCTTTTATCACTCCTTTTTGTTATTATAGCTCTTGCAGACCCCCATATACCCCTTGCTCAAGAAAAGGAAGGCGTTAATGTGGTGCTTGCTATAGACAGCTCTGGCTCAATGCAAGCAAAAGATTATAAGCCAAGCAGGTTTGAGGCGGCAAAAAATGCAGCTAAAATTTTAATTAATAGCTTGCAACCGAAGGATTATGTAGGTATAGTTATATTCGAATCTGGAGCGACAACCGCTGCTTATCTCACACCTTACAAAGAGCGTGTCATAGAAAAACTCAACTCTTTACAACCAAAGGAAGGAAGAACAGCAATAGGTGACGGGTTAAGTTTAGCTGTGGATATGGCAACTTCCATACCCAATAGGAAAAGAATAGTTATATTGTTAAGTGATGGTGTTAACAATGCAGGCGTTGTTAGCCCGGAAGAAGCAATACAATTTGCAAAAACAGAGGGTGTACAGGTTTATACAGTTGGTATGGGTAGCGAGGAGCGTGTTGTTATAGGATATGATTGGCTTGGAAGGCCTCAATATGCTGAATTGGATGAAGCTTTGCTTAAAAAAATAGCTCAACAAACAAATGGAAGATACTTTAAATCCGTCAATGAGCGAACATTGAGTGAAATATATGCTACAATAAGCCAGAATATAAAGAGGGAAAAGGAGTTGGTAAGCATAAAGGATTGGTTTATAATCCTTGCCTTGGTGACATTATTAATAGAAATCTATCTGAGGTATGGAAGATACAGGGTGATACCATGAAATGGAGCATCATGCTGATCTTGTTCCTTTTGCTTATGCCTGTAGCGTGTGCGAAACAGATAAGCATTACAAAAGAGGTAGAAAGCAATATTGTTAGCGTAAATGAGAATGTTGTTGTTATGCTGAGAATAAATAACCCATTCGATAGCAGCGTGTTGCTCCAAATAAGGGACAAAAATATTATAGGAAATAATGGTTATGATATACAATGCATGGAGTATGAAGCTAAGCCTGGTGAAAGCGTGCTAAAATACGAACCTATAATACCGTTTTCCCCCGGGAGGTATACGCTTGATAAAGCCCAAGCAAGCTACACAAACCCTGAGACAGGCAAGCAGGAGAGTGTTGAATCAAATAGTGTTGATATAGAGGTTAAGGGCACGGGGCAAGGATATGCCCAAGGCATTACTACGCTTTATGCATGTAATGGACAGTACATAAAATCAACCTCCTATTCTTATGGGACAAGTACAACCATAACTATAAGTTCTGGGGGTACGCAAATAAATTATCCCTCACAAAGCCAAGGCAATATAAATCAAAGAGTGCAACAAAATCAACTAAATCAAGACATGAACGCTGTAAAGAGACAGATGGAGAGGGAGGTAAGGAAAAGGGAAGAAGCAATAAAGCAAGCGGAAGAAAAAATAATGAATAATTCTATAGTTAGGGATATGCATAATGCTCTGATTGATTCTGGGTACAACCTTACCAACAAGAACATAGATGTTGATACCAGCCAGACAGGCAGTTTTGAATTAACCTACGAAAAGAACGGTAGCAAGGCATGGATAAGGGGAAGTATTAAAAATGGGAGCATTGAGCATGTTGAAAAGGTAACGCAAGAAGGCATGGATAAGGTAATAAAAGGTTTGCTTAGAGACCCCGCATTTAAAAAATACGACTCTATGCTAAGAAGGGAGGGACTTAAAAGAGGTAATATAAGTGTTAAGGGTAATTGGAATAAAAGCAGGGTCGAGGTAAGCTATGAGAAGAATGGGAGAGAGGAAGCAAAGATAATAGCGAAAATAGAAAGAGGAAAGGTAAAAAGCATAATGGTAAAGAGAAACAAAGCCAACTTTGCATATATTCTTCTATTGCCCATAGCGCTTATTATATTTATTATTATTGCTTACTACCTTTACAAACGCCTTAAAAGAAAAGAGCAAAGAAAGGTTAAGATTGAGGTAAAGCAAGTTAAACGGGAAGAGGATTATATAAGCGTTACGAGGAAAATGCTTTCAAAGGCAAAGGGATTGCATGACAAAGGTATGGAGAAAGAGGCTTACGCAGTGCTTGCGTGCGCTATAAGGTTTTACTACGCAAGAAAGCATGGAGTGAGCAAAGAGCTTACAAACGCTGAACTTTTGGCATTGATGAAGAGAAAAAATTATAGCAAGGCTGTGCTTTTGCAATTGAGAAAGAATCTAAATAAGTGCGCACTTGTGGAGTTTGCAAAATATAAGCCCAAAAAATACGAATTTGACAAAATATTTGAATGGGCATTGGGTTGTATAGAAAAGCGATCCACAGCATGTTCATAGCGAGCGATGTTCAGACATTTTTTCCTTGCTTGGCGAGCTTTAACTAAAAGGGTAACACTAGATGGGCATCAAGCCTTTGCTCCTATGGCTTTTTATTCCACAGAAAAGTATTTAAGCAAAAGCTAGAGGTATAGCTTGGAAAGCTTTTCCTTTCATCTTTCCCCGTTCTTATCTTAATACTCTCTCAAGTAAAAACCCAAAATATTTATAAAGGCAGGGCCAATTATAAAATATGAGACGTGATCCCGTAGGTATTATGTTAACATTTTTAATAATTTTCTTATCTCTCATATTAGTTTCTATGATTACGCGTGCAAATGGGGCCAGCATAAAGGCTTGGCACCCAGCTAGGGATATAGAGCCTGGAGTGTTTAATTTTGGTAATAATGAGTATATATTTAGTAATAATGCTGAGTCACCTGGAGAGAGCAAACAGTTAATAATAAGTGATACAAATATTGATGTGCCGTTTATATTTAAGGCACCGGATGGGATGTATACGATACGAATTGAAAGGGGTAAGGGGATAGACCTTAACTTTAGAGAAATAAAAGATGCTGGCACGGTAAATACTCGGGAATTGTGCTTTTTAAATCCTCCAAATGCTCCTCAGTGTCTTGATGGGATTTCATGGATAACAGAGGATGGTGAATTAGATTGTCGTAGTGTGCAGAACTGTATATCTTGTGATTATATATATGACTGTGGTACATTAAAGGCAAAATATTTTATGGGTAGTATAGTGGCACATCAAGCGCAATATGATATAGATCTTAATAATCATAACATAGAAAATGTCACTAATATAGACGTAAAAGGAAGGATATGGTCCAGTAACGGTAACGTTATAATAAGGCTTGGTGCGACTCCACCTTCACCCTGATTGCTTGTTACGAGGCAATAAAATGGGCTGGGGGATAGGAATATAAAGATTGGTTCTATATAATTTTGCATGAAAAAAACTATTGAGTGTCTGGCAAAGGCTTTTGTTGGTGAAAGCCAAGCAAGGAATAGATACACGTTCTATGCAAAGATTGCAAAGAAGGAGGGGTTTGAAAAGATAGCGGAGATATTTCTCCTAACGGCAGAGAATGAAAGAGAGCATGCAAAATGGTTATTTAGGCTAATGAATGAATTAAAGAAAAAGGGCGAGAGAAGCTCGGATAGCATAGAAATTGAAGCCTTGGTTCCGTTAGTTTTGGGTGATACCAAAGAAAATCTCAAGGCTGCAATTGCTGGCGAGAACTATGAGCATACAAAAATGTATCCAGAGTTTGCAAGTATTGCTGAAAAGGAGGGCTTGGAGGAGATTGCCAAGCGATTGAGGGCAATTGCCGTTGCAGAGAGGCATCATGAAGAGAGATATAAAAAATTGTTAAAAGAGGTTGAAAGGGAAAGTGTTTTCAAAAAGAAAAAGGCTGTTTATTGGGTATGCAGAAAATGTGGCTACGTGCATTATGGCAATGAGCCACCAGAGCATTGCCCCTCTTGCAGCCATCCAAAGAATTATTTTGAGCTTGAGTGTGAGGAGTCAATACAAAGAAATAGGCATAGATAAAGACCATGTCTATTCGATTCCCTAGGCAGAGATATAAAGAGCTCACACTATATGTAAGAAAGCAAGGCATCTCAACAAGGGGGCTTTCCAGACATCGTTTTAACAAATATAAATAGAAATATGTACTTTAGGGATTACGTGAATCTTGTTATAGAGATATTATTGAAAGATTTAAAATAAAGAATACAGCCTTAGTAAAGATGTTTGTGAGTTTTGTAGTTCCTACGTTCTCAAAAGAATTCTCTATTCATAAAATTTACAATACCCTCAAATCTAGAAACATAAAGGTAAGTAAAAAGACTTTATATAAATATAGTGATGCATTGGAAGACTCTTTGTTTTGCTTTTTCCTTAAAAAATTCAGCTTTTCTGAAAGGGAAAGCTTGCTTTCCATGCCAAAGGTATATATAAATGATTCGGGGCTTGTGAACTATACAATTTCAACAAAATTTGAAGAAGACATAGGAAGATTAATGGAAAATGCCGTATTTCTCGAATTAAAGAGAAAAGAGTACGAGAGGGAATTATCTGGGCTTTTTTACTGGAAAGACAGCCTGAGCTAAGAGCCTTGCTAAAAGCAAGCAAAGAGCTTAATTGCAAAAACCTGCTTTGCATAACTTGGGATTATGAAGGCATAGAGAGCCTTAAATCACGTGGCTTAGAAAGAAAAATAAGGTTTGTGCCATTATGGAAGTGGTTGCTTAGGTAGGGTTGCAGATATAAGGAGAAATTCCTAAAGCAGAAAAATCATCAATAAAAAAATTAAATATGTACTGCTAATAATACAAAAATTTATAAATATGTACTCTATACAATAAATTATGGAAATAGAAAGGTATCTTGTGGAAAAGAAAGAAGAAATAAGAGGGTTTGAGGTTAAAAAGAGATTAGTAAAATTTCCAGTAACAAAGTTTGGTACAGCTGTAATAGGACCTAGAAGGTCTGGGAAGAGTTTCTCATTATTTAGCTTAATAAAAGACAAGAAAATAAAGGATGAAGATTACATATTTGTTAACTACGAAGATGATGAAATAAAAACCCTTGAAAGGACTAAAAAAATAAGGGTTGTTGATGCGCATATAGAGCTATATAGAAAGCCTCCGAGATATATTTTTCTTGATGAAATACACGCGTTAGAAAGATGGCAATCCTTTGTTTACAGCTTAATAGAAAAAAAGAAATATTATGTATTTATTACTGGCTCTAGCTCAAAATTATTGAGCAAGGAAATAGCTACACAACTTAGAGGAAGAATTATAAGTGTCCCTGTTTTCCCTTTTAGCTTTAAAGAATATTTAAGTTTAAAAGAAGCAGTACCATCTTTTCCTTTATCCTCTTCAGCAATAAGCAATTTAAAGGGTTTCTTGAGGGAATATTTATTGAGCACAGGCTTTCCACCAGTTATCATTGACAAAATGAACCCTAAGGTATTCTTTAAAGATTATGTAAATTTGGTTATTTTTAGGGACATAGTTGAAAGGTTCAGAGTAAAAAACATTTATGCTTTGAAATTTTTAATCAATAGAATCATTTCCTCATTTTCAGCTAAATTTTCAGTAAATAAAGTCTTTAATGAACTTAAAGCAAGAAACATAAAGGTTGGAAAGGCAATGCTTTACGATTATGCTGACCACCTTGATGATGTTATGTTTTCATTCTTTTTAAAAAAGTTCTATTTTTCAGAAAAGAAATCAGCTTTGTCTGTACCAAAAGCATATCTATGTGATTTAGGCCTAGCAAATTATTTGATTGGAACAAAGTTTTCTGAAGATATTGGCAGAGCGATGGAAAATATAGTCTCTATTGAATTAAAGAAAAAAGAACTTGGCGGAGAAATTGATTTGTTTTATTGGGAATCCCATAACTGTGAAGTTGATTTCGTTGTCAAAGAAGGTTTGAGGATTAAACAGCTAATCCAAGTTACTTATGCCTCATCAATAGACGAAATAGAGAAAAGAGAGCTAAGAGCCTTGCTAAAAGCAAGCAAAGAGCTTAACTGCAAAAACCTGCTTTGCATAACTTGGGATTATGAAGGCATAGAGAGCCTTAAATCACGTGGCTTAGAAAGAAAAATAAGGTTTGTGCCATTATGGAAATGGTTGCTTTCCCCTTCAGACTGAGAGAAAGAGTGCAAATTTGAGCTAAACTATTTATTGGGTATGAGATAAAAAATTAATAGAGGATGCGGATGAAACGGTTAGTGATTTTTTTACTTGTAG
>QMZT01000014.1 GCA_003663325.1 Candidatus Aenigmatarchaeota archaeon | reverse complement strand
CTATCAAAATATTCCTCTATTCTTCTCTTTATATCCTCTCTGCTCTCCAACCTCATTCCACACCGACCTCCTTTGTGTAGAAAAATTCTCTAATCCAGAGTAACGAAAATTATTTTTCTTTTTATTTCTTTTTTTTATTTTTTATTCTAAGCTTTGCATTTAACAATGTGATGAAAAGATTTTTTAAATGTAAATATTTACTATTAATAGATGGTAATATGATAGCTGAAAGATTTACAGGCTATCCGCTATTAGGTACAGAAGATCCTGAAGATATGCTTGAACGAGCAGAGCAGTTTGCTAGCCAAGGTAATGTCGAGGCCACAAAACATTTTACAGATGAAGCTTTGAGGACAATAGCAAGCAAAGAGCACGAGACTGGCTGGGAATGGTTCCTAACAGTATACAGAATACATGTTGCCACAAGAAAGGAAGAATTAATGGAAACTGCACTAAACCATCATTTGCGTGGAGTTGCAGAAGATACGTTAACAGCAATAAAAAAGGCTAAAGAAAGTGGTGTGAGCGGTTCAGAGCTTTATAACCATCCAGTATGGGAAAGGGTAGAGGAAATGGTAAGAGGTTTATATGAGCTAGAAAAGCGCAGCATAAAGTTACACCCAGAGACAGCGAGAGCATATATTGAAGTATTCAGTGAGTTCCCTGATTTTTGATTACTTAGCTACACAAGCTTTTTTCTTTTTTATTTTTTAACAAGCTTATTAAAATCGATCGGCCCCAATAAAATATATGGAGATAAATCTTGAGCCTATTGGATTTGTTGTATCAAGCTTTAAGGATCCACGTAGTATAATATCTGCATGCGAGAAGGGTTTGGATAGTGAGATAAGATCGAAAATAGTAATTAACAAAAAGTTCGGAAGGGGGTTAAAGGGCTTGGAGAGATTTTCACACATCTTTGTCATCTATTTTTTGCATGGGGTTAAGAAAATTGAATTACTAACCTATCCTGGTCCAAAAAGTATTAAAGGCTTGCCTGTGGTTGGTGTATTTGCCTCAAGAAGTCAATACAGACCAAATCCTATAGCCTTGAGATTGGTAAAATTAATAAAGATTGAAGGAAATGAGCTGCACGTTAAAGGGTTGGATGCGATAAACAATTCTCCTGTTCTGGACATAAAGCCTTATGTGCCGAGATTTGATAAGCCCAAGGATGTGAGGATCGGATATTGGTATAGGTGGTAGGCCGGCTTTAAACTCTGGAAGGTAAAAATTTTATTAGCTCTTGCAAAATTATTTTTATGAAGATCATCCCAATAGCCTTTGATTCTTTTGGAGTAAGAAGCATGTCCACACTAATTATGACAAAGGATGTTAACGTATACATAGATCCTGGTGTTGCTTTAGGGCCAAAGAGATACGGACTTTTACCGACAGAGGCTGAAGAGTATGCATTAAGGTTGGCAAGAGAGAAGATAATGGAGGTATGCAGCAGGTATGCACATATAGTTGTTGTTAGCCATTATCATTACGACCACCACCCCTTTCCTGAAGACAAGGAGATGTATGAAGCTTGCTTTAAAGGAAAGATTGTGTTTGCTAAGGACAGGCTTAAAAATATTAATGCATCTGGAAAGAGTAGGGGAAGGGTGTTTGAGAATAATGTAAAAGGGCTGGTTAAAAAGCTCAGCTGGGCTGATGGAACAAAGGCTGTATTTGGAGAAACAGAAATAGAATTCTCCCATGCTGTTTGGCATGGGGATGTTGGTAGCAGGGTTGGAAAGGTTATAATGGTTTATATAAAGGATTGTGAAAGCTCTTTTTTGTTCGGAAGCGATGCCCAGAGCTTGGCAGATCCTGATGCTTTGTCATGGTTTCTAAAGAAAAACCCCGAGTTTGCGATAATAGATGGCTATCCCACGATCTTTTTGGGATGGAGAATGAAGGCTTCGAACTTTGAGAATTCTAAACAAAACCTTATGAAGGCCATTGAAAATACAAATGCAAGGGTGATTATTTTGGAGCATCATATCCTTAGGGATATTGATTATAAAGAGCGAATGAAAGATGTGTTCAGCTTAGCACAATCCCTTAATAAGGATATTTTAACCTCGGCTGAATTTTACGGCTTAGAGAATTTCTTTCTAGAGATGTGGAGAAAGGAGATAACGGAAGGGAAGAGGGAGGTTGATGTTGAAAAGTATTATGCAGAGTTGTTCAAAAAGATCAACAGCAAGATAGAAAAATAAAGGAAGCCAGCTTAGGGCAAGAGGCAATCAATATTTATATAGGAGTTGGCATAAAATTAAATTATGAGAAGTGGAGCAATACAGATGAGTTTGGGATTTATAATAGCCGTTGTTTTTGCTATTGTTCTGTTAAGTCTTGCCATTTGGTGGTTACGTGGTGTTATAATTAATATTAGCGGACTAACAACAGATCTAACGCAGCAGGCAAGGAATGAATTGCAACGTACCTTTGGCGGCACTGGTGAGAATTTTGCAATCTTCCCTAGCAGTTACGAATTAGAGGCAGGAAAAGGTATAAGAATGCTGGGTGGGATTAAAAATAACGCAGCTGACGGTCAAGATCATAGATTTGTAATAAATGTCGTTCCTTCTGCTGCAAGCCCAAATGTTTGTCCAGAAGGGGATATAAGTGAATGTGAGCTTGCAGGGGGTGGCGGCATTACATTAGAGGAATTTATGACAAGTTGGCTCACATGGGATAAAACAAAGAAGCCTATAAAAATAGGTCACACAGGAGAGTTTTGGTTGGAGATAAAGACACCTGCAAATACACCCAAGGGCACATATATGTTTAATGTATATGCATGCTACGATAGTGGTGGTGAGGTTCCGAGGTATGATGAATGCAACGAGGATACACCAACAGATAAGATATGGGGAGCGGAAAAGCAGCTTGTTATAACAGTTAAATAGCTATTTAATAATTATTTCCCCCTTCCTGAAGTATACCTTCATAAAATCTCTTGCAGCCCTTACGTTAGGAAAAATCTTTTTGGCTTCCTTTTCCAATATGTTTGCATTTGTGTATTTTCTGGAGAAGTGTGTAAGGACAAGCAGCCTAACATTTGACTTTTTTGCTATTTCCCCGGCCTCCTTAGCCCCAGAATGCATCCTATCCTCAACCTGCTCTGTAAATGTTGAGTCATGGATAAGTATGTCAGCGTCCTTTGCGAGCCTTACTATATTATCACAAGGTTCTGTGTCCCCAGTATATACCACTTTTATCCCTTTTCTAAGGGTTGCAACATCCTCTAGCCTTATCTTCTTTCCTTTAAAGACAATTTCTCCATATTTCTTTAGCCTGCCTACTATTGGGCTTTGCTTCAGCCCGTAAAGCCTTTCAGCCTTTTTTATATCAACATTCCACCTGTCCCTTTCCTTAAAGCAATATGCTACACTTGGTATAGAATGCTTTGTTGGTATGGAAAAAACATCAAACCCCTTGCCCTCATATATCTTTTTTATCTCGCTGCCTTCATAAGGCACCTGCACAGCTCTAACCTCAAAGTTTATTCCCCAGTAATCCATATCCAAGATATCTGCAACAAATCTCTCTGCATCGGGACCATAAATGTATAGTGGTTTTCTCCTCTTTTCCAAGTTCATCGTTTGCAATAAACCTATTATACCTGCCCAATGATCTGCATGCCAATGGGTAATGAAGATATGGTCTATTGCCATGTAGCTTTTTCCTGCTATCAATAATTGCCTCTGCGTCCCCTCACCGCAATCCCACAATGCATGCCATCCTTCATAGTGTAAATATATAGAGGAATGATTACGGCTGATTGTTGGTATACCCGAGCCCGTTCCCAAAAACACAATGCTGAGCATACTAATAAATATTGCATAGATATTAATATTGTTTTAAATTCAAACAGCATTTCATTAAAAAGCTTAAATAAGTTCTTATGAATAATAAAAATTAAAATGTATTGATATTAAAGTGATATTATGGCTAAGGGGCACAAGCCTGTTGCTGGTTCCAGGGCATTTTGGCCCAGGAAAAGAGCCAATAGGATCTATCAAAACTTTAGTTACTCTGAGGAGTATTTGGAAAGGATCAGCGGTATTATTAAGGATGTTAAACCCGTTGCGTTCTGCGGGTACAAAGCTGGTATGTTGCATGTATGTATTAAGGATAATAAAAAAGGTTCAGCAACCTATGGGCAAGAAGTGGTTAAGGCTGTGACTGTGCTGGATATACCTCCGGTAATTGTTTGTGGGATAAAGGTATATGAAAAGGGAGGCTATGGAAAGAAAACAAAAACCGTTATATGGGCCGAAAATTTAGATAAAAATCTCGCAAGAAAGGTTGACCTGCCAAAGAAAATTGATAAGAATAAAGCCAAGGAGATAGAAAATGAAATAGAAAAGGCAAGCGATATAAGACTGCTTGTTCATACTGTACCAAAGGAATCTGGGATTGGGAAAAAGAAACCGGAATTGTTCGAGATTGCACTTAGCGGGGATGATATCAAAAAGAAGTGGGAGTATGCAAGATCTGTTCTTGGTAAGCAAATAACAATAAGAGATGTGTTTGATGAGGGGGAGTACGTTGATGTTAAGGCTGTTGATAAAGGGAAAGGTTATCAAGGTGTTGTTAAGAGGTTTGGAGTTAAGATAAGGGGCAGAAAGCATAATAAGAAAAGGAGGCATATTGGTAATCTTGCACCACGCACACCTGCAAGGGTTCTTCCAGGAGCTGTAGCTATGGCTGGTCAGCTTGGTTTCCAGACCAGGACAGAGTATAATAAAAAGATTTTAAAGATAGGTGATGGTGGTATATCTCCAAAAGGAGGATTCGTTAGTTATGGTATTGTCCCAAATACGTATTTACTAGTTGATGGTTCTGTTCCAGGGTCTAAGAAAAGGCTTGTGATGATGAGGAAGGCTGTAAGAAAGCCTCTTATTAAGGAGCCAGAAGAAATAGTGCATATATCCCTTAAGTCTCAACAGGGGTAGAATGAATATATGGTATCTTTTAACCCTATTTGGAGGTATTTATTTTTTGCTTTTTCTATTATTGCTTACCTGGAGCGTTTATCTTTATAAAAGATTTATAGCAAAGGCAGGAAAGAAGGAAACAAGGCATGCTAAAACATTTGCGCTCTACTTTTCTTTTGCGCTTTTGCTGACCTATTTTTTTGTTATTTTCTTAAAATCCTCTTTGCATATAGAGAGGCCATGCATACCGTGTACTAATAACTCCAGCATGTGTAATCCATACTGCCCATTAGACAGCTCTTTCCCATCTGGTCATACCTCTGGCATATTCTCTGCGATAACAGCATTTACAATATTTTATAGAAGGAAAAAATATTGTGTTCTTTACTTGCTCCCTGCTCTTGTTGGTGTTTCCAGATACATGCTTCATGTACACACATTATTTGATATAATGGGCGGGGCTTTGATTGGTATCTTGGTTCCCTCTTTACTTTACCCCATTTTTAGGTCATATTTAACCAAAACTTAACAAATAGTAATAGAAATGCTATCGGCAAGGATACCATCAAGCCGTGTATTATGTAAATATATGGAATATATGGGTTTGTGTGCGGTGTGTATTTGGATGGTTTCTTTCTCTCTTGTTCTATTTCCTTTAGCTCTCTTACACTTTTTTCGCACTTATCCACGATTTTCCAGCCATTTGGTACATCGCATGGCGTGGGAAATTCTTTGCATATACCTTCTGGAGAAATGGCAGGGGTTATAACCTGTATGCATACCTTCTTTGCACAATCCTTGCACTCCTTGCTCTCCCACTCCTCGCACACATGGTTATAATTACACGGTATTTTCTTCATCACTTCCAGCCTTAGCTCTTTATGTAATTTTACTTTCTCGTGAAGCAGATAGAAATGAAGCACGCAACTACCTACCTGGCTTGGGGTAAAATGTATAGTTATGTTTTCTTCATCCCCGGGGTGCAAGATGATATCATATATGGGTTTATATAGAGTGAGGTTGCATGTGGAATTTATAATTAGCTCAGCATTAATCACGCTATTTCCTGTATTATGTATGGTTAGTGGTACAGCCAGCCTCGTGCCAACACGCCCTTTAATTACTTTTTCTGGTAAGGCTATAGTAGCATTATAAACCTTTTTCTTTATTTTCTTGAGTGGAATAAATATTGCAGGTGTTTTAGCAATATTATAGCAGTTACTTGTTATTATCCTGCATTCATTACTACATAAAAGGTTACCGTATGCGAAACCGTAAGTTGAACATGTTTTTCCATTAAAGTCTGTGTTATCACATTCCTCCCATTCATCCTTTATACCATCACCGCAGTACTTATCTTGTGTTATTACGATTGCAGAGTATGCTGTAAGGTTGAGGCTAACTATATCATTGTCATAGTCTATAGATGTTGTATTGGTTATATTCTCCCACCCATCCTTGCATTCATAATTTGTAAAGTTGTGGCATACGAATATAGACATCTTCGTCTCATCAAGCCTTGAGCTATTATATGGTATTTTTATAATAGTATAGCTGGCACTAGCATTTGTATGGAAAAATACAGCCTTTGCTATGTTCCTTGTTAGCTGTGATATATCAGCAACATTTATCTTGCTTTCATTAAGCTTGTCTATCACCATATCTATGCTCTCATTTTGGCTTATATTTACATTGAAAAGCGTTGCGTTGAAGGTGTTATCAATTATTTCTATTTTCCAAAAGCCAGCAGGCAAAAAAGAATAAAGCGTGCTTGTGTTGTAACTTTCATTCCTCTTCCATCCAGTACTTTGGTATAGTATTGCTATATTGCTAATATTCTTCTCCACACCTTCTCTATCCCTAATCCTTACCCTTAACTCTACCCCCTGAGACACAGTAAAGCGCAAGCTATAATGGGTTGTATGGGCAACGCTATCGTTAGCGTATGCGGTAAGGTTGTAGCTACCAATGCTAATATTGGATGTATTATAGTTTATTGTATATTCACCAAAAATGGAGGTATGGGAAACAATATAATGCTTAGAAAAGGTTTCGTTGCTTATTGTGTACCAGACGGTAGAGAGCAATATGTTATCGGTTGCATTCAAAAGAAATGTTATGTTCTCCCCTTCGATTACCTCAGGATTAAGCACAACAAGGGTTAAAGATGGTGGAGTAGTGTCTATGCTTATATTTCTCTCCTCTGTTTGATTTTTATTGCCAGCACTGTCATTAGCCCACGCATAATATTCATATTTACCATCAGAAAGATTAAGTGTTATATCAAGCCACTCACTATTATGGATATTGTAGGCAAAAGCCATGGTGTCGTTTAAATATAAAATAAGTGTAGAGGGATTTGATTCATTGATTGATATATTGATATAGAGTGTGGTTGTATTGATTATCTTGTTGTTTTTTGGTGTTGGCTGGATGAAATCTATTTTTGGTGGGGTGGTGTCTACAATAAAATGAGCTGTTGCTGAGTTGCTGTAATTGTTAATGGCCTGCACATAAAATGTTACGTTATAGTGCCCGTCCTCAAGCATATAAGATGTATTATACCAATGGAATAAGGTGTCATTTTTCATGCTCGAATTCGTGCCGTTGTTAATACTAAATGTAGCATTGATTAATGCTTTATTGACAGTTATGTTGAAGTGTATGTTGCTTGTGTTATATGCTCTATTTAATGGGGACTCTATCTTTATGGATGGGAATAATATAGAGGTAACAGCGCTGTACACATCAATTCTGCTGAAATTGATGTCTGTTGCGGAATCATATATTTTCTTACTTGTGTTGATTATAATGTCTTTTATAGTTTGAGGGAGCGGCATGATTCCATACTCGGATCTATACGCTTGCACTATTAATGCTATGGCTCCGGATACATGCGGCGCGGCCATGCTTGTACCATCCTTGATAGCATATCCGTTGTTCCATGTTGAGTTTATACTACTCCCAGGGGCAAGTATTATATCGCTAAAGTTTGCTCCTCTATTGGTAAAGGAGGAAATAGTATCACTTTTTGTTGTCGAGCCGACCCTTATCACATTTTTTATACATGCTGGAGAAGACACGCCGCTGGTTGAGCCATCATTTCCTGTAGCAACAACAACACTTATATTCATGCTTACTGCATCATCTATAGCGTTAGCCATTAGCTCATTCTCTATATCGCTATTATCGCAATAGCTGTCATACAGCTCATCTGTTCCTAAACTCATGCTTATTACCGTTATGTTATACTCCTTGCTTTTGTTTAGGCACCAATCAATAGCAGCTATAACATCACTAACTGTTGCTTCACCGTTTGCAGGGAAAACCTTTAGCACAACAAGCTTAGCATCTTTAGCTACCCCATATATATTGCCGTTTGCAGCTATTATCCCTGCAACATGCGTCCCATGACCGTTATCATCCATCGGATCTTGATCAGAATTATAAATATCATACCCGTCTATAACCTTCGTACAATTACTCCAGCTGTAGGTTGTATTTACACTCCCATTTATAACCTTATCTATATAAAATCCATAACCACTTACATAGGTATCGGTAATAAGTTTTATATAAATCCTGTTCCCGCTAGCTGATGGTGTCCATACGTCTTCATGAGCTCCAGAGTAGAGGGAGAGCAATCTCATATCTTTATCGTAAACCTTGACGTAATCGTAATTTGCCTCCGTGCTTATATTCTTAAAATGAACTGCTATCTTTGTAAACCCTGGCATAGTTATATCCCATAAATATGTGGTTGAGTTTTCATATTCATGGGGCGACTCAAGCCTGTAGCTTTTTATATTGCCTGTATAGTTATTTCTAATAAGCTTGCATCCACCTAAATCTGGATGCATATAGTTTATCCCAGTATCGATTACACACACGCTGAGCCCAGAGCCACTTATATTTATCCCATCAGCTCTTAGCTTCCATGTATCATTGGCTCTTATCAAAGGCACGGATTGCTGTAAAAATGGTCTCACCTTTCTATCCAAACCTATTTGCTCAATATCTCCAGCTTCTATAAGCCTTTTTAGCTCGCTCATACTAACCCTTATCGCAATTGCATTGTCCCTTAAATACCTTCTTATCCCGCCTTCTTTCAAGAGAAATTTGCCCAAAGAGCTGTTTTTTACTTTTACTATAACATCAACATACCCGTCCTTTTGACTTGTGTAAAAGCTGTACAGCTTTTTGTCTATTTGTGTATTGTAGCTAAAACATAGCTCGGCTAAAAATAAACCTACCAATAAAATGAACGCAACCATGCATTTGGATTTGCTCATAAAAATATTTTTAAAACAGCAGGTATAATAATGATTTAAATATTTTGGAATAGAAGAATAAATCATGGAGCCATGTAATATGTTTTGTATGCACCGCAGCGATACCTTGCTAACTTGCCTACTTTTGTTGTTGCTCTTGCTCTTATAAAGAGCGCTCATTGGTTTTGTCTCAATTCTTTATCAATTTTCTTGGAGGTGATTGAGTGAGAGATAGATTAAAAGTGCTTGATACCACACTAAGAGATGGTATGCAAACGCCAAAAATAGGTGTGGATGAATGGGGAAGGTTTGTTATAGCAAAAGCCTTGGCTTATGTTGGGGTTGATGTGATCGAGGCCGGATTTGCAGCTAATGAGATTGATTATCCCACACTCAGGAGGGTCTCAAAGTACATTGGATCAAGGGAAAGGTCGATGCTTGAGCACGTGCCAGTTATATGTTCTCTTGCCAGGTTGGTAAAAGATGATATAGAGCTGGCGTATGATAGTATCAGGTTAGCTGATCCTGATAAGAGAAGGATACATGTTTTTATAGGAACTTCAAAAGAACTTATGGAATACAGTCACGGTAAAAGAGAAAAGGAGATTATAGGTATGATAAGGGATGGTGTTAGCATCGCAAGAGAGCTTATGGGTGAGCATGGTACAGTAGAATATTCATCAGAAGATGCATTGAGGACAGATTATGAGTTTTTAGCTAAAACGGTTGAGGAAGCGATCAGGCATGGGGCCGATGTGATCAACGTGCCAGACACGACAGGCTTTGCGAGGCCTGACCAATACTATGATATCATAAAGAAATTAAGAGAAGAGGTAAGAGGTATAGAAAATGTAACGTTAAGCGCGCATATACATAATGATAGCGGGAACGCCGTAGCAACAACCTTAAAAGGTATAGAGGCTGGTGTAAGACAAGTAGAGGGTTGTGTTCTTCAGCTTGGTGAGAGAGCTGGAAATGTAGATTGGTTAGTAGTTATAGAGAATTTAAGGGTACATGAGGATTTTTACGGAATAGACACAAACCATATAAAAACAGAGAAGTTTTTTGAACTTGCCCAACTGGTGAGTAACGTTATTGGCAAGCCGTTACCATTGAACCATCCTGTGAGTGGTGAGGTCGCATTTACAACGAGCTCAGGTATCCATGTAAAAGGTGTTATCAAAAATAGAAAAACATACCATGTTATTGAACCAGAAAGTGTTGGTAGAGGAAGCGAAATAGTACTTGGTCAAACCTCCGGAAGAAACACCGTTGCCAATTTCTTACGTGAACATGGATATGGTGAGGCTTGTATTGATTATAACGCAAAGCAATTAGAAGAGCTTACAAGACGGGCAAAAAAGATGAGCATCAAACTTGGTGGAAGTTTGAGTGAAACAGAAGCTATGCTTTTGGCCGAGGAAATACTGGGAGGTGCAAGCCCTGAGGATGCTGTTGAGCTAATAGATTATGTTGTTGAGGGTTCAAAATATGACAAGCCAAGAGTAAATGCGGTTGTTAAGGTTAATGAGAATGTCGTATCGAGTAAAGGTTATGGTGTCGGTCCTGTTGATGCATTTATGAATGCGATTAAAAATGCAACAGGCTTAGAGATTGAATTGAGGAATTGGGAAGAAAATGCGATATATAGGGGCATGGGTGCACCAGGGTTTGAAATACTGGATGAAATACCATTTAATGAGGAAGAACGAGCATTTATAGAGAAGGGTAGAAATGGTAAAAATAATTATATGAGCAAGGTAAGCAAGGGGCAAGAGGCATGGGCAAAGAGCCGAGTAGAGATAAGCTATAAGGGGCAAAGTTATTTTGGAAGGGGCGTGGCGCAAAATATATTAGAATCCACATACAATGCCATAATCGATGCTGTTAATGCCATTGTAAAGCTAAACAGGTTTTAACTCTTAGCATACCTATAACTGCATAACTGCAAAAACTGCAAATAGTGGTGAACAATAAATCTTTATAAATCTAACATTAGCAAATTTGTTATGGTATGGGAACTTGGAGACAAGATCCCAGCCAAGGATTTGGTTAAGTATTTAGATTCTTTAGATACGGAGTCGAGGTATGCAAATAATGGTCTTGTTGCTTTAAGGTTAGATATGGATGTATATGGATGGCGTATAGATCATGTAGCTTATAAACCAAAGCTAAGGGGTTATTATAGAGGTGAGTCAGGTTTTGTTTTTGTTCTCGAAGACCCGGATAACCCGGAAGATAATGAAGTTATAGAAATACCTGATGGCAAAGAGGTAAGAAAATTCATTCTGGAGCATGTCCCGTATGTTTATTTTATTAGGAATATTGGGTTCTGGGAGAGAAAAGGATACCCCATTGAGTATCTTTTGGAAGAAGACCCAAAATAAAAGTTTTTAAATCACAATAGTAAAACCTAATTATGGCATGGTTTGTTTGGCTAGGTATTTTTGCATTGCTTTTAGCATTATCTGGTATAAGGATAATAAATCAGTATGAAAGGGGTGTTAAATTTAGGCTTGGCAGATTTGTTGGTGTGCTCGGCCCTGGGCTTAGGTGGATAATACCTATAATAGAAAGGCTTGAAAAGGTTGATATGAGAGTTGTAACCATAGATATACCTTCTCAGGAGGTCATGACAGAAGATAATGTGCCAATAAAGGTTAATGGTGTTGTGTTCTTTAGGGTTAGTGATGCCAGCAAAGCTATACTTGAGGTTGAGGATTACAGGTATGCGGTCTCACAGCTTTCGCAGTCTGCTTTAAGGGATATGTGTGGTAGGGCTGAGCTCGATATAATATTGGCAAAAAGAGAAGAGATAGGCTCGAAAATAAAAAATATTGTAGATAAGGAAACAGATCCGTGGGGAATAAAGGTAACGGATGTTAAGATAAAGGATATTGAGCTTCCAGAGAATATGAAGAGGGCAATGGCACACCAGGCAGAGGCTGAGCGTGATAGAAGAGCGAGAATAATTCTTGCAGAAGGCGAGGCACAGGCAGCAAAGAAATTAACAGAGGCTGCAAAAGTTATTGAAAAAACACCCGAAGCTTTACAATTAAGGCTCTACCAAACACTTTCTGATATCGCCGCAGAGAAAAATTCGACCATAATCTTCCCATTTCCTTTAGAAATGCTTAGAGCCTTTGAAAAGATCGCAAAGAAAAAGTAACATGCCCCGGCCGGGATTTTCTCATTGTACATATTTCTCTCCCGCGGGTCTCTTTGTAGAAGCGGGAGCTCTCGTAAAGAGAGGCGCTTTGAACCCGGGTCTATGGCTCGAGAGGCCATCATCCTTAACCGGACTAGACTACCGGGGCATTTTCTAATTTTTATTATTGACCAAATACTTTAATAAAAAATAATGTTACTTCATACAGCAGTATCATCGGGAGCGCAAGCAATATTTGGGTAAGTGGGTCTGGGGGTGTTATTATAGCAGCAAGTATGAAAATAAACAATATAAAATACCTCCTGCCTTCTTTCATTTTATTGCTACTTAAGAGCCCTGCTTTGGAGAGGAGAGCACCTAATACAGGCATCTGAAATGACAATCCTGCCAGTATGCATGACCACAAAACAAATGAGGTGAAAAGACTGGTGCTCCATATATTCTCAATTCCTGACGCCGCAGCAATTCTTGAAAAAAATTGCATACTTATTCTAACAATGGCAAAGTAACCAAAGGCTACGCCAAAAAAGAAAAGGAGGAACGAAGCTATAAAGGCAAAAATAACAAGTCTTTTTTCATTCGGTTTAAGTGCAGGGTATAAAAACATATACGCTTCGAGGATTAAAACAGGAAATGTTAAAAGAAAGGCTATGAAGGTGGACATGTTTAAAAGTGCCATGAAATAATCTATTGGGCCAATAGAAACCAACCTTATATTTAAGGCTTGCAATGCATGCGAAAAAATATCAAATAGCTTTTGCACAATAAAAAACAAACTAAAAAGGAAAAAAGCAGAAAATATTACAAACACTCTTATTACTCTTGCTCTTAGCTCCTCTAAATGCTCATAAACACTCTTTTTATCCAGCAAGCTTGCTCTTCTTGCTCTTTTTCTTTTTTCTTTTTTTACTCCCTTTCCCTTCCTCAAGTCCCTTTTTATATTCACGTACAGCTTCACCCAAAGCCCTTGCAAGCTGTGGTAATCTTTTTGGACCAAAAAGGATGAGTATTATAAAGACTATGAGCAATATTTCTAATGGGCCTATTGGCATGCACTCACCAATTAATAATTTATTGATGGTTTTAAAAAGCTTATTATGCACATAGACAAGAGAAATGCTTTATTATTTAGTGTAACAGCACTCGGTATATCTTCCATGGTCACGCAGCTTGCTATATTGAGAGAATTTCTAAATATATTTAATGGAAATGAGCTTGTAGTTGGAATAATATTGATGGATTGGCTTTTGATTAATGGTATTGGGAGCTACTTTGCAAAGTACATACCAAACCTTTTCAAAAGAAACAAGCTGTTTATTGCATTGCAATTAATTATAGCTGTTTTACCATTCATTTCCTTTTATCTAACCAGAACAATAAAAACAAACGCGCTTGTCTATGGTGTAATGGCAGGCTTTACAGAGGTTATAACTTACCCTTTCCTTATACTTTTCCCATACTGCTTTATCTCGGGCATGTTATTAACATTTGCTGCCTCCCTTTATTCTGAAAAAAGGAGGGGCGAGGATATAGGAAAAATTTATTTCATAGATAATATAGGAGATATACTAGGCGGCTTCATATTTTCCTTTATTCTCATTTTTCTTTTCAATTCCTTTCAGATGGCATATATTGTTATGTTTATAAACCTCCTTGCCTCTTGCCTGCTCTCCTATGCTGTCAATAAAAAATATCCAGCCTCCCTTTTCCTTCTTTCCATCTTACTTCTTTCCATACCGTTATTGCTTGATATCCATTCCTTAACACTTAAGCAGATGTATAAAGGGCAAGAGATACTTCTCAATAAAAACACACCCTATGGATTCCTAGTTATTACAAAGACCTCAAACCAAATCAATTTCTTTGAGAACGGCGTGCCGCTTTTTAGCACAAATAATACCATAATGAGTGAAAAGGTTGTGCATTATGCGATGTCCCAAAGAACGCATGCGAAAGACGTTCTCTTAATATCTGGGGGTATAAGTGGGAGCTTGGGTGAACTTATGAAATATAATGCAAGTGTTGATTATGTAGAGCTGGACCCAGAAATAATAAGAGCTGGGATTATATTTACGCAGTATCCCAAAGGCAAGATAAGGACCATTATTATGGATGGGAGGCTATGGATCAAAACAGCTGACAAGAAGTATGATGTTATCATCGTAGACCTTCCAGATCCACTAACAGCTCAAATAAACAGATTCTACACTATTCAGTTTTTCCAAGAAGCAAAGAAAAGATTAAAAAAGGATGGTGTAATTGAGATCAATCTAGCGGGTTCGGAAAATTATATAGGCAATGCAACAAGGGATATGGTTTCGGTGATCTATACAACTATTTCTCACGTATTTAATCACAGCCTGCTAATACCAGGTGATACCATGTTTATTATTGCTTCCGATGGCAATTTAACGTACAACATTTCTGGAGAGCTAATGATGGCCGGCATAGATACAGAATATGTTAATAAGTATTATCTATCTTCCGAGCTAAGTAAGACGAGAATAGAATATATAAATAATGTTATAAGAAAAATGCCCATCATTAATGAAGATTTCAGACCGATTGCCTATTACTACGGCATAAAGTATTGGCTAGCTCATTTCCATACGAGCATAGTAGCTATTGTTGCTATAATCGCTCTTGTTGTACTTTTCTTTGGCATCTTGACAAGGCATACCATACCCGCTGCTATATTTACTACAGGTTTTGCCGCATCGTTTTTAGAAATAATAATCTTGATAGCATTTCAGAGTATATATGGTTATGTTTATCAACAAATAGGTGTTATAGTAACAATGTTTATGCTTGGCCTAGCAATAGGTTCTTTTTTGGCTAATAAGAGAATAAACAAATTGACTTACAGAGCGCTGTTATTTACCGAGCTATCCATAGCCTTCTACTCCATAGCGCTGCCTTTATTAATGATATCTATAGCTGCCCTTCCACCAGAAATGGAAATTATAATAGCAAATATAATCTTTCCATTAATAACCTTAACAATATCCTCTATGGTAGGCTTTGAGTTTCCCTTGGCGGCAAAATTATACTTCAGTAAAAAGAGGGGTATTGAGGAAACGACAGGGAGGCTTTATGCTGCAGATCTTGGCGGAGCATGCATAGGTGCGCTAGCCTGTACCATTTTCTTGATTCCCATTTTTGGGCTTACAAGCTCAAGCATTCTTCCTTTCCTTCTCAAACTGTTAACGTTTATTTTAATCCTGAAAGGGTAGAATGTGCCTAACGAATTCTTTTGCTTCAAATCTTTTGATATCATCATAGCTCTGACCAGTACAAAGGAAAGCTATAGGTTTTTTAATCTCATGGCAGACAGATATTATGATACCGCCCTTCTCATTGACATCAGCCTTTGTAAAGATCATGGCATCTATTCCAACAGTATCATTAAACATCTTTGCCTGCTCTATAGCATCTATACCGCTGAGCGAATCTAATATAAGCAATTTGATTTCTGGGTTGTTAACCCTGACAATTTTTTTAAGCTCTTCCATTAAATTTTTATTCGAGTGGCTTCTACCAGCGGTATCGGCAAGCACAAAATCTATTCCCTTTGTCTTGGCATGCTTTATCGCGTCAAATATAACGGCTGCTGGATCAGCACCATAGCTATGCTTTATTAGCTTAACACCAAGCTTTTTTGAATGTATAGCGAGTTGCTCTATACTTGCAGCTCTAAATGTATCCCCAGCAGCAAATACAACGCTGTAGCCCTTTTCCATCAGTAATTTGCCTATTTTTGCAAGTGTTGTTGTTTTGCCTGTCCCATTGAATCCGAGAAAGAGCACGCACGTACCCTTTCCATAACTTTTTATTTCATAGCTACCAGCATTTAGTATTTCAAGCATAACATTTTCAATAGCCTTGGCTATTATTCTTTTTAGTTCAGACCTTTTTACACTCATACCAACAAGCATCCCCTTTAACCTTTGCCTGAGAAATTCCACTACTTCCAGACTTATGTCCACGCTGAGCAGATCTATTTGTATGTCTGAAATAAACTCATCTATATCCTTCTCACTTATCTCCCTCTCTTTTACCCTTTTTCCAAACCTCTCTATAGAGCTTGCCATCCTCTTTTTTAATAAGCTAAACATACCCCTCGCCTAGATCTTAAACTCACTCACACCCATTAACATTTTAACTATTTCCCTCGCCTCTGCCTTCTTTTTTTCATCAACATTAACCATAACCATACCGTTATCTGGTTGGCCATAAAGTATAATACTGCCATTAGGGGCAAAAATGGCACACGGTATGACAGCCATATCCTCTTCTCCATTAACCTTAACTTTAACGTCATTACCTATATTTATAGCCCTCAGCACGCTTTTCCATAGAGAGGGTGTTATCCTTCCTCTTGGGTTATTTGCATTTATAACATAGCTCCCATATTCTATTTTCTTATTAAAGGCCTTCCTTTTTACCATGTTATCTATGATAATAATATTGGGAAATATTGCGTTATCAACAAGCGTGCTTGATGTGACATCACCAACGCTTATTAGCATTTTCTTATTGTTATTCTTAACTACGCCTTTTATCACCTTTATATCCTTTATAACCCTACCGAATGGTTTTCTTAACATAGCTTTGTGCTTTTCCTTTATAACAATATCCTTCTTCGTGCAATTTACATATAACCTTAGAAATTCTGCTATTTCATGGGCTACATAGCTGGCATGCCTCCCTGTTGTATCAATCTCATAGACGCCCCTTCCAGCGCTTAGTGCTTCTGTTTTACACACCTCCATTATCTCCGCTATTACATTCTCCTCTATTTTTCCTATCTTCCAGCCCTTCTCTCTCATCCTTGCCCTCAGCGTGCTGACCTTCGTTCTTAAAATAATAACTATATCACACTCTATCTCATGAGCATAGTGGGATTCTATAATAATATTCTTGTACTTTTTCTCTGCCTCTTTGATCCTTTTTGCTACCTTCTCTATATCCACTATTTTGCATCCTCTCTCTGCATCATATCCCGAGTAAAGTCCATACTTTTCAGCCATTTCATTTAAATGAAAAACAGGCCAATTAATTAATTTCTTAAGCTCATTAGCAACGCTCGTCTTTCCTGTTGCGGGTGTGCCAGAGATAGCAATTATCATAATTATAGATTTGCCCACAACCCATATTAATAACTTTGTTCAATATTGAATATGGAAGTTAAATATGTAGCCTTCGATTCCTTTGGTGTTAAATCAAGCTGTGTTTTTGTTGAGACAAAAGATGTTAGAGTATGCATTGACCCTGGGATTGCAGGCGAGACTGGTTCTTTCCCATTGCCAAGATACGAAAAGCTTGCATTAAAGATGAAGTATAAAGGCAGGATAAAGAAAGCATGCAAGGATGCAGATATAATAATCATAACCCATTACCATTACGACCATCATATACCGCAAAGCGAGCTTTACAGGGGAAAGCATTTGTTAATAAAGGATCCTCTTAATAATATAAACGCAAGCCAAATGAAAAGGGCAAGCTATTTTTTAAAAATAGTAAAGCCAAAGAAGATAGAGGTTGCTGATAATAAGAAATTCAAATTTGGTTCCACAATAATAGAGTTCTCACCACCTCTGTGGCATGGGGTAGAGGGAACGAATTTGGGCAAGGTTATCATGGTAAGTATAAAGGATAATGATAGCAAGCTTTTACATTCCTCAGATATAGATGGGCCGTACATTAATAGTTATGCAAAGCTTATTACCAAGCAAGACCCAAGCTTGCTTATTTTGGATGGCTTTCCTTCCTATCTGCTTGGCTTTCTCGCATCCTTTGAAAACCTAAAGAAGGTTATCGAAAATACACTTTATATCATTACTCATACAGAGTCTAAAGTTATACTAGATCACCATCTTTTGAGAGACTATCGCTATAGAGAGATTTACTACGAGGTCTATAAGAAGGCTAAAGAGCTCGGGAGAAAGGTACATACAGCTGCAGAGGAGTTGGGAGAAAAAGCAAAGGTAATAGAAGGGTATGAGAGATTTGGTCCAACAAGATGGAAAGAATGGCAAAACTTTACCTTTGATTACCTTCACAGGCTCATTGAGCATGCAAAGAAAGTAAAGAGTAAGGATATGCGATAGCTTTTGTTTTAAATTGTTGTTCAGATGTAACAATAGAGTTGTTACAAAATAACAATAAGGTTTATAAAGTTGTAACAATACAATTGTTATTAGAGAACATGAAAATAGAAGAGCATGTCAAAAATATAAGGGAAAGTCTAGAAGAGATAGAAGAAGCTATAGAGCTTGGGTTAGAGAGGAGACAAAGAAGTCTAGGCTTTCATGTATCTGTTTGTGCAACGGAAATAGTAGAAGTTATGCTACATAAACTTGGCTTACTTAGCGAGGAAAGGATACTGAAGCATACGGATTTCTCATCCATAAGAAAAGCAAAAGAAACGCTTCATTTTGACTTTCCTGAAAAGGACAAGATAATAAATTTGTTGGTAGAGATAGAGAAGCGTAGAAATATACTCTGCTATGGAAAGAGAAGGAAAAAAGATGAGTTAGAGGACTATCTAAACCTATTTAATGAGTTAAAAAATATAGTGGAGAAGGAGGGGGTTTTGGATGAGGTTTAGACAGAAACAACTTATTGCTTATGCATGTTCATTTATCTCGTTCATGATAAAGATGCTTGAGACAGAGAAAATCGATAAAATAAGAAATATTTATCTATTTGGGTCTGTGGCTAGAGGTGACATTAAAAATAGTAGTGATGTTGATATATTCGTAGAATGCTATAAAGATGGAGAGGCGGCATTAAAAAAGGATATCGGCTATATACGAGAGAAATTTTTCTTTTCCAAAACGTTTGAGATATGGAAAGCAATTGGAGTAGAAAATCCCATAAATATAGTAATTGGTTCGTTTGATGAATGGGGATTGAGGGATTCTGTGACTAAAGATGGTATTCTATTATTCGGCAAGTCTGTTCAAGCAAATCTAAATAAATATGCGATAATAGAATGGAGCACACCTAAAGATGCTAAAACGAGGGTTAAACTCAATAGAAAAATTTTTGGATACTGGGGAAAAAATAAAAGGTATAAAGGTGTGATCGAAGAGGCAGGGGAAAGAATAGGGAATAGCGCTGTAATAATTGGTCAACCTTATATGGAAAAAATAACAAATATATTGAAAGAGCTTGGTGTTAATTACAGGGTTATAGAGGTTTTTAAGTAGTTCAAGCGTTCTTATAGCCATTTATATAATTTCTTACCAAGCCTGCTATTACCCTGAGTTTTGCGGTGAATGGGTCTTTTTGGTATTCCTCTAAGTATCTTAGATCAATCTCTGCCATTTCTTTTGGTGTTAGTTCCGAATAATTTGGAACCACCACGCATGGTGGTATTATTCCCCTTCTTGCTCGATAGGTTTTCCTTTTCCATTCCTGGGCCAAAACCAAACCACCAATACAGCAGATTAGGTAATTCATCAATAGAGTATTTTCTTAGAATCCTTCCGATTCTTGTGACTCTGGGATCATTAGGTATTTTCTGTCCCAACTCATTTTTCACCCTGTGTTATTTACAACTCAATATAGTACTCATCAATATACTCTGCTGGCCCAGTTAAAAATATATTATCATCATCCCTAATGGAAACCTCCAACGCACCGCCGGGCAAAAAAACCTTAACATCGCTCCCGTTTAAACCCCTTTTATAGCCAGCAAATACTGCAGCACATGCACCAGTTCCGCATGCTTGTGTAAGTCCAGCTCCCCTTTCCCATACGTAAAGCCTCATTTTATCTCTCCAAGGCTTTGCAAACTCAACATTTGTTCTTTCTGGCCTAAAGCTTTCATGCATCTCTATCAAAGGCCCGTATTTTATTGCCATACTCTTAGAAGCTTCATCAGTAAGTATGACATAATGTGGGTTGCCTACAGAGATATGATCGCCATAAAAGGTAGTATCGTTGATCTGTATGCATTTTCTATCCAGCAATTTTCCTTTCCCCATATCAACGGTTACAGAAACAACCTCGCCGTTTTCTATCTTAAGTTTGGGTAAAACAACAATACTTCCATCATATGTTTCTATAGGCACTTCCAGCTCCTTTACAATTCCCTTATCATACAGGTATCTTGCAAACAATCTTATACCATTACCGCACATCTCTGCCTCCGAACCATCTGGATTGAAAATCCTCATTCTATAATCTGTTCGCTCCCCCTTACATACAAAAAGAACACCATCACTTCCCATTGTTCGGGAAATTTGTTGTGAAAGCCTTTTATAATGTGGCTCTAGCTCACCATCCAAATCCTCAATTATTCCATAGTTATTTCCGCATCCATGCATGAGCGTTATTTTCATAATAGTTTTAAGATAACAAGAACTCATTTAAATCTTGTTTCATTGGTGACCACGCCTATCCACTGGTCACAGACCAGTGGAATTACGGCGTGGATAAGTTAATTGGTGTTAATGAGATATTTTGCTAGTGTTGTTTGTGTTGAGATG
>QMZT01000013.1 GCA_003663325.1 Candidatus Aenigmatarchaeota archaeon | reverse complement strand
GTCCATAGCAAGCGATGGGCTTTGTCAGTTATTAGCCTTGCTCTATTTAAGCACTTCTTCCTTACTTGGCTAAGGAAGAGGTAAGCTTCTAAGCTACTCCTGCTTAAAGAAGCCCTAATCCCAAGCACTTCCTTTGTTTTTATATCTATGGCAACCATCCCAACGCTTGCTTTCCATTAACCTTTAGCTTGAGGAAAGAACTAAATTATAGCAAGGTATGCAAGCTTTGCTCCGCAGAAAAATATTTAAGCAAAGCAAAGATGTATAATTGACGGAGTGGTTTCTCCTTCATTCCGTCATCTTATCTTAACAGTCTCTGTAAAAACATACCCATTTCCTTCCTTTTTTGCTCAGATATCCCATACTCGCTTGAATACGATGAATGTCCATGGAAAGCGGAACCTTTACCTGTAATTGGCTTTGCTCTATTCAAGCACTCTTCTTTACAAAAAACCTGTCTATATTCACTTTAATTTTTCTAAATGCTCTATTTTTCCCTGAGCTAGCTTGCCTTTCCCACCGCCAGCTCCACCACATTTATTAATTATATCCCTTAAAATAACGGCAGCATCTTCACTATTACTCATAACAACGATCTCTTTATTTTTGTTTGCAAGCACAACTGTTACGTTGCTCTTCTCTTTCAAAATCGATTCGGCAAGCGCTATCATACCCTTTCTATCCATATCAACAATCTCAATCAGCATGTGATTTTTTATCTTCTTTAATAGCTTTTCGATCAAGGCTTGAGAAGCATCACGCTTTAATTTTTCAATCTCTTTCCTTTGTCTTTTCCATAACTGAAAGATATAGCTTGCACCGTCGGCAAGCGTGTCAACATCCTTGCACCAAATGCTTTTCTTTATTGATGGGTTTAGCTTATTTATTTCATTGATATCAGCTATGATTGCATTGCAAAACTTCTTAAATGTCATTAATAGATGCTCTTTACCAACAGAAAATACATCACATGCGTTAGCTATCTGCCTTTCTATATCATCTCTTTTTTTAACCTTTACAAAATCCCTTATAGCTTCTAATATATTATTAAATAGCGTTTCATCCTTCTTTTCAAACTCTAACGCAGCCTCTGCAACACTGAATTCAAGCCTATTAACCCCATCCTGCACCCTTTCGCTTGCTATAATCTTTATTCTTTCTATCTCCCCTGTATTATTTAGATGCGTGCCACCGCATGCCTCAACATCAAATATCTCGCCTTCAGCGGGTATTCTTATAACCCTGACAATTTTGCCCGGCGACGCGCCCCCTTGATAGAGCACAAACCCGTATTCTTTCTCAGCTTCTCCCCTCTTCATAAACCTTATACCAACGTTCAGCTTTTGCTTAACAATATCGTTAGCAAGCCTTTCTATCTTTTTGAGGTCATCTTGCGTAAAGGGCTTGTAATGTGTTAAATCTAGCCTAGATAGCTTGTAACCTTTTTGCGTACCTGCTTGCCATACATGCTTTCCAAATATCTTTCTTGCAGCTCCAGCAATAATATGCGTAGCGGTGTGCATTTTCATTAACCTGTATCTCCTTTTCCAATCTATAGCCCCATGTACCTTCTCCCCCTCTTTAAATCTACCATCAACCCTGTGCAAAACAACACCACCTATTTTTTGAACATCCCTGACCTTTTTCCCATTAATAACACCTTTATCACATGGCTGCCCGCCACCTTCTGGATAGAATAATGTCCTATCTAACACAACCCACTCACCTATTACTTTTACCACAGTAGCATCAAACTCTTTTGCATACGCGTCCTCATAAAAAAGCAACTCCGTTTCTTTTATACCATTAACCTCAAGCCCTGCCTTTTTCTTTTCCTTCTTTTTTGTCATATGCATCTCCGTGAGCTTTGCGTAAAAATCCTCTGGCATGATTATACTTTTTTTCATTTCGCTTGCAACCTCTTTAATGAGCTCTGGTGTAACACCATTGGATGTATAAAGCTGTATTAGCTTTTTGCTATCAATTGTTTCATTCTTCTCTATAATCTTCTTTACTATAGCTTTTGCTTTATTCCTCGAACTTCTATACCTACTTCTCTCCACGGTTACGATATCCGAAAAGATATCAATAGCTCCCGATAGCTCAGGGAATAGGGGCTTGAGGAATTTAGCATGCATATCTGCAAGCTTTACTATATCCAGATCGAAATTGTATTCATCTATGAATGAAAATACACGTCTAAGCAATACTCTTAAATTATAGCCACCACCAACATTGCTTGGTATAGCACCATCCGCTATAGCAAAAAGAAGCGTCTTTGTGTGGTCAAGTATAGCATACAAAGCTTGCATTGGTCTTATGCTGGAGTCTATAGCGCTAACACTCACATTAAGCTTATTAGCTATTTCCCTTTTTACCCTTTCTATGTTTGATTCATCAAAACTCATGCTGCCTGCGAGCAATGCATATCTCTTAAAAAGCTTGCTCTCTTCTATGCCAGCTTGCTTTTTGGCCCATCTTGCTACAGGTCCAAAAACAGCTTCATAACCTGTAACACTACCTTGTGTAAACCATACTATCCTTTCATGTCCCCAACCTACATCTATAACCTTTTGCGAAAGCTCTGCATAGCCATTACCTTGTGCTGTAAACTGCGAAAACACAGAGTTTACAAGTTCCAAGGCTTTTGAAAATGTCTCCAAACTTGGACCAAATTGGCTAAAGTCAGGCATTGCCCATAAATCCTCTACATATATTATCTCTTCCTCTGGAACACCTAGCACCTTATTTATAAACTCAAAATTTAGCTCTATGCATTCATCCTTCCAATACTTACCGAAGGAATGCTGTCCAGACATTATGAATGATGTATGGTGCCTTCCTGTAACACCAACATTGGGTATGTCATTAAACCGCAAGCACACCTGTGGAACAATTAGAGGGTCCGCTGGATATTCCATAATGATTTGATTGTTATCTATTCTTTGAAAATCCTGTATGCTTGCTATGGTGAAGTATAGATCAGGACGCCAGCGATCAACAACTGGGTAGCGATCAACACTGGCATGGCCATGCTTAACAAAAAATTTTTCAAAGGCATGCCAGGCTTCGATATAATCGAGCTTCCTTTTGGTTATGGGTTTGCCTATAAAGCCGTAATTTTCACAGCTTGGTGTGCCACAAAGCTCACGTTCAGCTATACTCCAAAAAGCCTTTCCGCATCTCTTGCAGATCTTCCTTGTGAAGCCTTTCTCCCTGAATACCTCCACCTCGTAATGCCTTTTCCAATCCTTACTAAACTCAGCTTTGAGCTTTTCTTTCGTCAGCATAAATAAGAATAATAATAATAATATTTATTTTTTAGCCCCTTCATAGAACGGCATTCTGAGCTCTATACCCTGTGGCAAGTAACAAAATACCATCTCATTTAAACTTATACCTTTCCTTTCTGCTATTACCTTTAATTTTTCTTCATTTGAATCTATTACAGCTTCCAAAAATTTTCTATACTCGGGCGAGGGTTTGCTATTTCTTTCCAAATCCTTACATAGTTTACTGTAATAGGCATAAGGTGAATCCTCAGGGCTCATAACCCTAATGGTTTCCCACCTGCACCACTTATTTAATATTTCTTCATCTTCCCTCTCTCTTACTTCTAGGTTATAACCAATGAACCAAATGGTACCTGCTGCCATTGCGATACCAGCACAGGTCTTTACTGCATCAAAAACTCTATCTCTTATTCTTTTACCGTGATTTCTGTACCTTAAATCCCTATACATATAGCTTTTCATTATGCTCACCGTTTTTACTTAATAATGGTAAATAAATTTATAAATCTTTTGGTCAATATCTAATAATTTTTATAAATATTAAGATAAATTTTGAAGTAAAGACTAAATGGTGGAGATAATGGGAAAAAGGGGCAGAATGAGAAAAGAGAAAAGAGAAAATGAAAACACCAGCAACAAACCAAGTGATATTAGTGAGCATGGCGTGGGTCAAAGAAAAAATAATCTATGGATGTATTCAACATTTATTTTGCTTGCTGCGCTTGTTATAACAGGAATTGCTGCTATCTCTTCTCAAAAAAGTGAGGTTACAGGTGCATGTATTGCTGAAGAGAGCATAGTGAAGATACCTACCAGTGATGCCGCAAGAAAGGCAATAGACTATATTAATAATAATATTTTAAGTGGCCAAGAAGCGAAACTTGTTAGTGTAAGTGATATAGGTAATGGAATATACCGCATGGCTTTAGAGATTGGTGGAAGGAAATTTGAGTCATACCTAAGCAGCGATGGTAGACTGCTGTTCCCTTCAGGCATAAACCTTAGCAAAGCTATTGAGAAGCCAGAGGTAAAGACACGACGACAGCAAGGATTTGATGCTCCGGATAGAGAGAAACCAAATGTTAAGTTCTTTGTCATGAGCTTTTGCCCATTTGGTAATCAAGCAGAATTTGGCTTGGAGCCTGTTTATAGATTGCTTAAGGAAAAGGTGGAATGGGAGCCACATTATGTTATATACAGCAATTACATGGGCGGCAGCAAGAATTATTGTTTGGATAATGAGAGCAAGTACTGCTCAATGCACGGTATACAAGAACTTAATCAGGATGTTAGAGAGCTGTGTGTATGGAAGTATTACAGTGAGCCGGATCATAGCAAATGGTGGGATTTTGTTATAAAGGTAAATAAGAATTGTAATGCCAGGAATGCAGACACATGCTGGGAGCAATATGCAAAAGAGGTTGGCATAGATGTGGAGAAGATAAAGAAATGTCAGAAAGAAGAAGCATTGGATTTACTTAAGCGTGAGGTTGAGCTTAACCAGCAATATGGTGTAAGGGGTTCGCCAACGGTATTTATAAATGATCAGCGCTACTCTGGCTTAAGAACACCGCAGGCATACCTTAACGCTATATGCTCAGGCTTTGCAAGTCCACCAGAAGAGTGTAGCGAGCAAATATCATCTCAAAGCGGGAGTGCATCAAGAGGTGGCTGTGGAGCATAGCTGCCTTTTTATTTTATTATTATACCTTTCCCTCTTAACATAACAATCTTTATTCCTGTCTTTTTGCTAATATCTATAAGTTTTCTATCATGGGTGCACAGAAACATTCCGAGCTCTTTTGCAGCAACGATAAGACTTTTGTCAGCATCACTATTATACTTTAATACCTTAATGCCAAGCTCTTCTATAAGTTTTAATGCAGCCCTTGCATTCTTACCCTTGCTGCCTTTATTCTTCGTTATTTTCTTTATCTCATCCAGTACGGCCCTTGTAATGTAAAATTTTGGCTTTCCATACTCGCACAGACAGGAAAAGATATCTACCTTCTTCTCAACAAGGTATATAATAAAGTTCGTATCCAATACACATTTCATCTCCATTTTTAAATTTTCACTCCCTATATATTTATTAAAGTGATTGCTATGGATGAAAAGCCTGTAACGCTCAAGAGTCTTAAAAAGGGAAGTTACATAATAATAGATGGTGAGCCTTGTAAGGTAGTAAGCACAATTTTATCGAAGCCGGGAAAGCACGGTTCTGCTAAATGCAGAGTAGAAGCTATTGGGATATTTGATAACAAAAAGAGATCGTTACTTAAGCCTGCAGATTCAATGGTGTCAACGCCTATCATATTAAAAAAAAGTGGACAGGTTGTTTCTATAACAGGTAATATTGCGCAAGTTATGGATTTAGAGGATTACTCTATGTTTGAAACAAATGTGCCTGATGAGTTGAAAGGTAAGCTTGAGGCTGGAAGCGAGGTAGAGTATTGGAGGTTTGGTAATAGGGTTTTGATAAAAAGATTAAAATAGCTGATCATCCTATTCTACTTTATATGTGAGTCATGAAGAACTTAGTAACTAATTTATAAGTTAGAGTGAAATGATAAATATGAAATGTCCAAGATGTGGTAGTGAGGTAAAAAGTGGGTGGAGCTATTGTCCAGTTTGTGGATTTAAGTTAAAGAGGGTAGAGGAGATACCAACAGATATATTCTCTATAGTAGAGAGGGAAATGAAAGCCTTTAATAAACTTTTTGAGAAGGATTTCGAATTCTTTGATCTCACCCCTTGGTTTAGGAAAGGTAGGAAGGGTTTCACAATAAAGATAATACAAGAAAGTGGGAAGGAGCCAAGGATCACGGTTAAAACCTATGGTGATATAGATAGAGAAAAGGTTGAAAAAGAGCTCTATGACAGATTTGGTATAAAATCACCCTTAAAAGCACAGCCAGAGAGAAAAAGGGTAATTGATATCAGCACGCCAAAAATAACAGAGGAGCCCAGAAGCGAGATAAGAAGGGTGGGGGATAAGCTAATAGTTGATATACATCTGCCAGGTGTTAAAAAAGAGGAAGATATAGATATAAAGGTTTTGGAGAATTCTGTTGAAGTGAAGGCTTTCGCTGGAGAAAAGGTTTATTTCAAGATATTAACAAAGCCACCAGAGTTTGATATAGCTCGGTATGCATTTGAAAATGAAATCTTGCATTTAGAGTTCGAGGCGAAGTAGTGTTTCTATGAAAAAGGAAATAGAAAAAAGGATTAAAGATGGCTGGATAAACAGCTGGATGATGATAGAGGCTATGGCTATGACTGAAGCGGTTGCAAGAAATGCTTTGGAAAAACATATAAAGAAGATGGAAAATGAAGAGGGTGTCATCGTTTATGAAAAAAAGTTCGGAGAGGCAAAGAGGATTGAGAAGCCCTTCGCAAATATAAAAGAAGCATACTCCCAAGTTGTAGAGCTGTTGGTTTTAACAAGGAATTATGATAAGCTGTTATATATTGTGATGAACTACGCACCATCAGCGATAGAAATTTTAGAGCCAGCTGAAATAATATTGAAGGTTGGAGAGGCACAGGCTATAGCGAATTCGCTAGCGGCGCTCATACACAAATTCGCTGCTGCTGGTGCTGGTGGTATAATAGTTTCTTCTTAGGTGGTGCTAATGCCTAAGTTAAAGACATGCAACATATGTAAAAGAAAATTTAGGCCAAGCGAAGTTGGAAGGATACAAATAGTAAAAAAGCTTGAGAAGGGAAAGGTTGAGATATGGATATGCCCTGCTTGTGTTCCAAAAATAAAGGAGAGACTTAAGGATTTAAATATACTCTACTGATCTTATTTCTTTGCTTTACCTTCTTTCTTTGCTTTTGCCGAGCTCTTTTTAGATGCCTTCTTTTCAGGTTTCTCTTTCTTTTCCTTGCCACCTTCTTTCTTTACCTCTTTCTTTTCTTTTTCTTTCCCCTCTATTTTTGGCTTCTCTATCTTTAGTTTCTCATACACACCTTCCTTTTCGTAAGCCTTCATGATATCTTCATCACTTGCACCCTTGTTTATACTTATTTTTATAGGTATCGGTTCCAGATGCCTTTTATTGCATCTCCTTCTTTTAACCCCAGTTACCAATTTAGGGCCAGTTACAATGACGAAATCTTTATCAACTGTGTCAACAACAACACAATACTTCCCAGCTTCTCTGCCCGCTGTTTTTACACACATCCTTCCAATCTCGAACATACTTCACCCCTCTATCGTGCCTGTAGCTATTTTGATAGTATGTATTTTCGATTAAATAAATATTTAGTATAATTTAAAGTTAAAAAACTTTAGCCTGGCTAAACCTTTTTAATCTCGCAAGCGCTCTCAACTTTTCTTTATTGCCAATCCTTGCCTCTTCTACGATTTGCCTTAATATAGATATAGATTTATCGTATGTTTTTCTATCAACTGGATAAGGCACACCATCCTTACCGCCATGAGCATAGGTATATTTAACAGGATCGCTAATAGATACGGGTTTCTCATATATAACCTCTGAGATTAACGCCAGCGCCCTTACTATATTTGCTCCCACACCCCTTATGCTCACAAGCTCCTCATAGTTTCTTGGTTTTATATCATAAATATCATCCATAACACGCCAGTTTATTCTTCTTGGCATAAAGAGTACAGCAGGGCGCTCTTTTCCTAACCATTTATTTAATGTCGCTTGCTCTTTCTCTCTACTAACCTCCGCAACCAACCTCTTTACCCTTTTACTCCCTTCCTGGGCTATATCCACGCATACATTCCTTGCCTCCTCGCTTTCCTTTGCTGTCATATCAAGCACGAATTTTTTCTTAATATCTGACACTATAGCATTATGGGGCTCTTCAACAAAACTACTTAGTTTTGTGGATAGCCAATGGTACCTTCTGGCATACCTTGCGTTTTCATTTAATCCTTGCTGTATTACTGCCCATTTACCATCTTCACTTAATACAAAGGAGTGATGGTAAAGCTTAAATCCATCTTGCAAAACAACATTATCAACCTTCGCTGCCATCCTGCTTGCGTACTTGAGCCTGCTTACTGTAGAGGAATGTAAATTTAGGCTATCGCAAGCCTTCTCTATTTCCTCTAACGTTTTTCTCGCTACTATCCCTTTTCCACCCACGATCTTTATCCCAAGCTCCTCATCCTTCAAGGCCTCTTTTAATGCGCCCATCGTTACTGTTGTTGTGCCCGAGCTATGCCAATCAAACCCAAGCACACAGCTAAACGCTTGAAACCATAACGGACTGGAGAGCTTTTTAAGGAATTCATCAGCTCCTTGCTCCATTATAATAATCCTGACCATCTCTCTACCCAACTTTACCATTCTGCTAAAAAGCCATCTTGGAGCATGGCCATGATGCAACGGCAACTCAGCTATTCCAACCCTTTTCATATTTAAAACTTAGCAATAATCAATAAAACTTATTTTAAAACTTTGCCAGTCTCCATATACCATAGATACAGGTCTAGCTCAGTCAGAGTAATATTAAGCCTGTTAGCGATTTTTCTTAACAAGCCTTCAATCTCCAAATATTTTTTCTTTGTCATGGTTTTTGGCCTCTTAATTAATTCGTACCTTGCTAATAAATCAAGTATATGGAAATCTATAATAGCAAGATCGGTAAAGCCAATGTTGCGAAGGAAATGGCTGGCTTCTTTATAACCAATACCCTTTATATTCTTAACAAGCCATTCTCTTAGCTTGCACTCATTCTCAAAAGAATTTATTATCTTTTTCAGAGAGCTTGCCATTTCTCTCGCCTCTACAATGTATCTTGCCCTCGTATTAGGAAATCTGTGACCTAGCGCATGCAGCTTATTTGTTAATTCCTCCTCGCTTAAATTTAAAAACCCATTTCCTATTTCTTTCTGGATTTTTATGCTAGCCAAAGCTCTAAAATTTGCCGTTAGAATGCAAAAACAAAGCTCTTTAAATATTTCTTTGCTATCTTTCTTGCCCATTTCTTTAAACTCTTCTACACGCTTATTCACCGCATCCTTTACTCTGCTATTCTTTAATCGCTCTATCTCTTCTATCAATGCTTTCATAACTTGCATTAATTTTATAATATAAAATATTAGCATCTGGTTACAAAGAATTCCGTACGAAAATATTCAAATAAATTCTCAAGACATGATTTTACAGCATGGAAGGAAGTTGAATGTGCAGAAAAACAATTTTACGGCTTCACTTTCTTGAACTGAAAATTAGTTAGTGTTACAGTTAAATAAAGTGATGGGATTTCCTTATTTAAATATGAAAAACAATAATTAGTATATGAAAACGATAATGGTTGTTGATGATGAAAAAGATATAAGAGAGACATTGAGACTCCTTCTTGAAAAAAATGGGTACAAGGTTATTACAGCTGAGAATGGTGAAGATTGTATTAAAAAACTTAAGAGCGTGAAACCTGATTTGATACTACTTGATATAATGATGCCGGGTTTAACAACAAAGGAGATACTTGATGGCATAGAAAGTGATAAAAGTAACAGGAATGTAAAGATAATGTTCGTAACAGTTGTGAGACTTGCTGAAGCAGAAAAGGATGATATATTAAAAAGAAAGAACATAGTTGGTTATATTGAGAAGCCTTTTGATATAGATAATTTACTTAAAAAAATAAAAGAAGTACTGGGTGATCAAAATAGAAGTAGATGATTTGATTAAAAAATTAGAAAACAAAAATGTGATGATTGTTTTTGCTCCAAAGTACAACATTAGTGGTATTGGTGTAGAGCTTGCAAATAAGCTAAGCAAGAGGGGTGTAGTTTTTTATTTCTCATGCATAAAAACATGTAAGCACCTTTTGGGTACATTTTCTCAAATCGGTGCAAAAATTGAAAATATAAAGATAATAGATGGTATCACAAGAACCATAACCAGTACTCCACCAAAGAGCGAAGGTTGTGTTTACCTCTCTGCTCCATATAAATTTGAGGAGATGTTTATCGCAATAAAAGAACTCTCAAGGGAAAAGACTCTGGATTTTTTTGTATTTGATGCGCTTTCAACGGTAGCGATATATTATGGTTATGCGGTTAGTAGGGAAATAGGCATAACAGTAAAGTTTGTGAATCTACTTCAACTGATAAATGATAAATGCAAGATCATTTTCTTGTCCTCAGATGATAGCAAGGATGACCCACTCATTCAAGAGGTGTTAACGCTTGTAGACGAAGTTGTCGAATCCTAGGTGCTCTCATGCAAAAAACAGGCCCAAGAATGTTATTTTATGCTGTTTCCTCATCGGGTTTGATTTTAAATCTTGTTTACTTCACATTTATGACTATATATTGTGAAGAGCCTTTCTGCTTTCTTAAATTCCCATTTATCCCATTTTCGTTGGTTGTACTTTTAACTATACCCCTCTATATAATTCTTGGTTTTTATGTTAAGAAGCAATTTGAGACGGAAGAAAAACTTGTTAAAGCAATGAAGAGGATATTGAACTTAGAAAAGCTTGACAGACTTAAGACACTTTTTCTTACTACGGTTTCTCATGAAATAAAAACACCTATAACACCTATAAAGGCGCAGTTACAGATGATTCTTAAAGGATATTTTGGCAAGCTGAACAAAGAGCAAGCGAAGAGCCTTTATATTGTGTTAGATAATATAGACAGACTGGATGGTTTAATAAGCGATATACTTGATGTTTCACGAATAGAAGCTGGAACAATAAAATTTGTTTTTGAAAAGGCAAAAATAGGTGATGTAGTAAATGAGGCTTTCGAATCTATGAAACAGTTCGCAAAGAATAAAGAGATAATACTTGAGAAGAAAATAGAAGATACGGGCGAGATGGTATTTGACAGAGATAGAATAATGCAGGTTATTGTTAATCTAATCAATAACGCAATAAAATTCACACCAAAGGGTGGAAAAGTAAGTATTTATGTAAAAAAACATAAGAGAGGGGCGGTAGTGATTGTAGAAGATACAGGAATAGGGATACCGAGGAATAAATTGAAACAGATATTTAAGCCTTTTTATCAGGTTGATTCATCTTATAATAGAAAATTTGGTGGTGCTGGTCTTGGGCTAAGCATATGCAAAGGTATTATTGAATATCATGGTGGCAAGGTATGGGTTGAATCAAAGGTTGGAAGAGGTTCAAAATTCTATTTTTTTCTTCCAAGAAAACCAAAACCCAAAGATAAGAGTATAAAACTGCTTAATCCATAGAAGCTTTGCTACTCTACTATTAAGGATTTAATGAAACTAAAAGGAACAAAAATGGTATAATGGGGGGAAATTCAAGCGGCCTCGATATTAATTTATAGTTGATGATGGAATTAATATATAGGTGATTTAATGCCGGTTTTTGCAAGAACAAAGCTTGTTTTACAGGAGGATTGTTATAGAGAAAAGCCTGAAAGACCATATATAAACTACATTGGTCCAAATCCTGCAAAAGTATATGAGGTTGCGTATCAACTTATTAAGGATGTGTTCAATGCTTCTGATTCGGATATAGAGGAAGAGAATTATACATGGTCAAAGAGTGGGGATAAAGACAAGTTCAAGGTTAGATGGTTCTTGCATAAAGATTTGGATGTATTTACATATCTTTATATAAGGTTTGATGTTTCCGGTGAGGGAAGTGAAAAGGAGGGGAAGGTAAGTATTGTTATTAAGCCTGTAATGCGTACAGAGTATCCACAAGATACCTTGTGGCAGCGCTCTCTTTTTTATGAAATACTTCGTACCTTCTGGCACCGTGTATTTTACCATAAAAAAAGAGAAGAGTATGCCGAGGAATGCAGATATTTATGCTCTTTCTATCAGCAAAAACTTAAAGAGGCATTTCAAAAGTTAAGGGAACAGTATGGGTAAAATTATTATAGATGATGATTGCTTTGCACCAAGGAAGTTTATTTATTTGGAGTATAAAGGTCCAGATCCGTTTGCCCTTATCAAAGCTGGTAATAAGCTTTTTAGACGTATATTTGAGGTGGGATCATCAAAGATAGCAGAGCGTAGATTTATGTGGGATTGGACTGGTGATCCGATACAGCTTTATGAGCATTTTGTAATAAGGAAAGAGGTCAGTAACTATACAACATTTTATTTCAGCCTTAGGATAGTTGGTTTTAAATCAAAATCAAGGAACGAAGGGAGTATAAGGATAGAGTTTGAAGCTCAGGCAAGGCATCAATATGAAAGTAATAATTGGTTTATGACTAATCTATGGTGGTTATATTGGTATATATTTTACGCAAAGGCTAGACAAAACTATTTAAAGCTTTGTAAAGAGTATGCCGATAAACTTTTAACAGCAATCAAGGAGATGTATAAGATTGGGAATATAAATCCTGTGATATAGCCAGCTCCCTTACTTTTTGCTGTATGCATAATAAAATAGCAAGATCATTAGAATAAAAGCTAATAGAGATAGTAGCCTGTAATCCGTAAAAATGTCTCCGATGCCTAGCATGTAAGGAAGACTTGAGGTTGATGCGGAGTAGAGGAATAGTAAGGCGAGGGCAAGAATAACTATAACAACGTCTGTATCTGCTTTTGCTCCCCTCCCCTTAACAATTTTTAATACAAAGGCAAAGAAGAATACAAAAATGAAAAGAAGTGCTGTGTATGGCATGATTTGCCATATAAGTTCGATAATCTCGTAATTGCTTATTCCAAAAAAGGATATTACGAGTGCTATTACAATATTAACCTTTCTATTTTTGAATACGTTTGCAACCTCTAAACCACCGTAGGTTATAGCAAACAAAAATATAAATGGTAAAATAAAAGACAGGCTATCAATCATTTTTTTCACCCAACTTGCGTTCCATCTCCTCAACCATCTTTTCTAACTTCCTCAACTTCGCATCAAACACTTTACCCAATGGTATGCCTGCAATTTTTTCCATTTCTCTTAACTTTAATAATGTTCTTCTTACTTCTGGTTCAAGATCACCAAACGCTCTTATAGCGTCCGGATTACCTTTCTCTACCGCTTTAATAAGACTTTCAAGCTCTCTTATTTGAGCATCAACTATCCTTTCATAATCCTTCTTGCTTGTTATATTTTCCCACAGCTTTTCTCCAAATTGTCTCCCAAGGGTAGAGAAAACTCTACTTCTACCACCTCCTCCGCTTGATCCGCCTTTATGATGCTTGTAAACCTTTATCAGCATTAGGACAATTATTATGTATATCCATATATGACTCAGGGTAACTATAATTGAATAATAACCTTGTATTATGATAAACATGTACACCGCTATGGATAAAAGCAAGTTTACACCTTTGTGATTAATAAAATCTGAAAAGAATAGATAAAACGCAGTCAAAAGAAAGATTGTTGGCAGAAAGAAGATAAAGAATAATGCTTCAATAGGTCCTTTGGCAGAATATTGCTGCACGATGCTTGGACTTACTCTAAGCAATTCTGCAAGAATCTCTACTATATCTATCATGATTTAAATTTTTGTTTCTTATGTTTAAATTATATTAGGATAATACGCTTTACGCTCTTCCATCTAAACTATTGGATTCAAATCAGGGAAAACAAATGTTATCCCAATAGATTTTGCAAACTCTATTCTATCCCTCATCCTTCTAAGGTTCCTTAAAGCTTGAAATCCTTGAGTTCTCAAGGCTATAACATATTCCAAACCCCTTTATTAAACCTCTAACCTCTTGTACAAGCTGCATCTCCCGCCATTATCTGGTTTAGAAGTTTTTCCTTAATTCTTATGTTCTTTTCCTTTTTCACAAGTATCTTTAATTCTTCCTGAGAGATGTGTTTTACAAGCTTGCTATGTATTTCCATATCCCGCATTACAGCCTTTCGCAAATTTCAGCCTTTCGGTCAGGATTCTAAAAAATTATGTCGTTGATTATAACTTTCTTACCTATAAAACTTTTATATCTTATATTGAAATAGTAAAGCATGGCAAGAATAATAGCCATTTCTAGTGGGAAAGGTGGTGTTGGAAAAACAACGACAACGATAAATCTTGCAGCAGCTCTTACAGAGTTTAAATATGCTGTTATAATCGTTGATGCTAATATGACAACCTCCAATATTTCTCTTCATTTAGGGCTACACTTTAAGCCAATTACGCTCAATGATGTGTTTGAGAAAAATGCAAAATTGATAGATGCGATATATCAGCATGAGAATGGATTCAAGGTTATACCAGCGGACATATCCATAAGAAAAACCCCGAACCCCAATACGCATGAATACATTGATCTACTCTATGATCTCTCAGCCCATGCAGATTTTGTGCTCGTGGATACGCCTGCTGGTTTGGGAAAAGAGACGCTATCCATAATAGAGGCTGTAGACGAATTGATAACTGTAACAAATCCTGAGCTGGCTGCTATTACCGATGCCATGAAACTTTCAGTACATGCAAGTAAGCTTGAGACACACAACCTTGGGGTTGTAATTAACAGGGTTAGAAATGTTTCTCATGAGCTCCCTGCCTCGCATATCGAACGTATGCTCGATCTCCCCATTTTAGGTATTATACCTGAAGATAGAGAGGTTGGCAGAGCTATCGCACATAAAAAGCCTGTGGTTTCTTTTAGTCCAAACTCATTGGCAGCTCAACATTTCAAAGCAGTTGCAGCAAGGCTTATTGGTGAGCAATATACACCAAAAACGGGGCTTAGACAAAAAATTCTAAACTGGTTCAGATCTTAGCTTATGAAACTTAAAAATTGGAAGTATTAATTATAATTAGGTAGAAGAGTATGGCAAAGAGATTTTATAAGAGAGGATGGCAGCATACAAAAACAAGGGGAAAAGAAACAACCATAACCTGTAGTTTTTGTGGTAGAAACGTGCCTAAGTACAAAACATTTGTTGTGTACAAGAGATTCAGCATAAGGGATCCTGTGCTTAAAAAGGAATTGAAAAGAAATAACTTGAACCTTTCATACATGAAAATGTATGCATGTCCATCCTGTGCAAGGTTTCATAGGATTGTAAAGAAAAAGAAGTAAAAATGAACCTGAGAGGTTTGCTCTGGAAAAAAATAAAGGCGTTAAGAGAAAAATATAGGGTTAGGTATCCAAAGGTGCGTATAGAAAAGCCAAAGCATCTAATAATAATACCGAAATTTAAGGATATAAGAGAAGTTGATGCAAGGTATCCGCTCATTGAAATGTTTGCATTTGCACATATAAAATGGGATGATGAGAAAAAAAAGCTTATTTATGAGGTGATAGAGCCTGAACTTTCAGAAAAAGAAAAAGAACAGTTTGAAATAATAAAGAGGGGCTTGCTTGAGATAATAGACGTTGATTTTAATATTGTCAAAGAAAGTGGAAAGGCATTGGAGTATCTTGAAGATAATGTAAAAAAGGTTCTGGATGATGAGGGCATTGTATTAAAGCAAGATTCCTATGTAAAAATAATGTACTACATTTTTAGAGATTTTATAGGCTTCAATGAGATCGAGCCATTGATGCATGACCCCTATATAGAGGATATAGGATGTGACGGGCTAAATATATCACTTTTTGTTGTTCACCGCCTTTTTGGTTCCCTTGAAACAAACATAGTGTTTAGGGATATGGATTACTTAAATAATTTTGTAATAAAGTTAGCTGAAAGGTGTGGCAGGTATATAAGCTATGCTAAACCATTGCTGGATGGCACATTACCGGATGGGAGCAGGGTACAGGCTACACTGGCGAGGGATGTAACAACAAGAGGTCCAACATTCTCTATAAGAAAATTCAAGCCAAATCCACTATCACCCATAGATTTGATAAATCTAAAAACAGCATCAAGCGAGTTGATGGCATACCTATGGCTTTTGATAGAGAGCAGGGCATCCATGCTTATTTGCGGTGGGGTATCAACGGGCAAAACAACATTTCTTAACGCAATAAGTATGTTTATTTCACCCGAAAAAAAGATAATATCCATAGAGGATACGAGGGAACTTAATCTGCCCCATTTAAATTGGATACCAGCTGTATCAAGGGTTGGATATGGGATACCTGGCAAAGGAGGAAAGCTTTATGGCGAGGTAACGCTTTATGAGCTCCTTAAGGAATCATTCAGGCAGAACCCAGACTATGTTATTGTGGGTGAGGTAAGGGGTGAAGAGGCCTATGTAATGTTTCAAGGCATGGCCTCTGGCCATACTTCTCTTGGTACAATCCATGCCGGCTCTTTAGAGGATGTGATAAAGAGATTGGAAACGCCACCAATAAATCTATCCCCAAGCTTGGTTGAGACACTCGATGTCGTAATAGTAATGACCCATGCAAAAGATATAAGTGAATCTGCAAGGAGGGTTAAGGAAGTATATGAGATAGAGAGTGTGGATCCAAATACAGGAAATGCACAATCAATAAGAACATTCAATTGGTTGCATAGGACAGATTCATTTGAAAGCAATATAAACGAATCTTATTTGCTTAAAAAGCTTTCATATGAAAAGGGGCTAACGTATGAGCAGATTTTAGAAGAAGTGAACACGAGGAAAAGCGTCTTGGAATGGATGAGCAAGCATAATATAAGGAATTATGATGAGGTTACAAAAATCTTTAATTTCTATAGCAAGGAACCAGAAACCGTAAAGAGATGGGTAAGAAATGATGAAGAGCCTTATGATAAAAAGAAAAAGGGGAGAATAGAAGGCAAGTGGGTAAGTGCAAGTGGGCTTAGAATTATAAGCTAGAGATCAAACAAAACTCTGCACACAAACCTCCCGTCTTTCTTTTCTATACTCATTTCATGATACGTAACAGCTTTTACCTCGTGCTTTATCTTCATTTTATTATCTACTACCTGCCCACCTATAGTGCCATATAATATGTATTCTTTTCCTATCTCCTTTATCTTTATATTAAACTTGCTAAACACCAAAAACTCTGTATCAAAATATATGAGAAGTTCTTCTAGCCATTGATAAAGCAACGCAAACATATCCGTTGCATGCACCTCAACCCTTTTCTTTACAATATCTTTAACATCTTCCAATTCAACAATCAAGCTTTCCATACCTTTTGCGGCGTTTATGAACATTTCCTCTATGCTTTTACCATACGCCTCCATGGCAATGTCTGCAGTTGCGATATTAGCCAGATATTTGTATTCCTTCATTTTTATATATGAAATAGTACTGATTTTTATTTATAACAATTAATCTTTGAATATGGAGCTGGATAAGATAGTGGAGAAGATAGTGGAGGAATCCGGTGTAAAGAAGGATGAGATCTTAAGAAGGATAAATGAGAAGGAAAAAGAGCTTTCTGGATTGATATCAAAAGAGGGTGCAGCGTATATAGTTGCTAGTGAGCTTGGTGTTAACCTGCTTAAAGAAAGGGAAAGGCGCTTGAAAATAAAGAATATAATAAGCGGTATGAATAATATAGAGCTCGTTGCAAAAATAGCGAAGATTTCAGACATAATAAATTTTGAGAGGGAAGGCAGGGCTGGAAGGTTAATAAATATGTACTTGGGAGATGAAACAGGGCTTATAAGATTGCCTTTATGGAACGATGAGTGCAAGATAATAGAAAATGCTGGCATTAAAGAGGGGGATGTTATAAAGCTTAGCAATGTGTTTTCAAGAGAAAATAATGGTATTGTAGAGCTAAGATTGGGTAGCAGGGGGAGAATAGAAAAGGTTGAAGATGTAAGCATCGAGCTTAAGGATATGCCTATTATTGATTCTAGAGAATTTAAGAAAGCAAATATAGCTGATATAGAAAAGGAAGGATACTATGAGGTTAGAGCATCAATAGTGCATGTATTCAAAAAGAGCCCATTCTTCTATTTGTGCCCCCTGTGTAATACCAAGGTTGAAAAAAGCGAGGATGGGTTTTACTGCCCAACCCATAAAAAGATAGAACCTGTAAAAAGGCTTGTCTTATCTACTATAATAGATGATGGTACATCAAGCATGAGGTGTGTATTTTTTGGTGACGTGGCAAAGTATATTATAAAGGATGCGGAGCATGTTGATGAAGATAAGATTTGTGATAATGTTGAGGTTGGGAAGGATTTCATTATAAAGGGCAAGGCTAAGCTTAATGAGTTTAGTGGGGAGTACGAGATAATAGTAAGCAAGGTTAGTAATGTAAAGCATAAAGAGCTTATAGGAGAGCTGGAAACCATAGTCAAAGGTTTAAAAGAATAAATACAAAAATAAAAAGTGGTTAGTATGGATGATTTTAGTAAGCTTCGGGGTGTAGGGGATAAGACAGCTGAAAAGTTAAAGGAAGCCGGCTATATAGATTTGATGTCTTTGGCCGCTGCTTCAGCTGGCGAACTCATGGCTGCTATCAATGTTAGCGAGGAAACGGCAAACAAGATAATAGCTTCTGCCAGGGATGAGCTTAAGCTTGATTTCCAACCCGCAACAGAGGTTATGAAGAGAAGGGAGGAGGTAGGGAGAATAACAACAGGGTCCAAAAATCTTGATGCATTGTTGGGTGGTGGTGTTGAAACACAAGCCATAATAGAGGCACACGGCGCATTTGGTTCTTCCAAAACACAGCTTGCCCATCAGCTTGCAGTTAATGTTCAATTACCTGAAGAAAAAAATGGTTTAAATGGCAAGGCTATCTTTATAGACACTGAAAATACATTTAGACCCGAAAGAATAAGGCAGATGGCAGAGGCATTGGACTTGGATTGGAAAAAAACCTTGAACAATATATTCGTTGCCAGAGCATACAATTCGGATCATCAAATATTGCTTGTGGAGAAGGCGGACAAGATAATAAGAGAAAATAATGTAAGGCTATTAATTATAGATTCTCTTACATCCACCTTCAGGAGTGATTATACTGGCAGGGGGAGCTTAGCTGACAGGCAACAGAAACTTAATAGGCATTTGCACAAACTTCAAAAGCTAGCAGATATGTACAATCTTGCTGTTTATGTAACAAATCAAGTTATGTCAAGACCTGATGTATTGTTTGGTGATCCAACAGCTCCTATTGGCGGTCACATCGTTGGACATCAAGCCACCTATAGAATTTATCTTAGAAAAAGTAAAGATGATAAAAGAATTGCCAGGCTCATTGATTCCCCTTGCTTACCGGAAGGTGAAACGGTATTCAGGGTATTGCCAGAAGGTATTAGGGATTAAAGCCTTAACCTTTTTTTGTATGCAAGGTACCTAAGAATGGTCTTTAAATTTATTTCTGGGTCCTTAAGTTTTACAACCTTAAGCTGCATGCCAATGTCTTCAAAATGCTCTGGCACAAGAACATCAACAAAGTTTGACATATGCAAATCTATTGTGCGCGACACTGTCCATTTATGCAACCCCGTCATCTTCGCGATCTTTGATATAGTTAAAAGCTCGCCCTCCTTTTCGGCTCTTTTAAGTACCTTAAGTATTTTCACAATATTCCTTACCGTGTTTTTATAAAATAATCTTTTCTTCATGCTAAACTATCCTTGTCCCCACAAAATTTTTGCCCTTAATCAAATTCCTAAAGTTTTCTAAATTTGCGATATCAATCACATAAGTTTTTATCTTTGACCTTTCTATAAGCTTTGCTGCCACAATATCAATAACCCCTGATTCCCCAGCCAAAAAGCTATGGGTTGCAACAATTTTTAATAGCTCGCTTGCTTTTATCCTGTCAAACATCTTTGCATCTTCATACTTTTTTGGATCCTTATCATACACACCCTTCACATCTGTCCCTATTATAAGCATATCCGCGTTTATAAATTCTGCCACTTCAGCGCTTACAGCATCTGTTGTTTGTCCTGGCACCAAGCCTCCCATAACAACAACATCTGCCAATTTTAAAGCCTTTGCAAGCTCTTCAAAGCTTGCAGGTGGGAATGGGTATGCAAGCCCATAAAGAGACGCTATAATTATCTTTGCATTCAGCCTTGTTGCATCTATTCCTATCATGTCCAAATATGATTGCAAAGCTAAGAATTCCCTTGCTGCTTTTATATAATTCCTTGCAAGCTTACCGCCACCGACCACAATAACGATTTTATCTCTCTTCCCCAATTCCTTAATAAGCTTAGAGAATTCTCTTATATAGCATACATCCAGTTTTCCATTAGGACAAACTACACTACCACCAAGATCTATAACCATTTTCATAGTCATTCAAATTTTATAATAGGGATATATAAAACTAAGGATTGGCTAGGGCTTACCTAAAAAACCTTTCTTCGTGTACTATATCTCCTAACCTTTTCTTTGGAACATGCAAAATGCCTTTTTCATCAAGCCAATACCTCACATCTCCCTTAAACTCCTCCTCAACGGATTTTTGCTTTCCATAGCCTAAAGCTATTACCAATTCAATATTATAGTTTTTAGGAATGGAAAGATTTTTGGCAAGCCTTTCCCTATCTATTGAGCCTATAACACAACTTGCAACCCCTCTTTCAAGTGCTGTTAAAATAATGTTGCTTGCTGCAAATCCAGCATCATACTTTGCATCCTTGCTAACCTCTTTATTTGATATTATCACAATATAGGCCACGGGCCTCTCGTGCTGTTTTGGCTTACCATTCTTTAAATAGCCTGCCCATCTTGTACATTCGAAAACCTTGTCCAAGGCTCGGGTCACAAGTATATATTCAAGAGGTTGCAAATTTGCCGCTGAGGGGGCAAGTCTTGCTGCATTCAGGCAGTCAATAAGTATGTCTTTCTTGATTTTCTCTTGCTTGAACTTTCTTATTGTTCTTCTTTTAATAATCAGATCATAAACTCCCATATTTTTTATTAAAAAGATAAATTAATAATGATACTCTGAAATTTATTAGGGCTGTGCCGCGTAGCTTTCCGTTCCTGTTCTACTGAAAGAGCCTGGAGAATATCCTTTCAAAATATTTTGAATCTTCTCGTAGATATCTTCAGGATTTTTTATATAGCTTAGCTTAACCTCGCTAAATGGCGAGCCCGCTGTATTGAGTAAAATTGTTCCCGTTCCCCAGATCCTCTCCCAGACAGATTTATTAAGGCTAATATCCGTTACCCTATCGTACCTCACAATTTTCCGATTTACGTTAAGAAACCCTTCATAGAACTCTACCCTGTCAGAAAAGAATCTATATTCTCTTGCTCTTAAATTCATATAGGAAATGAGAAATGAAATGATAAATACTACAACAAATAGAATTGAGAAAATTGAAAGCCAAAAAATAAATGAGAATGGTTTAAATAACTCACGAAGCAGTGCAAGTAGTGCGTATAAGTAGCAAAGATCATTAATATGGTTGTATGAACAAGATTTGGTAGTACACCAGCAACTATTTTTGGTTTTATTACAAAATACGGTGTTTCAGGTGTTTTGTTACCATTCATAATTTATATTTCTCTTGACACATAAAAATATTTGCAACCTGTTAAGTCAACTTTCTAAGGTTACACCATAAACCCTTGCAGGAATGTCCATAATACCATGGTGAAACCTTGAATTATTATACCATTCCCTGAACTCTTTTATCCTGCCCTTTAGCCATTCAGGAAACTTTCTGAGATGATAAACAAACTCTTGATTCAAATTCCTTATAGCTCTTTCAACCTTTCCTTTATCCTAAGGATAATGGGGATGAGCAAACAAAGGCTTTATTCCCCTTGATTTGCACCATCTCAATTTATCTAGCAATGCTGTTATCTCCTCTGTTTCTTGGGTAATGGTTCTATATCCATTTATCCCATGCTTTCTAAGAACATGGTTTATTGTTTGTCTTGATAGCCTTACATGCTGGCAGCAAATGGCATGCAATCCTTTATGTATTTTGGAAATTGCAAAGCTTGCTGTATTCTTGCCGTTCCCCAGCCAAAAGTATTCCTTAATGCAAGAATTGATATCTCTACCTCTATGCTACCTTGCTCTTCTTTGCTCTTCTTGGCTTTATCTCCATAGTATTCCCTTCCAACATGTTTAGCCCTGTTTATCCATCTGTAT
>QMZT01000012.1 GCA_003663325.1 Candidatus Aenigmatarchaeota archaeon | reverse complement strand
GCATCTCAACACAAACAACACTAGCAAAATATCTCATTAACACCAATTAACTTATCCACGCCGTAATTCCACTGGTCTGTGACCAGTGGATAGGCGTGGTCACCAATGAAACAAGATTTAAATATGAAAGCAAATTTAATATTTATTATGAAAAACAAATCCTTAATGTTAATTTCCCTGATTTTATTATTTTGTCTTGCTTTTAATTTCGCTTCTGCTGATGTAAGGGTGCTTACAACCAATATCAGGGTAACCCTAAACGGACAAGAAATTTCCGACACATTTTATATAGCATTTCTAGGATGCTTAGGGAAAAATGAGCATCGTGTAGAAAATATAATACCACAATTGAATATTAGCGAATATGACCCCGCAAATAACTGCTATTGGAAGCCTGTATTGTGGAAACGTTGCAAAAATCCCTATTGTGAGACTTACGTTAGTATAATGGGTGGTGTTCTTAGACTGGCTGTGTATGTACCGAGCCAAGATAAATTATACCTATCTGAAAAACCAGAGTCGTATCTTGCTGTAACTTCACTAGAAGCAGAGCTGCTCACCAATGGAAGCTTAATCATAAAAAAGCATGAATATACAGAGGGTAAAGGAAATACTATAGTTTATGAAGATTCAGAAAATATTAAATTCTTTGCTGCCTTGGCTATAACATTAATCCTAGAGCTAGTTGTCGCTTTGATCTATGTTTCAATTACGGGGATTTCTAAAAAGGTTTTAATTTCTGTTTTAATTGCCAATATCATATCTTTTCCCGTTCTTTTATTTGCTTTCCCAACATTAAAAATACCATCGCCAATATTATCAGGAGAAATTTTTGCTTTCGCTTTTGAGGGCTGCTTTATTTACTTGCTAAACAAAGAAATCTCATTAAAGAAATCGTTTATAATAAGTATTTTGATGAACATGGTAAGTCTAATCATAGGGGGACTCATTTTTATGATGATATTCTATATATAACGTCTTTGTTTTGTAACAGATTGAATATTTTTAAATTCCGGCATAAATAGAATAGTTTATGATATGGCTAATATTTGCTATGCTGGCAACATTTTTTGCAGCTGTGAATGATGCTATTATAAAGAAAAGTATAAGGAATGTAAATGAGTACTCATTAGCATATTTATGGAAACTTTACACCACCATCTTTTTATTACCATTTTTGTTTTTAACTGGTATGCCTGCCTTTGGCAATCAGTTTTGGCTTGCATTATTTATTGCTGCATGTATAAATGCTACGACAAGCATAATTTATATAAAAGCGCTTAAGCATTCGGATCTCTCAATATCAACTCCTATGCTCACCTTTACACCAGCATTCCTTCTCATAACCTCGCCACTTTTGCTCGGCGAATTTCCCGATATTTACGGTTTGATTGGGACTATTATCATAATTTTTGGTTCGTATATGCTGAATGCAAGTAATATAAATAGAGGATATTTAGCTCCCTTTAAAACCCTTATGAAAGAAAGAGGACCGAGATTTATGTTGCTAATAGCATTTATTTGGAGTATTGGTGCAAACCTTGACAAGATTGGTGTGAGAAGCTCTTCCATCCTCCTTTGGCCACTTGCAGTTAACATGCTTTCATCAATATTCATTTTACCTTTTATGATCATGCACAAGCAAAACAAAGGGGGAATAAAATTTAGCATTAAGCAAGAACATAAGTATCTTTTATTGATAGGCTTATTTACTGCTATGCTATCTGTATCACAGATGATAGCGATAAGCCTTGCATTGGTGGTGTATGTTGTTTCGATAAAGAGGATGAGCATTCTGATAAATATACTTCTCGGCTATGTTATCTTCAAAGAAAAAAATATAAAAGAAAGATTTATTGGCGGAGCGATTATGATCATAGGTGCCCTTTTCATAACACTTCTATAAGCTCTTAGAATATGGGATTGTTAGGCCTTTGCTTTCTTTAATGAAGCAGATATGAGAAGTACTTTGTATGAATTAAGAAAAAATCACTCTTGATTTATATAGATAATAAAGGATAACCCCCCAGATTATTATTCCAATTAAGTTAAAGGATAGCAACGAATTTATTAGAGCAATTACTGAAAGAATGTATCCTAAAATCAAACCCCATTTTTTGAATGACCACAGACCAACCATAACAACTGGAATTAAGAGTAAAGGAGACAGACCAATTATAATTATAGGGGTTATTTGAAAGATAGCTTTTCTAAAATAAAATAAATATCCCCAGATAGCAATATTTAAGATCCAGACAAAAGCTAGTAAATAGACAATTTGTTTAACCTCCTTTTTTCTTGTTTCATCCTCCATTTCAAACACCATATTTCATTCTAAGCAAACTTAAACCTATCGGGGTATATAATATTAAGAAAATTCCAACCATAAACAAAACCACCATTAAACCGATACTAATCCAAAATGCTTTCCAGAATTTTTCTTTAAAATAGTGATAAGTGATAATATAGCAAGCCAACGGGAATGTCAACATAAAAATTATTGGAAGGAATAATATAGACGTGAACATTAAAATTATACCAATAAAGTCTATGAGTGTTGCGTAAATAGTTTCTTTATCAACCATAGTTAATGTTTGTTTTAATCTGTATATAAAATTTTGTGTTGGTGTTGATTTTTACAATGTTATATAGTTGTTTTTTTGCTAGCTTAAAACTCTCATTGAGATCATTAATATAAATTTATAAAATTTGTATATGATTTTTCTGATATGGCAATACAAGAGTATGTATCGGAGGCCAGAAGATTGAATGAGCTTGAATTTGAAATTTATTTTGGATTTCCTGTAGATGAGAAAGAAAAGGGAGAATTTGAGGCATGTTATGATAAATTGGTAGAGGTTGCAAAGCAACATATTGAGCAACATATTAGATCAAGACCACAAAGATCAAAAGGCTATATAAATATTTGGGCAGTTCACCCTTCTTCTGAGGAAATAGACAACGGTAAAAGACCAAAACAAATACGAAAATTGCTGAATAGTGTTAGAAAAGACAGGAATGAATGTAGAAGTATATTAGTAAGTGATGCGGTTGATTACATAATAAATGACTATAGATTTCTTAAAGAGGGACTATTTGACGGGGTTGTTTTAACTGAGTATAATGAAGGAAAACCTCTAGCATTATCTGATCTCGATCCCTTTAAAGATGCGGAGCTAAATTTGATTGGAGGGTGTTATGTGGGGATGTGCTTAGACACCTTTGCTGAGGTGCTTAGAGAAGCTTTCCCTGATACAAAAATTAAAATTATTAAAAAGTGGTCATACGATCCTCGTAAGTTAACTTTAGAGGAAAAATTTTATCGCATAATCTACTCTTTAGCTCCTTCACTATTAAGAAACAAACTGCCAGAGCCTAGAATACTACCAGAAGAAATTTTTGTGCCCAGAGGTACATTTGGGTAATTCGCATGATGCATCGAAAGTTTATAAATACCGTACCGTAAAAGATACATACGTATCAAAAAGGTATCTGATCTAAAAAAAACTAATGTCAGCAACAAATTATCTTCATCAAAATAAGGTGCTTAGCTCATTTAATTTATACTTTATAGATAGACCTCTATAAATGCAGCCGAGACTATTAGAAATATGCCAAAGATAACCACAAGCAAACAATCTATAGCTATTTTTGTAATTATGTTTATGTTGTGACCTCTTATTATGGCTGCAGACAGCAGGCTTCCTGCAAGCCCGGCGCATAAGTACCCCATTATCTCTGGCAGTCCGTGAGGAAGGAAGTTGAGTGTAACAATAGGTATATGGAATATGGAGCGGGAAAGCTTACCAATAAAAACTCCAAGCACCGAAGCATTCCATGCAATTATAAACACAGCACCGGTGCCAAACAAAAGCGAGAATACAAATGCAAACAAAAACACACTCAAGTTATTGAAAAATATCTTTCGAAAGTTTTCAAAACTCTCTTCTACTAAGGCATAACCTGTTATACTTGTTCTTATTTCATTTATCTTATGAATCTGTAAAAAGAAAAGGTCATCAGATAGTATGAACGACCAAAATGCAAACGCCATTGCTACGCCAAAAAAGTAAGACATCATAAATATTAGGTCATTCCAATGCCTCCTCCATATATACCTTTCGTTCAATATCCTTATTTCTCTTTCCTCTATGGCTTCTTCATTTTTAATTACAGTGGTGAATAGGTATATGGAAGGTATAATTGTGAACATAACAGCAAACAAACCAGCAAGATCTATCATTTCATTACCAACCTGTAATCTGTATGAGACCTGTGTACTGAATAACACAGCGATCGTGGTTACAATGAATGACCAAAAAAATGTTGAATATGGTCTTTTTTCTATATCTTTAAAATTTACCATAGATTCTAGCATAATTATAAATTGGTTTACAATAAATAAATAAAAAAATTATTTCAAATTAAATCCATGGCAAGGTTTAAACATAAAGCAAAGCGTAAAAGTGGTTTTAATTTTGATGAGAAGATTAGCAATTGTGATCATGAGTACAGGGAAATAAAACGTACCAGGGTAATAAAAGAGGTCGGCTATTCTTCATTAAATGCACATCACTCCGGTAACCCTGCAACTTTTTCAGCACCAAGAACAACAACTGTTTTGCGTAAGAGTACTATATACAGAGCGGAATATTACGAGATTATATATAAATGTGGTAAATGTGGACATACTATGAAAGACTATGAGTACATAGGCGACCTTGAACCAAAGATTGTTTTATGGCCCGAGGAGGTAAACTATAAATAATTTGGCTATTTTTTAAGCACTTATCCTGTAATACAAGCCCCCGGAGGGATTCCCAGGCTCATGTTTCTCTCCCGAGGGTCTCTTTGAGCAAGCAAAGCTGCTGTAAAGAGAGGCTCTTTGAACCCTCGACCTACCGCTCTCCCTAAAAACATACGAGGCGGTCGCTCTAACCAGCTGAGCTACGGAGGCCTTATTTATTATTCTTATAAATAATTTTTTTATCCCTTTACCCACCTGCCCCAATAACCTCTGGCAACAGAAAAGTTATTTGATACCAAGCTCTTGTCCTCTACAAACCTTATCCCTTCCTTTTCTATAACCCTCTCTACGTGTATTTTAAATAATTCTATGTCATCTATCATTAAACCCTGTACCATAAAACTTCCATGCTTCCTCAATTTCTTGTAGGTTTCAAGAATAAGATTATAAGTGTCTGCTGGCTCTCCATTTGGTCCAGGACTCATTAACTCGTAGGCAGCATTTATAGCCATGATATGGTCTACGGAATTGTCTTTTACCTGTTTGGGGTAAGGAGGAAGTCTTTGCGTGTATGCCTCTATCCGTGCTTCTGAAAAAAGCTTCTCCAAAATCATTTTACCCTTGCCTTTTACATAGTACTCCTTTCTATCATTAAGCCTCTTGTTGCCTAATATAGCTAAGGCTCTGTTGTAGAGGAATGCAGGATCTTCGTCAATTAAAATTATTTTTCCCTCCCTGCCAATTCTTTCCATTGTAAGAAACATATCATCAACAATTCCACCACACGCTATTAACGCTATAGTTTGCCCTTTCTTAAAATACCCAAACATATCTCTGAATGCAAAAAATCTGCTTTCTTTCCTATTACCAAAATCCTCCATATATTTCTTTTGTGCATTCCAAAGCAGGTCAGTAAAATTCTTAATCTCCATATTACAAAAATATAAAATTTAGGAATATAATTATAAATTAGGTGTGTCAAAGTGCTTGTAGAGCTTGGTATTTTAATAATACTCCTGGCACTATCAGCTTTTTTCTCTGGATCTGAAACGGCTTTGTTTTCACTTAATATGGTTGATGTCAAAAAGCTCGTTAATCAAGGCAAAAAGAATGCAGAACTGCTAAATAAAATGAAATCCAAACCGCAAAAACTTCTCATAACAATCCTGGTTGGAAATAATCTCGTAAACATAGCGGCTGCATCAGTAGCAACATATATAGCAATAAAGGCTTTTGGTTCTACGGGTATAGGTATTGCTACAGGTGTTATGACGCTCTTTGTTCTCATATTCGGAGAAATAACACCGAAATCTATATCTTATAATAAGGCAGAAAAGATATCCCTTGCTATCGCAAAACCCATATATCTGTTCTATATCCTCTTTTCCCCTATTGTATGGATGATAGAGAAGGTTACAAATACCATACTAAAGGTATTTGGGGCGCATATCTATGAAAGAAGGGTTACAGAGGAGGAGATAAAGACTATAATTGAGATGGGAACAGAGGCTGGGGTTATAGAGAAGGATGAAAGGGAGATGATACATAATATATTTGAATTTGGGGATACGGATGCGGAGAAAATAATGACACCAAGAAGTGAGATGGTATCTCTTGATGCAAAGACTAAGTTAATAAAGGCATTAGAGGTTATGATAAAGACGGGATTCTCACGAATTCCGGTCTATGAAGGGAATGAAAACAATATCATAGGGATTATCTATATCAAAGATTTGCTCAAGCATATAAAGAGAAAGAGGTTTGATAAAAGGATAAAGGATATGGTAAAGCCTGTTTTATTTGTTCCTGAAACAAAAAATCTTGACGAGTTGCTTAACGAATTAAGGGAAAAGGGAATGCATATGGCAATTGTGGTCGATGATAGAGGTGAGGTTAAAGGTTTGATAACGCTTGAAGATTTGCTGGAAGAAATTGTGGGTGAGATATACGATGAAGGGGAGAAGCAAAAAAGGAATATAAGGAAGGTTGATGAAAAGACAATAATTGCTGAGCCTTATGCAACACTTAAGGAAATAAATAAGGCACTCGGCCTAAGATTAAAGGATGAAAAATTCAGCACTATAGCAGGCTTTATTATAAACAGGCTAGGAAGAATACCAAGAAAGGGGGAAAAGCTGAAGGTGAAAAAGGTTGAAATAAAGATAGAGGATGCAAGCGAGAGAAAAATTAAAAAGATAAAAATTAAAAAATGCGCTGATTTGGCTTAATAAATGGGGAATTGCTTGCACAGCTCTATAACATCTTCTCTAACCCTTTTTATTACATTCTCGTTTCCAATATTTTCTATAACCTTGGCTATATAATTACCTATATCCTTCATCTCCCCTTCCTTCATACCCCTGGTTGTAATAGCTGGTGTGCCAAGCCTTATACCGCTTGGATCAAAAGGCTTGCGAGGATCATAGGGTATCATGTTCTTATTTACCGTTATTCCAGCTTTATCCAAAGCCTTCTCAGCTTCTTTGCCCGTCACCCCTTTATTTCTCAAATCAACAAGCATTAAATGATTATCTGTTCCATCTGTAATTAGCTTAAACCCATTATCCATGAGTGCATCCGCCAGAGCTTTTGCATTCTTAACAATTTGCCTGCCATATTCCTTAAATTCTTGGCTCATGGCCTCTTTAAAGGCAACAGCCTTTGCAGCTATAGCATGTTCATGGGGACCGCCTTGCAAACCTGGAAACACAGCCTTATCTATAATCTCAGCATACTCCTGCTTGCACATTATCATAGCCCCTCTTGGCCCTCTTAATGTTTTGTGTGTGGTTGTTGTTACAACATCTGTAAACGGGAAAGGGGAAGGATGCATGCCTGCAACGATAAGCCCGGCTATATGTGCAATATCTGCCATGTGTATCGCCCCAATACTTTCTGCTATCTCTTGAAATGCCTTAAAATCAAGCTTGCGAGGATAGGCTGAATGGCCGGAAACTATAATCTTTGGCTTCTCCCTCATTGCCATCTTTCTTACCTCATCATAATCTATCAGATTTGTTTCCTCATCAACACCATAGAATACGGAATTGTACAGCTTGCCTGAAAAATTTACCTTGGCACCATGGGTTAAATGACCGCCGCATGATAAATCCATTCCCAGTATCTTGTCTCCCGGCTTAAGAAATGCAAAGTAAACAGCAAGGTTGGCAGGGCTTCCGGAATAGGGCTGCACATTCACATGCTCTGCTCCAAATAATTTTTTGGCCCTCTCTATAGCAAGCCTTTCAACAACATCTATAAACTCATTCCCACCATAGTATCTCTTACCAGGATAGCCCTCAGCATATTTATTATTCATCACGCTTCCCAAGGCTTCGAGCACTGCCTTGCTTGGGAAATTTTCAGAAGGAATGAGCTCAAGCCCATTGTTTATTCTTTTTGTTTCACTCACTATCGCATTATACACCTCTTTATCAACCATTTTTAATGCTTCCATAATACACCCTGCGAAATTTAATGGGATGTTTAATATGATTTGAAGTGAAATAATAAAAAAGCCTACCATATGCAAAATTTGCCACCTGCAGGTTGACAAAATCACGGTAATTAAAATTTAAATAACTTACTTTCTTATTTTCAATAGAGTTAATCATTTTTACAGAGGAGGGAGACTATGGGAATGGATTCCATAATAGATTCTGCATTGAGTAGGGAAGAAGGCAACGCTGCAAAGAAAAAAAATGAAAAAGCTGATGAAGAACTGAGAAAAATCCTTGAATCCAGAAAGGCTGAAATAAAGGTTGTTGGCTTGGGTGGTGCCGGAGGCAATACAATCTCCAGGCTGATGCAAATAGGTATTGTTGGGGCAGAGACCATAGCAATAAATACGGATGCTCAGGATTTATTGTATACGGATGCCGATAAGAAGATCCTTATAGGTAAGGATATAACAGGTGGTCTGGGAGCTGGTGCTAATCCTCAAATAGGACAAGAGGCGGCGAAGGAAAGCAAGGATGAAATAAAGAAATATCTGCAGGGCTCGGATATGGTTTTTCTTACCTGTGGCCTTGGTGGTGGAACAGGGACAGGGTCCATTCCGGTTGTTGCTGATATATCTAAAAAGCTTGGTGCATTAACTGTTGGTATAATAACACTTCCCTTCACTATGGAAGGAAAGCAGAGAATGAAGAATGCGCAAGAAGGGCTAGAGAATTTAGAGGGCGTGGTTGATACGCTCATAGTAATACCAAATGATAAACTGCTTGAAATCGTACCAGATGTTAGCATTACCACCGCATTTAAGGTTGCAGATGAGCTTTTAGTTAATGCTGTAAAAGGCGTTACAGAGCTTATAACAAAACCCGGTTTGGTTAACTTGGATTTCGCAGATGTAAGGGCAGTGATGGGCTCTGGAGGGTTAGCAATGATAGGTGTTGGGGAAAGTGATTCTGAGAACAGATCCACAGAGTCGATAGAAAAAGCCTTGAATAACCCATTGCTAGATGTGGATATAGAGGGAGCAACAGGTGCTTTGATAAATGTTAGCGGTGGCGAAGATATAACTATAAGAGAATGCCAAGAGATAGTGGAATCGCTTACTAGCAGATTAAGCCCGGATGCAAAGATCATATGGGGAGCACAGCTTATAAAAGAGCTTGGAGATACTGTAAGAACTATGGTAATAGTTACAGGCGTGAAATCACCGCAGATATATAGCCCTGAAGTGCCATACAGCGAGCAAAAGAAGAAAGAGATAGAAAAGGTATTAGGTATAGATTTTGTTGGCTGATATTCTTTTAATTTTTGGTGGAGTTAATGATAAATATCAGGGAAATAATAAGAAATTATACAAGGGTGTTACAGATAGCGAGAAAACCTGATAAGGAGGAGTTCGTATTAACAAGCAAGATATGTGCTATTGGTCTTTTTATAATAGGGGTTATAGGCTTCTCCATTTTTATAGCTTTTATAGTATTAAGATTATAAATAATTAGTGTGAGAAATATGATATACAGCGTAAGGACAACGGTAGGAAGAGAAAATATAGTAGCAGAGCTTATAAATTCTAACGCAAAGGCAAACAATTTGGACATAAAAAGTATAGCAAGACCGGGCGAGCTTAAAGGCTATATATTTATAGAAGCTGACGATGTAGAGATTGTGAGAAAGGCTGTACAAGGGGTTATGCACGTAAAGGGTGTAATAAATAAACCTGTAAATGTTGAGGAGATCAAGCATTTCTTTGAGGCAAAGAAGGCAAAGGTCTCCTTTAAAGAAGGGGACATAGTGGAAATAATCGGCGGACCCTTTGTTGGGGAGAGGGGAAAGATACAGAGAATAGATAAAGTGAAGGATGAGGTTACAATAGAGCTTATAGAGGCAAGCATACCCATCCCCGTGACCATATCGACAGAGCTTATAAAGTTGGTGAGCAGGGAGAAGGTCAAAAAAGAATAAGCTTATCTACTTTTTTCACATATATCCAAAAAATTATTTAAAAAAATTTCATTTAAGTAATAATTATATGAAAGGAAAAGAACTGAGAGCGAAAATCTTCAAGATCATAGAAATGCACTGGCCTGTGCATATCAAAGAGATAGCAAGGGAGCTTGAAATAGAAATTGATAATACGGCAATAAAGAAAATAAGCTATCATCTGAAACAGCTCGAAAAGGCGGAGAAGATAAGGACAAAACGCATCGGAAAGGCATTGGTGGCATGGCCAACAGATATGGAGAAGCTAAGGGTGCTCTATGAGTTCCTTAAAGAATAGTAATGGGGGAAGTGTATGAAAAATGTCTTCGTGGGTGTTGGAGTGAGTAAGGCGGGGCAAAGCTTTGAGGCAGGTAAAGAGGCAGCAGAGCAGGCAATAAAAGATATGCAAAGTAAAGGGGGTAACGAGCCTGTTTTTGGCTTGGTGTTTTGCTCTGGTGGGAAGTACGGAAAGAATGATAAAACTATAGAGGAATTTGTTAATGGCGTGCAATCTGTTTTTGGTAAGTATAAAGAGCTCAAATGGATCGGTTGCACAACAGCAGGTGAAATAACACCAGATGGTGTTAAGTATGGTTCTACAGTAGCTATGGTTATTGGTACAAAATATATAAAGTTTGGAGTAGGTGTAGCAGATGGTTTAGCTGAGCATGCTTTTAATGCAGGCAAGGATGCAGCGGAACAAGCACTAAAGGATCTGAAAATAGATAAATATGTAGATGCTTATATAACATTTCTTGCGACAAAAACAAAGCCACCGAGTGAGCTTATAAAGCAAAGACAGTTTGTTGTTCTCGCACTTGGAGCAGGATTTACAATGAAAAAATCTGGTTGGGAGGATGATATGATCGATGGGATAAAGCATATTGTAGGAGATTATACACCTATAGTTGGTGGTTCTGCAGGAGATGATGGCAGGCTTGTTCAAACATACCAGTTTGCTAACGGCAAGGTTTATAAAGATGCTGTTGTGCTTGCTATAATATTTAGCAATGTTAAATTGGGTTTTGGTATAGCTCACGGATTTGAAGCTACAGATAAAATGGCGGTTGTAACAAAGGCAAAAGATAATATAGTGTATCAGCTAAATAGTAGGAATGCCGCTGATGTTTATGCTGAAATGATAGGGGTAAGTAAAGATGAGCTCATAAAGGGTGCAGGCTTTCTTGGGCTTGGAGAGAAAGTGCCAGCACTTATCAGTTTTATGAGCAGATTTATAAAAAGAGAGGATATGGTAAAGAAGCTTAATATACTTAGATTCATGTCGGAAAACCCCTTTGGAATCCCCGATGTCCAAGGAAATTATTGGACAAAGGTACCAAAGATGATAATTGATAAAAAGTATATTGAGTTTTATAGTAAAATAAGGCAAAACATACCGCTTGTGCTTTTGAAAATAAATGAGGAAATGACGCTAAGCGCTACAGCTAGGAGTATTGAGGAGTCCGTGCAACAGCTAAGGATAGAACCTGCTGTAACGATTATATTTGAATGTGGTGGTAGAGCCGTGTATTTGGGTGAAAAAACAAAGGAATGCATTGAAAAGGCAAAGAAAAGGGTTAGCAATATAGTGGGATTTTATACCTATGCGGAGTACGGGCTTTCAAAGAATATGCCATCAGGGACTCATTACTACACTTGCGTTTCATTCAGCATAGGCGATGAGCTTATAACAGAATAGATTTAAAAAAATAAGGGTTATTTAATAATTAAATGGTGGTAACAATGTATACTGACAAAAAGGTGTCCTATATCTCGGATACGGGGAAGGAGGATAGTTTTGATGAGTGTTTAGCAGAAAATTTGGAAAGACAGATTTATGAATTCCCTGCTTACGCTGCATTCTTCTCCAAATTTGCACCTATTGATAAAAATGAGATTCAGAATGTTATAGAGAATGGTGATCTTTACTTAATACCGCCTCTTCCAGCAGAATATTTCAAAAAATCAAATGACTTGTTCAGGGAGCTTTCAAAGCTTGAAAAAGAGGGCAGGTGGAATGTTTCAAGCTCTACAAGTGGAGACCCGAGCTATGTATATCGCACGCCATTAGATGAAGAGGTGATGAAGCAAAGCTATATCGATGCATTTTCACTCTTCCCTAAAACAGATGAAACAATAGTATTCTCGCCACCAGAGAGCTTCATTAAAAAGGCTTCCCAACGGTTTAGTTTGGGGGACGGAAAGGATGCTATACTTCAAGCAGCAATTATTCATGAGGCAAGCAAAGAAATATATAACAATATGTATTACGCTGCAAGGCCAGATTATTTAGCAATGATAATAAAAAAGATGCTTGGCACGCTTAAAGGACCTATATTAAAAAGAATGAGCAAAGATGAGTTTAGAATGATATTGGACGATGCTTTGGTAGATAAAAAAATACTTGGCTTTGGTGCCTCCGTAATACTCCTTTATCCCATGGTTTTAGAATATACCGAGCCAGGAGACTATGACTTCCATGACAATCTTTACATAACCACGGGTGCCGGTGGATGGAGCGGAAGGAAAGGGACGCTTAGAGGCGAACCGATAGATAAAAAGAAATACATAAGGGATATGGAAGAAAGGTTGGGCATACCAGTGGAACACATAATGGATGTCTATGCATTCACCGAGAATTTTGCAGCATATCGCGGCTTATGGGATGAAGAATATGGTGATTTTGTATTTGAAGTGCCAGATAATGTTAAAGCATATGCGATCAACGATAAAGGGAGACCAGCAAAAGCAGGAGAGTATGGTGTATTTGCTGTTTACTCACCATATGGGCATGAAGGATTTGCAGGAGCTGCAATAAAACAGAATGATAAGGTAATGGTTGTAGAAACAAATGAAGACGGGTCTTTACGAAGATTTACACATATAGAGAGAATAGGAAAAGATGGAAGGGGCTGTGCATTTGAGATGTCAACGGGGGTAAGATGAAACCCATTGAGTTTGGTGACCCTAATATACCTGAAGAGGACAGGATTGAATTTAATTTTGGTAAGGTAAGTGTTGCTGTGCCAGCTATAACAGAGGAAAATGTAGAGTATGTAGTAAGCTCCGTAACTCGTAACGCAGGAAACTATTTCTCCGAACCAGATAGCTTTGAAAAAGCAAGGAAAGCGCTTGAAAATGCAAATAGAGCAAAGCTTGCTAAAGATAGTATGGATGAGGGGGATGTAGCAAATATGTTAGCAGATGTAACAGGATATTCAGCAAACATGATAAGAGATTTTGGTTTGCCTGTGTTTGAATGGTTTTCTGATTTAGGCGATTTTTATGGTATGCTTGAGGAAATTGAAAGAAGGGCAAGGGATAAGAGCTATCATGAATTTTTCCCTATAAAGGACCATCTATATTTAAAGGCTGTAGGCAAAGGAAAGATTAAAAAATACAAGCCATCAGACACCGTAGCACATATACTTTCTGGCAATGTTGTAGGCTATACTGCCCTTCCACTTCTAATGGGAACAGCGGGAATGCCCCAGATTATAAAGGTTTCTGGAGATGAGCCCCTCTCCCTCTTGCTCTATGCTGATATTATAGCAAAAGAAGACTCCAATTTTAGGAAGACCTTTGCCGTAGGGTATTGGAAGGGAGGGGATGAAAGGATTGAGGAAAAGCTTTTCTCGGGGAATGTATTTGTGGATGTTATGGGATCTAATGAGGTTATTGAAAGTGTGGAAGAAAGGATTGGAAGAAAAGCGAGGATGGCAGGACACGGATACAAAGTGGGTTTTGCCGTGGTTGATAAGAATATGGTAAATGAGGATGTAGCTGAAAGGCTCGCAAGAGATATTAGTATATGGGATGGATTCGCATGTTTCAATGTAAAGAACATTTTTGTTTATGGTGATGAAAACCATGCGAAAATGCTTGCCGGCATGCTGGACAAAGCACTTAAAAGCTTCTCTGAGACATATCCAGCTTCCTTCACCGATGCATACAGAACAACTCTAATGGAAAAATTCTTTATATATGGGCTGAGAGGCTATGAAACAATAGTAGATAAAGATGGCCAATACTTCATAAATATTGGGGATGATTTTGAGCCTCCCGGCATGCTCTGCAGAAGTACAAATATTATACCATTCACAGATATCGAAAGGGTTGCTAGGAAATTAAAAGAATATAGTAGCATTTTGCAGACAGCCGTTGTTGCAGCAGAAAGTGAAGGTAGGGCAATAGATATAGCTTACTTCCTTTCAGATGCTGGAGCTACAAATATTCATATGCCTGGGTGTGCGCATTATTTTGAGCCAGGAGAGCCGCATGATGGTGGCTATGATTTATTAAAAGCGAAGGGTGTTGAGGATAATCTGAGGTGGACCGCTGTTAATTTTAAGACCAACTATTAGATCAAATTTATCTCTGTTTCACTTTAACAATGAACTGGCAGTAATGATCGCCTTTAGCAAGACATGCCACTTCCTTGCACTCTGTTGGTTTGGCAAACCAAAATCTAAAATAAGCATTAACCACGCCAGCCAACAACTCATCTACAGCTTCCCCAACATTTCCATAAAGCCTGGCAATGGTTGAGTTCTTGCAATTAACAACTGCCATATCCTTCTTAGTGTCTATTATTTCCAGCTTCCCCAATCCGCTAAGCTCTATCATGCTGAGCCAGAATGTGAAGGAGCCTTCCTTGCCGCCTCTGTATTTTTTGAAATAATTTATAATGGAATTTGTTATATCTTCCCCCATGTTATAGAGAATATCCAACTTCCCTTCCTTTTTAAGCCTGTTTCTAAGCTCAACTATGGCTGAAGCTGGTAAAAGGGAAAAATTGTTCCTAAATATAATAAATTCACCGCCCTGTATATCCAAGGCTCTCAATAGCATAAGTTTTCTAAAAAATGGTGATATCATTCTCCACCTACCAATTCCCTTATATTTCTCATTTCACTCCATTTTTCATATGTCAGAGCTTCGTCTGTGGCGGATGACAGCTCTATGGAATCTTTCAAAAGCTGACACATTGTTTTATCTTTAACTACCCTATCCAATACATTTCTTAACGTAGCAGCGAATCTTTCAGCTTTTTCTCTTTCTATGAAATGCGCTATAATTGCGCAAGGTGCCTGTATCATTATCTCTAAAAGGCCGCCATCCTTGAAGAGAAATCTTGTATAGTACTTATCTGCCTTTGCCTCCTCCCCCACATATGCAACTTCGTAACCAAACTCATTCTCTATCGCTTTTATAAAACTTATTAATTTTTCAATATAGCTTCCTTTGACATTTTCGCCAAAAACCTCTTTTGCTATTTCGCTCTCCTTGACAACAAACGGTAATGCTTCTGGAAGATCTATGAGTGTTACAAACCAATGACGCTTTATCAAATCTGACCACCAATGATAATTTTGATTCAAATAATTAATTTGTTTTGGGTACCTAATCTAAACCCCATGCCCTGCTTAATGAACAATAAATTTTTAAATACATTCTTGTCATTTTTAGGTTATGGAAATAGTACGTGTTGTTCTTTCCGGTCTTCCTGGAAAAATGGCAACAAAGGTTAAAGAAAAGGTTTTAGGGTGCGATGATTTTGAACTTCTTCCTTGTGCATTAACAAGTAAAAGGCATGATAGCGAGCGATTAGATGGTATAGAACTTTATGGAACTCAAAGGAGAAATGAATTCTTAGAGGATACAGAAAAACACAGGCCCTTTATAATCGTTGATTATACAACTCCAGATGCCGTAAATGAGAATGCAGAATTTTATTGCACCTCTGGCATCCCGTTTGTTATGGGCACTACCGGCGGGGATAGAGAAAAATTAATAGAATGTGTGGAAGGCTCAGATATATGTGCAGTAATTGCTCCAAACATGGCAAAGCAGATCGTTGGACTAATGGCAATGTTTGAGTACGCTGCAACCAATTTCCCGGGTCTTTTTGAGGGATATGGGTTAGAGATTGTAGAATCGCATCAATCAACAAAAAAGGACACGAGTGGAACCGCTAAGGCAATGGTAAAGTATTTTAATAAGCTTGGTATTCCGTTTAATATCGATGATATTCAGAAGATAAGGGATCCAGAAAAGCAGCGTGAAATAGGTGTCCCAGAGGAATATTTGGCTGGTCATGGTTGGCATACATATAAGTTGACCTCACCTGATAGGACAGTATATTTTGAATTTACACATAATGTTAATGGTAGAGATATCTACGCGCTTGGCACGCTGGATGCAATAAAATACCTTCATAGAAAAATGGAAGAGGGGAGCAAAGGAAGGGCTTATTCTATGATTGATGTGCTGAAAGGTATATAGAGTTAGCTTCATTTGTGATTGCTATGTGGTACGAGGTAGAGGGGCATTTAGAAATTAAAGATGGTATATTGCACATAGGTGGTATATCTACGCTGGATCTGGCTAAGGAATATGGAACACCCTTGTATGTGTATCATATTAACAGAGCTCTATATAACTATGATCGCTTTCTTAACGTGATTTCAAAATTTACGGAAAAGGAGGTAAGGATACACTATGCTATGAAAGCTAACCCGAACAAAATACTTTTAGAAGAATTAAGAGAGGCAGGCTCTTGGATCGATGCCGTAGCTCCTGGGGAGGTGGAATTTGCAATAAATGTTGGGTTTCCTCCAGAAAAGATTATGTATACGGGGGCGAGTGTTAGTAATAAAGATATGGAAAGAATTTTGAGTTATCCTGGAAGAATAAGAATAAATATAGATTCATTCTCCCAATTGAGAAGATTAAAAAGGTTGCTGGAAGAACACGGAATTGAAACCATGGAGATTTCCTTTAGGATTGATCCCGGTGTGAGAGGACAAGGCGGAGATTGGAAAACAATAACAGCCGGTAAGGAATCTCATGGTGTTCCAATAAAATTTGGTATACCAGAAAATGAGGTATTGCTGGCTTATAAAGAGGCTATGGAATATGGCTTTGCTCCTGTAGGTATACAAATGCATATTGGTTCGCAATGGTTAAGCATGGAAGAGGTAAATGAATATCTAATAGCAGTTGAAAGATTGGTAGGAAAGGCAAAAGAGGTAGAGGGGCTTGGTTGCAAGCTGGAGTTTATAGATTTTGGTGGTGGCCCGGGGATACGCTACAAAGAAGAAGACAATGAGTTCCCTTTAGATTACTACGCAAGGGAGACGTGTAAGAAAGCAAACGAGCTGGATGTTGAGGCATTAGCGTTTGAGCCTGGAAGGTATATTGTGGGGGATTGCGGCTTATTGCTTGCAAAGGTAAATACAATAAAGGAAAGGTACAATGATACAATAATTGGTGTAGATACGGGTTTTAACCATTTAATAAGACCGGCATTTTATGGAGCATACCATGAAGCAATAGTTTGCAACAAAGCTGATCAAGAGCCAGAGATCGTAGCTACGATTGCTGGCAATTTATGTGAGACGGGGGATGTTTTGGCTGTAAAAAGGGCTTTGCCAAGGATTGAGGAAGGGGATATAATAGCTTTTCATAATGCTGGTGCATACGCAGCATCTATGAGAATGGATAAATACAATCTAAGAGAGCCGGCTAAGGAAGTTGTGATAGTAGATGGTAATGTGATTGAATAAACAGGGGCTTTTTTGATATCTAATATGTTACCACTCATTAGAAGAAAAAATTTTAAATTTTCATGGTATATAGTATGGATATGGGTTTGTTTGAGCTTGGTGTAGAAGAGGCTTGTGTAAAAACGTACAGGGAAATGAAAGAGGCAATGGAAGAATTAGCTAAGGCTCATGGAGATTTGGAACCCTTTACTGTGGGCAAGAGCAGCCCAAAAAGAAGTGGGGAAAGGCTGGATATAGTAGGATTGGTCCTAAAGCCTTTATGCTCTGCGTCAAATGCAACAATATGGTTTGTAAGCGGCCATCATAACTGCGAATGTTCTGGCCCGGAGACGGTTTATGAGTTATCAAGAAGGATTTCAGAGTCTGAAAGCGAGGATATGCTAAAAATAAGGGAAAATAAGGCTATGGTTTTTATTCCACAGATAAATTCGGTATGGTATGATGGCTTTGAGGAAAATGTAAAGGATAAGCTTGGATATGATGCTGATTTAAATGTATATTTTGGCCCACCCTCAACAATTTCTGGGATAGCGAGCGAGACCAGAGCTGTAAAAAGTACAATAAGGAAATTATCAAAAAAATATGGGAAGCCTGTGTTAGCGTTCGATTTCCATGAAGGTAGCAGCTCGGGTAGGTTTGAAATAGAAGAGGCGGGGGCTGGCTATCCATATAATATATTAGATAGGTTGGAAAGCTATTTTCCCGTTGAAAAGGAAGGGGGCAAGGGGTTTACATACAAATATGGGTTTACAAGCTATATAAAAAAGCGCTTCCCAAGTGCAAGAGCGTTTTTAATTGAAAGTTTTTACAAGGCAGAGCCTTTAACACCCTTCAATATGCACAATCCCTATAAGGGCAAGATTACGCTGAGGGATAGAATAGAGGCCAATTTAATGGCAGTGGAATTGATTTTGTCAGAGATGTTTATTGACTAATCCTCGATCTTTAACGCTCCAACCGGACAAAAATTAACACACGCCTTGCAGTTAACACACTTACTGGCATCGCAAACTATTCCGTGTTCTGTCAGCGTTAGCGCTCCCTTTGGACACACACCAACACAGCCACCGCACCTAACACACTTATCTTTATCACTAGTAACAACCATAAACATCACCTTTTAATTTATATTTGAAGAAAACTTTTATTAGTTAGCCGGGGTGGCCGAGCGGTTAAGGCGGTGGACTCGAGTGGATTTTGCAACCTACAGCATGTGGGAATGAGCTAAGAGAAATCCACTGTCCATCTGGACGCGCAGGTTCGAAACAAAAAGGGACCACGGGAGCTAAAAGCTTCCTCGTCCCTTCTTGTATCTTTCCTATGCAGAAAGGACGGAAATCCTGCCCCCGGCGATTTTGTGATGCTTATGATAAAGTATGCTAAAAAGGCCTATAGTATGGTAGAAGTTTGTAGCATGCTTAATAGGTATGTGGCTGCATGGCTTAAACAAAACTTTAACGATCTCTCTCCACCGCAAAAGTATGCGATACCACTTATACACCAAGGGAAGAATGTGTTAGTTAGCAGCCCTACAGGTTCTGGCAAAACCTTGACCGCGTTTATATCAATACTGAGCAAGCTATTTGATCTTGCAGAAAAAAATAGATTGGAAGATAAGGTTTACTGTGTTTATATATCCCCACTGCGTGCTCTTTCAAATGATATACATAGAAACCTTGAAGTACCGCTTGAAGAAATAAGCAAAATGCTTGGGAACGGGATAAAAATAAGGCACAGCGTACGAACTGGTGATACAAGCGCTCAGGAAAAGCAAAAGATGCTAAGGAGGCCACCACACATACTCATAACCACTCCAGAGAGTTTAGCAATAATGCTTAATGCGCCAAAATTTAGAGACAAGCTAAGACCAAAGTGGGTTATAATTGATGAGATACATTCTCTTTGTGAATCAAAAAGAGGTACACACCTATCCTTAACACTCGAGCGCATGCAATATTGGCAACCCACTACCTTTGTCAGAATTGGGCTATCGGCAACCATAAGTCCTATAGAGGAAGTAGCAAGGTTTCTTGTTGGCTATGAAAACGGTGAAGAGAGAGACTGCTATATAGTTGATGTTTCCTTTATAAAGAAAAAGGATCTAAAGGTTCTCGCTCCCGTTAGAGATTTAATTTGTACGCAGACGGAAAAGGCAACGGGAGAGATGTATAGAATGCTGTATGATATGATTAAAAAACATAAAACAACGCTTGTATTCACAAATACGAGGAGTGGAACGGAAAGGGTAGTGTTCCATTTAAAGCAAGTAATGCCAAAGATGGTAGCAAGCATAGATCAGGATGATATAGCTGCACATCATGGCTCTTTATCGCGTGACATAAGATTTGATGTTGAAGAGAACATGAAGAAAGGCAGGCTTAAAGCCGTTGTATCCTCAACAAGCTTAGAGCTAGGTATAGATATCGGGTATGTTGATTTGGTTGTTCAAATTGGATCGCCAAAAAGTGTTACAAGGTGTTTGCAGCGTATAGGGCGGAGTGGACACAAGCTGCATGCAAAGGTTAAAGGATACATGCTTTGTTTAGATAGAGATGATCTGGTAGAGTGTGGTGTTATGGTCAGGGAGGCGTATAAAAATCATCTCGATAAGGCAATTATACCGAAGAAGCCATTAGATGTTCTTGCACAACACATAATGGGTATGGCGATAAACAAAAAATGGAGCGTGGGGGAAGCCTTAAATATTATAAGGCAAGCATATCCTTATAGAAACCTTACAAAAGAAGAGCTGCAGAGCGTTCTGAGATTTCTCTCTGGCTCTTATTCAGAGCTTGAGGAGTACAAGGTGTATGGAAAAATATGGTACAGCTCGGAAGAAGGTGTGTTTGGAAGGAGGGGAAAGTATGCAAGAGTCATATATGCACTAAATCTAGGTACAATTCCAGATGAGGTTATGATAAAGGTTTATGACGGTAAGCGCAAGGTGGGTAGCATAGAGGAGGAATTTCTTGAGCGCTTAAGTAAGGGTGACAAGTTTGTATTAGGCGGAAGGGTGTATGAGTTCGTATCCGCAAGGGGAGTAAAGGCTAAGGTAAGACCAGCATTTGACTCCAAGCCAACAGTACCTGCATGGTTCTCCGAGCAATTGCCGCTGAGCTTTGATTTAGCGAAGGAGATAGGAAAATTCAGGGAGTGGATGTTTAGCGAGATAGGAAAGAGGGAAAGATCTGCGCTTATAGAGTATATAGAAAGAGAATTGCATACAAACAGAAACGCTGCCGAGATAATTTATGATTACTTCAGAGAGCAGTATCTTTATATGCAATCTCTTGGCTGTAAACATTTTCCAACGGACACGAACATAATGATAGAGATTAGCAGGGATGAGCTTGGTAGGCAAGTAATGATATTCCATACGCTTTTTGGTAGGCGTGTAAATGATGCCTTGGCAAGGGCATATGCGTATCTTGCGGGTAAAAAGCTAAGAAGGAATGTAGGCGTTGTAATAACAGATAATGGTTTCATGCTTGTGCTTCCAAGACCTTTAAAAGATTTTAGATTTATCAAGGAGCTAAAAAAAGCTAATATAAGGGAGATTTTAAGTAAGGTTATAGTTAAAACAGAAATGATGAAACGTCGATTTAGACATGTTGCAAATAGGAGCCTTATGATCCTGCGTAATTATAAGGGACACGAGATAAAGGTTAGCAAGCAACAAATATCTGCAGCAACACTTATGAAGGTGGCTAGTGAGATAGCAGGATTTCCCGTTATAAAAGAGACAATAAGGGAGATAGCAGAGGATATGATGGATGTTATTAATGCTGAGAAGGTGCTCGAAAGTATTGAAAATAATAAAAGGAGATTTTTCTTCATAAACACAGAGCAATCGCTGCCAACACCATTTTCCCATAACATAATGCTTACCGGGCTGAGTGATATCGTACTGATGGAGGATAGAAGGGCGTTGCTCGAGCGTTACCATAGGGAGATAATGAAAAGAATTAAAAAAGAAATAAAAAATTAAGAGTTACCAGTACGCAGTGAGCCATGCAGCCTGTATTTTTGCTGTATCATCATCCCAGGATTCATGGTTAGGTTTATAGCTTGTACCAAACTGCCATCTTGCTTGCTCTTCTCTGATCGTTTCTTCTTGAATTATTTCCCAAGCTTTATCAACACCTTTTTCTAGGATTAACTCAAGTATGTATTTTGCTTTTTTGCCGATCCCATTAACTTCAAGCCCTGCAAGACTACCGTGTTCCCTGTAAAATTCTGGTATATCAACCTCTGACTGGGCAATTATATTTACTTGGCGTAGAAGAAAGGTCATATGATTATTGGACATAGATAAAGCAGCAACACTGAGATAATCTCTTGCCAGTTCTTTATTCGTATATTCTTGCCTCTCCATATTAGTAATGGTATTTAATCTTTATAAATCTTTATTTTTAACTAATTAAAAGTGATAAAATTAGGCATTTTACAACAATTCAAAGCAAGATTCTACCTCTTCAAATAACTTATTAACAAGACCTTCAACCTTTTTGTATCTTCTACCATAACCATGGATTGGTTTTCTAAAATATCCAATAGCACCAGGCAGTGCTAACAATAAAAACCTGAGTAGCGATTTCCTCGTATCAACAAGCTCACTTCCATCCCAGATAGCAATTTTCAATTCCTCCACATCCTCTTTTTGAGGAATGAGAATTTCACCCTCCATTTCGACATCATATTCCTTATGACCAATTATTGCTTGTGTGAATTTTTGAAACGGGTTTAGTGGTTTATTAGCACCAGATGTTACCTTCTTAAAACTTATTTTGATCTCGCCACCTTCATAGTAGTGCGGTCTTACCATTTTTACTGTATCATACTGAAAACCGAGCTTACTTAGAGACTCCTCTAGGATTTCTTTTATTCTTTGTGGGGTGATTGAGGTATGGAAGAAGGAAAAAATAAATGATAAATGGTTATGTTTTAAAGTTGTTACTCCTAATAGATAGTTAATTTTATAAATAATCTATTCAAAATAATAGTATGAATGATAGGGAAATTGAACTCTCTCCGTATAGGGAAATTGATAAGGCTTTGTTAAATGTAGAGAGGGAGGTTAAACTTACTTACTATTTGGAGCCTCTTAACGAAAAGCAACGCAAAGAGGAGTTCCTTAAGAGCAAGCAAGAACCTAAATTTGTTTATAAAGAAATCGCATACGATCAAAAAGAGGTCGAAGATAAGCTTGCAAGAGAAGTACCTGATAAGGTACCAGAGCTAGCAACAATATACAATAATAAGAAACAGGAGCTGGGCTTGATGCATGAAATGATAAAGAGAAGAGGGGATAGTGATTTTATTATGCAAGCCAGTAGTGAGATTTATGGCACACCAAACGAGGATGTTATTGATTATGCTATTACACTTGTTAGGGATATACCACCCATAGACGGGCCAAAGAATGTACCTGCAGAGCATGTAAGAAAGGTAATGGAAGAGGAGGTAAGAGAATATGGGCTGGAGCTTGCTATAGATCGCGTAGATGAGCTTAGAGAAATACTCGATAAGGATGGGTTTGAAATGCTTATGGATTATCTAAATGCAAGAAATAGACGTTATTTAGACGGGTTTATGGAAAAGGTAGAAAGAACAGGTAACGATAGGCTGAAAGAGGCTGTTTATAAATTCTGGATAATAGGGAGGGGGAGAAAATATCTTACAACGGTTTATCCAGCAGAAAAAAATATAACTGTATGCGGAAGAAGGAAATTTGCTGAGGGCGATGCAGAACGTTTAGCAGTACATGAGATAGGGGTTCATGCGCTAAGAGCTGCAAATGGTTATGAGCAACCTCTTGCAATATTTGCAATGGGTCTGGATGGATATGAACGAACAGAAGAAGGGCTGGCTGTATTTTTTGAGGAAAAAACAGGGCATGCAAGCAAGGAGGTGCTTAGAGATTATGCTGGAAGGGTTATAGCTGTTAGCTCTTTATTGCAAGGCATGAACTTTAGACAGACGTTTGATAGACTTAAGGACTATAAGTTTAGTGATGAACAAGCATGGAAGCTAAGCCTCAGAGCATATAGAGGTGGTGGTTTCGTGAAAGACCATATTTACCTTGCGGGACTTCTTGATATGAGGGAGTATGAAAAGAACGGAGGGGACTTTGAGATACTCTATGTGGGCAAGATAGGATTGCACCATATCCCACTCGTTAAAAGGCTCATAGAGAAGGGTATTGTTAAAAAGCCTAAGTATCGAGCTATGCTGACTTGATTTTTAAAAAAAGCTAAGTTTTTTAGACTTATTAATATATAAAATGTCTAATATTTATTATGAGGACTGGTATGAAATTAAAAGGTTCAGATATTGGAATAAGTAAAGAAATGATCAAAGACATAGCGGATAGTATAGCTGAAGAAGTTTCGAAAAAAATGTACTATAAACTTATGATGTTAAGGTTTATACCTGAAATAG
>QMZT01000011.1 GCA_003663325.1 Candidatus Aenigmatarchaeota archaeon | reverse complement strand
CAAGCCTAAGTAAGGCTTGCCCTCTTCTATTTCCAGAGGTTTTGTTTTATTCTTGGATTGAGAATTAGTATTTGTTTTTGTTTACCACCAGTCAAATAGACTGGTGGAATTCTTTCTTTAAAATTTTATTGTTCAAGATCAAGCTCATTCAAATTTCTTTAATAAGTATCTACCATCTACCTTTTCAAGAACACAATTATAATAGTTCTTCCTTTCTTTACCCTTGATTATTTTTTGTACCATTTGAAAATCGCTCGGAATGATTTGATCTTTCATTTTCTCAAGCTCATCAATGCTGAACCATGCCGTTTTGCCTTCTTGGCTACTAACTGTAGTTGTTGAGCTTGGGATTAGTTCACAAATATGTAAAAGGAAATGACGCGCTATGTTGCAATTCTCTACCAAATGTTCGGAAACAACAGCCAAATGCCTCTTGAATTTAGTCTTTATTCCCGACTCTTCAATTACTTCTCTTATAACTGCTTCTGAAAGATGCTCATGCTTCTCAATCTTTCCGCCTGGTAAACCCCAAAGACCAGCATACTCACCACAGGCCCTTTTGATAAGAAGGATTTTGTTATTCTGTACCACGGCAGCCAGCGCAATGGATAGTGGTAATTCCTCCATACTACTCACTTTTCCATGCATAGCTCATACGTTGAAAAGCTGTAAGATTGGATAAGATAGCAAGCAATATTATTATATAAGCCATGTACAGCCTGCTAACTATACCAACTGCTATTGCAATAAGTAACATTACCATTCTTTCAGATCTTTCTAGCAAACCGCCTCTTAGCTCAGTCTTTATTAGCTCCTTTTCTTTAGCCGCGCACTTAGCATATGTCGTCATAAAGCTTCCAAGAAGCAGGAGTAAAAGCCAAAATGCAGGAGGGAAAAGCAAAGAAGGCATATTTATCCAAAGCATAGATAAAATTATGAAAAACTCAGAATACCTATCAACTATGGTATCGAGATATGCTCCTTTCTTTGTCACCATATTTTTATATCTGGCTACACATCCATCCACTATATCGATAACCATAGAAATAGCAATAGCTATACATGCATAAGCCAATAGGTGTTTGTATATTAAAAAAGCAGCTAGAATAGCAAAAACCAAACCAATTATGCTCCACATATTTGGTGAGATAGGCAAATTGGAGAAGGTTTTTCCTACCCACCGCTCCATGCCCTTAAATATATATCTCTTTTTATAAAGCATTTTTGTCACTAATTAATATTATTATATAAAAATAAAGGTTTTACTATGAAGGTGTATCTTGCTCATAGCATAGCTGGGGCTTTTGCATTCGATGAAGATGGTAATCTTTTACACTATAAACTGTTTCCAAAAAATGCAGAGGAGATAGCAAAAAGGCTGGAAGAACTGAAGAAGGGTTCAATTAAAGAAGATGAAGAGGTTTTGAAAGAAATTAGGCATCTCGTTGATAAAAGGGTTGCTTCAGATATAAATGGCAAGGTGGAAGGGATAGTATTGGTTAAAGAAGAAAGAGCAAGTGAGCTCATGAGAAAGTTTTTTAGGAGGCTTGCAATAGATTTGGGATGGGTGGATAGCGATGATGAGCTAAACTCAATAATAACAGAGATTGGAATCGTTCTTTCAAAAAAGTATATGGCTGGGGAAAAGAAGGATAAAATAGTTATACAGGCTATTGGTGTTATGGAAAGCTTAGATGATATGCTAAACACACTTTCTGAAAGGTTAAGGGAGTGGTATGGTTTGCATTTTCCAGAAGCGGTCAAGGCAATAAAATCTCACGAGCATTTTGCTAGGATTATAGTGAAATATGGAGCAAGAGATAATATAGATGATAAAGCTCTTGCTAAAATAGCAAAAACCTCTGTTGGCATGGAGTTTAATAGTAAGGATATAGCAGCCATTAGAAAGTATGCAGAATCTGTACTAAATTTGTACAAAACAAGAGAGATGGTTTCAAGCTATATAACAAATCTAATGGAAGAAATAGCGCCAAATATAACCGCTGTCGCTGGCCCATTATTAGGGGCAAAGCTCATTTCTCTTGCTGGTGGAATGGAAAAGATGGCGAAAATGCCAGCATCAACCATACAATTGTTAGGGGCAGAGAAAGCATTATTTAGGCATTTAAGGGGAAAAGGAAAGCCACCAAAGCACGGAGCTATTTTCATGCACCCTCTTGTCCAGTCAGCCCCAAAGAAGTTAAGAGGCAAGGTAGCAAGGATAATAGCTGCAAAACTTATGCTAGCAATAAAAATGGATTTTTACTCTAAAACTGATAAGGGAGAAGAAATAAGAAAAGATATGGAGGAAAGAATAAAAGCCTTGGTCAAAGCGAAATAGTGCAAAAGGTTTTGAGGATTGGAGGTTGATATTTTTATTTATTTTTTTATAACATGTAAATTATACATAAGAGAAAAAGCAATCCTACAGTATGCGCCGGTAGTCTAGCCTGGTAGGACTCAGGCCTTCCATTATCGGAACCACCAGCGGGTTCCGATACCTCCTGCAACCAGATATTGGCAGGGGTGATACTTTGGAACCACCAGCGGGTTCCGATACCTCCTGCAAGAAAAAGGCTAAGAAGAGGAAAGCCTGCGACCCGGGTTCAAAACAAAAAGGGGCAACGGTAGCTTCGCTTACTCGCCCCTTCTTGTATCTTTCCCACGCAAAGTGAAAATCCCGGCCGGCGCATAATTTTTTTGCTCTATTATACTCCAAACCAATCCCGCTAAAATTATTTTTATATGGGTAAGTGTAGCCAAGAAAATACCCCGATCATTTTCAATCCCATATAAACCATCACAATAATAAAAATCCATTTTAATGATTTTGGATTAATTTTGTGTGCAAAGTGAACACCTAACTGTGCCATTGGAATACTTGTACCAGCCAATAAAATCCACTGTAAAAGATTAACGTAGCCAATAGAATACGGTGGCAAATTAGAAGCATTTAATCCGTAAAGCATGTAAGCTATTGCTCCTCCCAAACTTGTAAATATCATAACTGCTGTTGAAGTGCCAACCGCTTCATGCATATGATAATTTAGAAATATTACCATTAATGGAACCATTAAAACCCCACCACCTATTCCTATTAATCCGGTAACAAATCCAAAAATGACACCTAAGAAGATATAAGTTATCGGATTTGTATGTGCTTCTCCTTCAATTCTTATAGGATGAGCAGTTGCCATTCTTAGTGCACCTAAAAGAATTGCTAATCCGAAAATAATTTTGAGGATATTACCACTCAAAATACTTGCCAAATAAGCTCCTACAAATGTAAATACCATACTTGTTAAACCAAGGATTATTGCTTGCCTCCAAAGAACCACCGCTTTTTTATGATGCCTAAAAGAACCGCTAAGAGCAGTAGGAAAAACAACCAATAAATTAGTTCCAAAAGCAACCCTTATTGCAATAGTAGGATCTATCCCCATTGCTGTCAAAATCCAATACTGAACAGGGACCATTATAAAACAACCACCCACACCTAATAAACCAGAGACAGTTCCAACCAAGGCCCCTGTAATCAACAATACAACGATAAATAGAGGTTCCATTTCCAATCACCCAACCCGCTCATCATTTAAGCCCATCATAAATCTTCCGTCATCTTTTGATATTGAGAGTTTATGTATTTTCTTTTCAAGCCAACCTATTGTTTTGATATTTCTTGCATCAAATTCCGGTACATATGGTTTAATATCCAAAAGAGGTGTTCCATCTAAAATATCCACATCACGTATTTGAAGTATGTTCTTTTTTATTTTGATAAGGCGTGCTATTGAAATTCCAATAGGATTTGGTCTGCTTGGAGCTCGTGTTGCAAAGACCCCATGTACTTTCTCATCCATATACGGTTTGACTTCTAATGATGAGTTTCTAGATAAGTGAAAATGGTAGATTAAAATTATGTGTGAAAAACCTTCTAGATCTTTCAAACCTTCAACATATTCTGGAAATACTTCAACAGTACCCTCAATATCTTTTGCAATTATAGATTGTATGGGTGTTCCTTTAGATTCTTTAAATGGTGAGTGAATAACTCCTATAGGTTTGTATCTTATTTCGTTAGTATTGCTTGTCTCTTTTAGATTATTCATAATTCTCAAAATTTTTCTAACATTATCATTTACAATTTTATAGTAAACGCTTTTTCCTTCTCTCCTTGATTCAACTATTCCCAGATTTTCCAATTTTGCCAACTGAATTGAAACTGTTGATTGTGTCCTTTTTGTAAATGGAACGATTTCACAAACACATCTTTCTCCGTTAAGAAGAAATTCAACTATTTTTAATCTTGTTTCATCACATAAAGCTTTGAATATTTTTAATGACTCCTTCATATTGGTATATTGATAAATATCAATATAAAGTTTTACGTTTCCAGTTTACCAAACAGTGCTGGAGGATTTGAAAAAGGGCAACAAGGTTACAAATTTAATATAAAAACTTAAGGAATAGTTGATTGGTATTTTTAAAAGGCCCTTGGGGGTTGGTCAAATACGGGCAAGAAGGCTGCTTTGTGGCTTCCTACTGTAACAGTTCCACAGATCTTGATTTTAGGTATTTATTCAATCTTATATAAAGGCTATTAATAAATTTAATATTTCCCCATAAATTATTAGTATGTTAATAGGAAGGATAACCGGGAGCGTAACGACAAATGAGTTCAGCTTTATTGCAGAGGCCAGGGTAAGAAAGTCTCAATATGTAGCGGTTAAGGATTTTGAAGGAAGGTGGGTTTTAGCATCTATCTATTCTGTCATTAACTATGTAAATAAGAGCATTGCAAAAGCGCAAATAATTGGGTACAGAGATGAAAGAGGATTTTTGAAGACACCAAACGTACCATTTGAGCCAGATACGCCAGTATTCACTGCAACAAGCGAGTTCATAAAATCCACGCTTGGGCTAAAAGATGAAGGTTTGTATATTGGGATGTTATCTGGTTATAGGATAAAGGTAAAACTTCCTATAAAGCATTTGATTACCAAGCACGTTGCTATATTAGCCAAGACGGGGTCTGGTAAAAGTTATGCTGCAGGCGTTTTGTTAGAGGAGCTTATGGAAAATAACGTGCCAATAGTTGTTATAGATCCGCATGGGGAATATATAAGCATGATTCGTGAGAATAAAAAGAAGGAAGAGCTTAGGATGATGGAAACCTTTGATATCAAACCAAAATCCTATAAAAAGCAGATAGAGATATTCAGCTTGCTGAAATACAAGCCATTAAAACTTAATGGTATGCTAACAGCAAATGAAATAATAAATATGCTTCCCACTAAAATCTCTGCTGCTCAAAAGGGTTTAATCTACTCAGCTATAAAGAATCTTGAAGGGAAGGAATATACTGTAAGGGATGTGATAGATGAAATAAATAGTATGGAGAGCCAGTCAAAATGGAGCCTCATTCCGTTGTTAGAAATCCTAGACAGCTCTGGATTGTTTTCTTTAAAACCGACACAACCTAAGGAGCTGGTGAAAAGCGGCAAGATGAGCATAATAAATCTAAAGGATGTGCAGCCAGAGATACAACAAATAGTCGTTATGAAGCTGGCTGAAGAGCTGTTTGCTGCAAGAAAAAGAAACGAAATACCAGAATTCTTTTTTGTTATAGAAGAGGCTCATAATTATTGCCCTGAAAGGGGGTTTGGCGAGGTTCCCAGCTCAAAGATAATGAGAAGCATAGCAAGCGAGGGGAGAAAGTTTGGAATAGGTTTATGTATAATTTCACAGAGGCCAGCAAAGGTTGATAAAAATGTTCTCAGCCAGTGCAATACACAAATAATATTGAAGGTAACGAATCCAAATGATTTAAAGGCTATAATGGAATCGGTAGAGGGTATAACAACGACAAGCAAGAATGAAATAAAGGATCTGGCAATAGGTACAGCCTTGGTAGTTGGTGTGTTTGAGAACTCTCTGCTTGTTGATATAAGAACAAGGAGGAGTGAGCATGGTGGTGAAGGAGCAAAAGAAGGGAAGAAAGGTACCGAAACGTTCTATAGTGCAACATTTTTAAAGCAATTGTATGGGAGAAAGGATGTATTGGATCATTACAAAGGTGTTGAGCCTGTAGGCGTTGTTAACTACCCATTATGGCTTGTTAAGGGCAAGAGGTATAACAGGAAGGTAAGGGTTTTCGTGGATGGTATATTGGGGGAGGTTATATTTTATAGGAATGATGATATTGATAATACAAGCGGGATAAAAAAGATAGCTGAGATTCCTCCATCAAAAAGAAATATACTTATATATATGATAAAGAACAAGGTTTCTACGGCTGAAAAGATATCAAAGGATATGGGTGTACCTGTTTCTACCGTAAAAGCGGGGCTTGCAACATTAAAGAAGGCTGGAATACTATCATCCGATGATTTCATGTATAGGTGTAACCTCAACATAAATCTGCCAAGGATAGATGAGCTCGAGCTTCCGTACGAAACGGAGAGGAAGGAGCTAAGAGGACTGACACTTGATTTCATGGTGTCCGATGAATATGCAAGAAAGATAGCAAGTATATTCTTAGATAAAGTAGAAGAGGTAGGTGCTATTTATATGCCCCACTTCCTTGTATTACACAGGAATAGAAAGTTGTTGATAAATATGCTAAATAATAAGCTTGACTTGGACAGGTCTAAAATTGTGGGAGAGATGGTATGAGGATAGGTATACTGGGAGCGGGGATTGATAATATAGGTTATAGCACAAAGAGGTTACTTGAAGAAGCAAAGAAAGAGTTTAAAAATGCGGAGCTTATACCCTGCTACGAGGTGAAGCTTTTTGTTGGAAAGGAGTTAAGGGCGAGGTATGGTAAAAGAGACCTAACCGATTACGATTATGTTATTTTGAGGATAGATTCCAAGAGGGCACAAACAGGCTATCCCGTGGTCAGGTTCATGGACGATATGAATATAAAAAAGCAATATCCTGCTGAGACTATCATAATAGCCCATAATAAATTTATAACATTACAGGAGCTTGTCAAGCATAACATACCTGTCCCAGATACCTATCTTGTTGGTTCAAGAAATACAGCAATGGAAATGGTAGACAAGCTAAAGTTTCCACTTGTAATGAAACTGCTTTCAAGTTTTGGTGGCCAGGGAGTTATGATAATAGACAGCAAGGAGGCTGCAAAGAGTGTTATAGCAGCTATGAAGGTTTTAAAGCAAGAGCTGCTTATAGAGAAATTTGTTAGAAGTGAGGGAGAAGATATAAGGGGAGTGGTGGCTGGAGATGAGGTGATAGCTTCGTTTAAAAGAATAGCTAAGCCTGGAGAGCTAAAATCAAATATACATGCGGGTGGAAGAGGTGTTGTGTTTAAGCTTACAGATGAGATGGAGGATATATGTATAAGAGCGGCACAGGCAATAAAAGCAAAGATATGTGCTATTGATATGTTGCAGGGAAAGGATGGGATAAAGGTAATAGAAGCTAATATAAATCCTGGATTGCAGGGTATAGAAAAGGCAACGGGAATAAATGTTGCTAAAAGAATAATAGAGTTTGTTAAGAGCGAAGTGAAGGCTTAGCTGGTGTTTATTGCTTCTCCTTTATTCCCCAAAGCCTCTTAAGTCTTTCCAACCTATTTTCCCCTTCCTCGCTTTGCTTTACAATACCCCTGCATTTTGGGCACAATCTCATACCATTTACATTTTTCAGAAACTTGCTCCGCTCTCCACACTTATCGCAATATTTTTCAAGCACAACCATATTATATTTTCTCTTCAAGTATATTTAAAAATCATTAATACGTATTAAGAATTAGATGTCTCAGAATATACTCGCTTCAATTATTATCGCGCTTGCGCTTATTGTTTTGTTAAGTATAATATTCTCATTTATCGCTTTGTTAGTTCCAAACACAGCCCATCATTTCTTTTTTGGGACAATAATACTGGCTGCGGTGATCATACTTCTGATCTTCAAGGATTCGCTATCCTATGAATAATTCTATCAAAACTCAAACTCCATCTCCTTTTTCTCACTGGCTGGCTTTGAAACCTCAGATACCTTACTTATCGCTTCCTTTAAAATATTTGATATATTCTTCATACTCCCTTGGTCAATCTTTTTTGTAGGGAGTATGCTTTCCAAACCCACAGGACCTTCATTGAAGAACCTCGGTATCACATGTACATGCATATGATTAACTACTTGTCCAGCTGCCCTGCCGTTACTCTGGGATATGGATATACCATCGGCCTTAATGCCATCCTTTATTGCTTTAGCTATCCTTTTTACTGCAACAAATAACTTCATTGCGTACTCATCATCCATCTCCAGCAGGTCTGAAAAGTGTTTTTTTGGTATAACCAGTGTATGCCCCGGGTTGCGCGGATTTATATCTAGAAAGGCAATGACATCGCTATCCTCATAAACCTTTTCAGCTGGGATCTGACCAGCAACTATCTTACAAAACAGACATTCCTCCATAATACCACCTCTTTATGGGGGAACTGGGATTTGAACCCAGGTCTGAGGCTCCCAAAGCCCCGATGCTAGACCAAGCTACACCATTCCCCCTTTGGGATAATAAATTTATTTATTTCATTCATATTTAAAATATATGACCATGAGAAAAGATCATAGAAAGATTAGTGATGGTTTTAGATATATAGAGCATCTTGAAGGTGTTCTAATCTTTGATACCTCCTTTTTAATACCGCCGTTTATGAATTTTAAAAGAAGCGGCAGGTGGCGGTTTGATGGTGATGATGTAAAGCACTATCTTAAACATATTGATAATCTGCTTAGAATGAATAGGAGCTGTGTAGCGAGCAATGTTGCTTCAGAGATATTATACACTATACCATTACTCTCATCTATACATAAAGAAAGATTTGAAAAATATATAGAGTTAGCTGGTATGGTTGATAAAGAAATGGAAGTGACATACAAGAATTTGATTGATGGTTTAAGAATTATAGAAGAGTATGCAAGAAGCTTCAGAGAAAACCATAGAGATTGCATAATATCACCACCAGATATAGGAAGGCTGTACTCTTATTTCATAAAAGAGACCAAAAAGATAGTGTATGATGAGATGTTATGGGATGAGATAGAGGGTAATGTTGACAGGTGTGATGGTAGTGCGAGCCTTCGTGATAGGGTAAGCGTTGCTGTATCCCTTTACCTTTCAACATTGTATGAAAGCCCTGTTAACATTCTTTCGAGAGATAAGGATATGGTGGAGCTTCTCAGAAGCAAGGAGCTAGGGGGCTATAGAAAAAGCAAGTTGAGTGTTGTTGGATTTGATGACAGGATGAACTTGCGTATAGAGCAATTTTCATAAGATTTAAAAAGATTAAAAAATTAATTTCTTTAATTAAACTTGTTTGGTGGTATTTTGAAGATCAAGCTTTTAGAAAAAAATAAGGAAGAGGTGAGGTTGCTAATAGAGGATATAACACCAGCTCTTGCAAACGCATTAAGAAGGATTATGATTTCTGAAGTGCCAACGCTTGCTATTGAGTGGGTTGAGATTCACGAAAACACTTCAGCTTTGTTTAACGAAATGATCGCGCACAGGCTTGGCTTAATACCTCTCAAATTCGATCCAAAGAAATTTAACTTCATGGATGAGTGTGAGTGCGGTGGTAAAGGATGCCCGTTGTGTACTGTTGTATTTGCAATAGATAAGACTGGCCCATGCATAGTTTATTCAAAGGATATGAAGTCTTCAAATAAGGAGGTTTCACCAATCTCTGGTGATTTCCCCATAGTAAAACTTTTAGAAGGACAGAGAATAAAGCTAGAAGCTATAGCAAAGCTTGGGATAGGGAAAGAACATGCAAAATGGCAGGCTGCAAATGCATCCTATCAATTCGTTCCAGAAATAGATCTGAAAAATGTAAAGGATATAGATAAGATATTAGAGGTCTCGCCAAAAGGTATATTCAAAAAGGTGAATAACAAGCTTGTTATAGTTGACCCTTACCGATACGATGAGTATAAATTTGTTGAAGAATTAACAGGGCAAATAAAGGTAACACTTAATACAAACAAGGTTGTGTTTAATATAGAAAGTGTTTCTGGTTTAAGCCCAGGGTATATATTCAAGAAGGCTATAGAAATATTGGAAAATAAAGCGAATGAGTTTAAGCTGGAGCTTGAAAAGATAGAATAGATTTTTATCTGTTGCTGGATATATTTATTAAATATGATGCTGACACAACAGGATATCAAACTTCTTTCCATTATTAAAGAGAGGAAGGTTGTGAGGCTGGGGGAGTTGAAAGCCTTGTCTAATTGCGAAGGTTTAGCGGAATCTCTAATGAGATTGAGGGATGCTGGCTTAATAACATATATTGAGTCTATAGGGGCTAATGCCTATGCAATAACGCAGAAAGGTATGAAATTCAATGGGAATCTCTATGCCTAAGCTTGAGGTATTATCCCCCTTGCCAATAATTTAGCTACATCAACTCTTGCCACCTCGCTTTTAATGGTATTTGTGGAAAAAACAATGTCTGCCATACTTTTCAACACCTTCAACGAATTACCAAGAAAAAGTCCGTGTGTGCATGCAACCATTATCTTATTTGCCCCACAACCTTTAACGGCCTTTACAGCTTCTATCATCGTGCCACCACTACTGATAATATCATCCATTATTAGAACATTCTTTCCTTTCACACTTTTTGGAGCAATGCTTCTGATTTCATACTCCTTTTTCTTATAGCTACATTTACAATGGACAGCATTTTTCCCGCATCTCGAGCAATACTTCTCCTTTCTGAGGAACACCTTCTTCCCTTCAATATTTGAGAGAAAATGCTTGCTGCCTTGATCTGGACCAGCTATTATGAAATCCTTGCAAAGAGTTCTTGCGTAATCTACCAAAAGCCTGCTTGCTGTTATATTCTTAGCTGGAATAGAAAAGAGCCTGTACTTTCCTTCCTTTCTGTAAGAATGCACATCTATCGTTATTATTTCTCTAACGCCTAGCCCCTTTAATATGTTTGCAATGGTTCTCAAGCTAAAGGCCTCGCCCTCTTGAAATCTCTTATCTTGCCTGCTATAAGCAAGGTATGGTAATATGAGCCTTGGTATGCCGCCATAATCCCTTACTAGATCCAAGGTTAAGAAAAGTTCAATAAGGTTTGAGTTTTGATCTGGATAAAGGGAATGTACAATATATATTACCTCGCCCTTTATCTTTGTGTTCTCTATCCTAACATACACCTCGTTATCTGGAAACCTTCTGACAACCTTAGGTAGAATAGGTATTCTTGTTAGTTTTGACAGGCTATAAGCTAAATCCTTGCTCACCTCCCCATAGGTTATCATTACCATAAATATATATGGGATGGGGACTAAAATTAAAAAAGGTATGTTTTGGAAACTGTTTAAGAAGAAAAGGCAGGGAGGAGAAGGAGAAAAAGAGGACAAAAATAAAGACTCATATGTTTATGAGGAGATGTTTAAGGAATGTGGCGGAAAGCTTAAAGGGGAATATGTAATATTACAACCATGGGAGCATGTAAAAGTGATAAATCCTGTAACATTACCAGGTCAGTCTGAGATATTATTTGATGTGTTTGTTTATAGGCTTGCAAAATGGCGTTTTAATATGGCGAAGTTTGATGAGTATGTAGTTTCAAACCCCGTACATACACCAAGCCATCTAACGGTGTTGACACAAAAACAAACCCTTGAGCAGCAAATAAAGACAGGATTAGCAAGTGTGGCTCAGGCAATCTCTGATTATGAGCTCTTAAAGCATGATGAACGCAGGTATAGAGAAATATTGGATTTTTTTAGGGCTGGCAAAAAGGATGAGCATGTACTCAGAAGCCTTTTTGTTGATAGGGTCGATGCACATACAGGAGAAGGGTATAGTATGATATCGATGGCAAGGAGATGGCCAACCATAATAAGTGATTTTTTAAAGCTATCGGAAGAAGACACAACTGTTGAAGCCATAATGAAAAAGCTAAACGTTTCAAGAGCAGAGGCAACGGTTCTCAAAACAAAGAATGAGTTATTTAAGGAGTGGAAAAAGACATTCATACCAGATGTTATAGAGAGGTATAAGAGAATAAAGACCTTGCTTAGCTCAAGAGAAAAGTCTATAGAGGAATATAAAAAGTGGCTTGTACCCGTGGTTAATAAATATAAAAGGATAAGGGAAGAGGCTGAATTTGAGCATGCTGCACAGGTAATTAATCCGCTTTTGTTTGCAAATGTACCTATGAGTGGTATAAGGGCAAGGTTATGGTTTTGGAGAGGGTTCTCACCAGAAGAAATGGGCAAGCCAATGATGGTTAAGGGTGAGGTTGAGATCTACGATGATTTTGTCAAGAAATGGAAAAAGAAGATAGAGGAGAGGTATAATGTTAAATTTAGTGATGAAGAGGTTAAAAAATTGGTTGAAAAATGGTCGTCACCAGGCAAGATGAAAGAGGAAATCTCTGTACATACGGGGTTAATGATAGATAGGAGATATATCTATTATTATTTTTTTGATATAAAATACGAGGTTGATTACTACAAGGGTTCGCAAGGGCCTTTGGAAATGGAGGATCAATACTTTCATATCTTCCCATATCTAATATCCCAAAATGTGCTATTGGTTTTATTGCTGGAGCTGGAGGCAAAAAAGAGGCAGTTTGAGAACTATATAGATGAGCTTATAGGTCTTGAAAAAACTGAGAAAAAGAGTGAGGAAGAGGTGAGCAAGCTGTTGGGAGAGAGGGGTAAGGAGAAGGTTGAGAAGACGGAAAAGAAGAAAAAATTGGACCTCGCATCCTCTATGAAAAAGATCTCAGATAGCCTAAAGCCATTGCGCAGGTACTTTTTTAAAGGGGGGCCTTATGAAACCAATCTAAAGGAAAGGATCACAAAGCTTTATGGAGATTACGCTGGCCATCAGATAGCGGATGTTGTTAATCTTTTGAAGGAAACGTGCTTTAGGCTTAGTGGTCAAGGATTGTAGTTTTGAAATAATTACAGTGTGTTAAAACTGTTTAAAACGTTGGCAGTTTATGGATTCACCTTGCATTCAAAACCAAAGCTCCATAAAATATTTATGCATTTTATATGGTCTCAAAATTTAAATACTATTCTCAAAAATTTTAAAATGGCAACATATGCTGTAATGGCTACGAATTATAGCGGGAGAAAGCTAACTGTCTATATAGCTAAGATAAATGCTAGCGATCCTGTTAGCGCTATTGATACATTTAAGAGGAGGTACACAGATGAGTTTTGCAGCATTAGCGCCATTGAAGGGTCTGAAATAGAGCTACTATTAACGAATGGTGATATAAAAAGGATTCAGCTGTGATGGTAATCAAATTTATTAATAACCGAGAGTACTACTAATTATGAAAATACTAAAAAGGCTGGTAGAAACGGTCAAGAAGGACAAGGATGTGTTGGCAGTGCTTGTCTTTGGAAGTTATGCAAGAGGAGAAAGATACTCTGATATAGACGTGTGTATAGTTTTGAAAGAAAAGATGAAGAATTTAGAGATGTCAAGAAAGAAGCTGTATTATATTAGCAGCTTTCCCTTAGATATACATATATTCCAGCAACTTCCTCTTTACATAAGGATAAGGGTTCTTAAGGAAGGGAAGGTAATTTATTGTAAGGATATGGACCTGTTATATGATACAGCTATAAAAACGATTAAAGAGTTCGAGGATTACAAACACATTTATTACTCATATCTAGAAGGTGTTTTAAATGGATAAAGAAAGGATAGTATCAAAGCTTGATGAATTAGAGCTGTACTTAAATGAGTTAAAATCAATAATGCCAAAAAGCTACAAGGAGTATTTAAGAATAGAGAAGAAGAGATCATGCGAAAGGCTGTTACAGATTTTAATAGAGTGTGTAATAGATATAAGTAGCTTGATTGTGAAGGAATTAAGGCTAGGTCTTCCCTCAGGAGAAGAAGATTTATTTGAAAAACTAGAAAAGAAAGGGATAGTCTCGCATGCCATGAAAGAGAAAATAAAGAAAATGAAAGGATTTAGAAACATACTTGTCCACAGATATGCTGAGATTGATGATGAGCTTGTATTCGAAAATCTAAAGAAAATAGAAGATTTTGAAAGATTTGAAAGAGAAATAAAAATGTTTTTAAAGAAATATTAATTATGAACAAAAATCTAATACTCTTGCTTTTATTCCTGCTATCCTTAGCTTTTACCAACGTTCAATTAACAACAGCCCTCGACAATCCACCAACAGTACAAATAAACATTGAAAGCACAGAGGAGGGAAAGATAAGGATAATAGCTAATGCAAGAGACGATACTGGACTGAAATACATATACATTTACATGTACATACCCCAAAAGGGTATATGGCCTGTTTTAGGAGGCAAGCTATGCAAAGGTGCGAAAGAATGTACATACACGCTAGATATAAGAATACCACAAGGCACATACAAATTTAGAGCTGTAGCTATAGATACAAACAAACAATACTCCCCATATGTAGGAAAAATAGCTGAAATCACAGCAAGTGGTGTTGAAGCAGAAGAGCTTATCATTACCAATAAATGCCCAGACGGTACGCCATACAATCAATGCTCATCAACAAAACCAAAATATTGCAAGAACGGCAAGCTCATAGATAACTGCAAGCTTTGCGGTTGTCCTGCTGGCTCTGAATGTAAAGAGGATGGTAGTTGTGAAAGCAAAGCACCAAGGTTAGCAAAACCCGTACCAATCCTACAATTCTTTAGGCTCAAATGCAAGCACGAATACGTAACAAAATGGCATAGTGGTGATTGCAAGCCGTGCAAAGAAGGCTATAAAAGAACAAAATGTGAGAAAAAGGGCTGGTGGTTTTGGGAAAAGAGAAGGGAAACTTGCGTAAAAGAATATTGGACAGAATGCAAGCAAAACCCAACATGCCAAGAAAATGAACAAATCATAGGCCGGGAATGGTGTGACGATGAGATATTGCTTAAAAAATGCGTAGAAGAAAAAAATCTTGAATATTGTAACAGAATAACGGGCAAGGCAGCAAAAATGGCAGGCTATGATATTTACGCATCAACATACTATGACAAAGATGTGTGCAAGCTAATAGGTGGTAGAAAACAAAGGTCTATTTGTGAAGAAAAGGTTATGGAAATGAAAGGAAAAGATATTAAACCAAGTGTTATTACGGAGGTAAATGCAGAGAATATTAGAAATCCACAGCATCCGCTTTATGCAAAGGTAGACAGAGAGAAGCATGGGGATATTTTTAGCTGCCCCTATGGTGTAAGTGGTTATGGATCAAAAAGAAAAACACATCTAATGCCAGATCTAATAGACAGGTCAACACCAACGTATTTTGAATCTTCTGCATTACTTGTCAAATTTAATATACCAAGTAATGAATTTTCAAAGGTGAAGCTTATTTTGCACGGTTTTGTCATGACAAATTTCGGGGAATTGTCAGGGTTGCCTGAGGTAGAATATGAAATATTTGTTGTACCTGAAGAAATGAGCGCTAAAGAATTATATGCCGCAAAGGGTAAAAAAATAGCAAAAATTAAAGCAACAACACAGGGAAAGCTGTTAGGTATTGATGTGACAAAAGAGTATCTTCGCCACAAAAGAGAAGGTAAAAACTCAATAGCTTTCTTTTTTAGGATTGTACCAAAACCGTTAAGAGAAGATAGATTTACTAATCAGTTTATTTCATTTTGTATAAAAGACAAAAGAATGATTGGGATAAAATTAAGGGGGTACAAGAATGAATAAATATAAGAAATGGTTTGTATTGCTTGGTATTTTTACATTTTCATTAATCCTTTTCTCACAATTTAGCTTGGCAAAGCCCTCGATCTCAGGTACAATCAAAGATTCACAAACGAAAGAAGCGCTTCCCGGAGCCATTGTGATGTTGTATGCTTCTCAGAAATGCCCTCCAGAAGGGACAGTAAAATATGGTTCTTATTCCACCGCAGACGGCAGATTTGATATTGAGGTGGAAGGTGGCACCTATGCCTTAGCTGTTCATCTCATTGGCTATAAACCTTTCTGTCAACTAATACCCATAGAAGGTGAAACAACAATTGATATCGAATTGGAACAAGAGCCAATAACACTAGAGCCGGTAGTAGTATTACCTGCTGCCTATTTCACTGTAACACCTTCTGCTGTTAAAGTTGGCGAGGAGGTAACAGCAAGTGCTAAGTTTAATTATGATTTTGATCATGCCAGAATCTTTATAGATGGCATGAAAGAGATATATGGCGGCCCATGTGAAATCTCCAGAGATAATATAAGAAAGAATGAACAGCTATCAGTTACATGCAAGGCAACAGAAGCTGGAGAATATAAAGCTATTTTGGTGATACAAAGGGGAGGAGAGGAAAAGAGAGAGGAAGAATTTATTACAGTTGGAGAAAAGGAAGCGAAAGCTGTTATACACGCAAAGGTTTTGGGTGTTAATAAAAATACTGCGAGTTATATTTATTACTTTCCTCTGCAATATTATGATTGGGACAAAGACTGTTATAAAGCGTATTTTGAAGGTGGAGAAGAGATAGAAATATATTCAGGTGCATACATTCAATTCTATCCAGATGGAAGTACAATAGAAAAATTTGGAGAAATATCTCCTGTAGCTAGTGATGATATAGAGTGGTACTTTTGGGTTAGCGAAGATGATTATAGCTATGAAGAGAAACGTCTTGAATGGCCTGAGAAGTATACTCCTATAAAAGATTTTCGCCCATTTAAAAGATTCTTCTATGATGCAAGTAAAGACATTGCTGGTTATAACGAATTCTATGTTGTGCTCAAAGTAGGTGAATGGCCAAACGAGGATTATAATGCAATAAAAATAAGAGTGTATCCAAGGTTTAAGCAAGAAAAAGCAAAACCTGTAGAAAAACCAGAAGAAAAGGAAGGGCTTGGTGAAGAAGGTGAGGAATGTTCAGATGAAAAACCATGTGCTTCAGGTCTTACTTGCTATTTTGGTCGATGTATGCCAGAAAAAATAGAAGAATGGCAATGCATAGAGAGCGATGGTATGCCAAAGATATTTGATCAGGGAAAGTATATAGAGAATCCACTTTATAATAATCCAAACGTCCCAGCTGTTTGTATAGATTTTGAAAGACATGCAGATGAATGCGTATCAAATAGCGAAGTGAAGGAGTATGGATGTAAAGATGGCACATGCCAGCCTGTAATAAAGAAATGCCCCGAAGGCAAAATTTGTAGAGATGGGAGATGTGTAAGCAGAGGAGAGGCTGTAGCTGTAGTAAAAGAGGGGGGTATAGTAAAGGTGAATGGTTGCAAGATTCTTGAGCTGAAATATACACAAGTAGATAGTGAAACCTTTGATGCAAACTTTGAAATAACGAAGCAAAAAAGAAAGGTACTGCCAAAAGATGCTAAGGTAAATGGGAAAGAAAAGATGGAAATGTTCCTCAAAGAAGTAAGCCCCTTGCTAATAGAAGAATACAAAAAATATATACTTGATAAAGAAAGAGACGCAAGATTGTACCCTGGTGGATGTATAGCGATCTCAAACCTGGTCGTAAAGCTAATGCAAGATTATGGAATAGACGCATATGTAGCTGATGGAGAATTCTTTAAGCCAGGTGAAGGCTGGCTAACGCACAATTTTGTTGTTTTGAACATAGACGGAATGGAATACATAGTGGACTATACAGCTAACCAATTCACCTTGCCCATAGAGTATGAAGAGATAGACAGCGAGACTGTAATGAAAATAAAAGAGGGTACAGATGAGAGCAAGTATGATATCATACCTGTCATAATACCTATAGATAAAGGAGAAAATTGTAACAAGGAATATACATACAAAATAACCACAATAATACATAAAAAACCGACAGAACAAGATTTGGAAGAGCATAATGTTGCAGAGCTCTACAGAAGAATAAAAGATATGCTTGCAACTAAAAGAATGGAGAAATACAGTAATGATATGGTTTTTTTAGTTAGTGATGAAGACTGGAGAAGGGTTTTGAAGCTCATACCACTTGTTATATGGCAGAAAAACAAAGAGGAATGCAATACCCTTGTATTTAGTGACCCAGAAATATACGAAAGCATAATAGAGAAATGTGCATACCCCTTGCTAATCTATCACAAAGAAGGAGAAAATTTTGACATAGAATCTATTAACCACTTTATAGAGCAATATAAAGGTAAAAAAATAGTTATAGCAGATAATATCAATACCCTGCCTGCTAACTTATTAAGTGAGTTAACAATTTCAGGAGCAAGTAAAATCGAAAGCATGGATAATTATATGAGCTATTGGAAGAATCCTAGAAAAATTGTTTATGTTGAGGACAATTATAAACTTGCATTAATAGCATCTGTCTATGCCTCTTTAATTAATGCACCTTTAATAATAGCAGGTGAAAGAATTGATCTGAATAACAAATATGTTATCTGTGTTGGGGATGTTAGTACAAGATGCAACGAGAGATACAGCTTGGAAGAACTGCAAAAGAAATATATCGAGCTGACTAAAACAAGCAGGCTAATACTTGTTAACCCCAACGATATTGATGACAGATACTGCGTAAATGAAAGGCTAGGCAACGTTAACAGGCTCTATTGTCATGATTCTTTGGCCGCACCATTGCTTGCGGCTGCAAAAAATGAATTGATTATATTTACCGATAATAGTGATGCAGACAGCATAAGAGAAGATGTGCATAACAAAATCGCTGACTTATTTGGAAGTTATACCAATATTAAGTACTTTACAACAATAGCAAGCCCACCTGCAATCAGATTGTCAAAGTACGTACTTGAGAGAGTGATAGGAATTTCCCTCTTTAAACAATACAACTCGTTAGAAAGAATTGTGTTAAATTTTGATGATGATATAACGGAAGAGATACCCTTCGGTAGAATATTTGGAATTACAATCTCGGATACCTCTTCTTATATCATGCGTTCCGTTTTCTATAAAAAGTTGTATGAAGATATCTACAGCTATAGAAAACCGAGCATATTAAGTATAGCTCATAGTTTTGATCCACCTCAGTTTTTCCAGCCTTTATTGGCCCATGAGATTGAAAAACTTGGACAATATGAATTTACGTGTTATGTAGGCAAGAAAGAATTTTCAAGGGGTGTATGTAAGGTCAGCACAAGCCCTAGGCTTAGTGAATACAAAATGAAAAATATAATACTTTTCTCTAATCACGGGAATACAAATTTATGGGGCAGCACGCTAAGCTCAAAAGAAATGCCATGGTTCGATCTATCTCTTGGGATAGCGGATGCTTGCCTAACGATCTCTTACCCCAGAGCTAAGGAAAAGAAATCGCTGTTTGGAGCGAACTTTATAAGAAAGGGTGGAATTGGATACTATGGCACATTAACGGAATCTCTTGCAACAACACTTAATATAGTTGAAGTAAATGAGGTGACTTCTTACAATTTCTTGCATTCATTACTCGAATCTGGAAGTTCTTTAGGTGTTATACTTAAGAGAGAGGTTGAGAGAAATCCACAAGAAATAAATAAAATGACAACAATATTGCTTGGTGACCCAACACTAAAGCTTGACTTACCAGTTATTGATCTCTTTTACTATCCAGACCTTACTAACTATGTAGGAAGATGCCGAGATGTTATATTAACATTTAAGAATAAAGAATATGATGAATTTCTAAAACCATTTATCTCTGCTATACTTGGAAAATGTTATTATGAGCTTGGGGATAAAAGAGAGGCATTTGAATATTACTTAGATATAATTGACAGTGTGCCTGCAATAAAGGAGGAATTTTGTAACCTATTGTGTGAAAGCGGAGAAGATGGTATCAAAAACACAGAGATTTTGTTTGATATAGCCCTGTATGCTAAAGGAGAAAAAAGAATAAGAGCATTAGATATAATTGCTAAATATCCATGCTATGCGTTCCAATATATATATAGAATTATAACTCTTTCTAAGGATGAAAATCCAGAGATACGTAAAAAGACTACAAAATTGCTAATAAATATCATAGACAGATTTGGAGTAACAATAGAGATTTATGATACATTAATATATACATTAATAAAAATGATTAATGATAAAGATAGCGATGTATGTTCTATGGCAGCATTGGCAGTTCATGAGCATTACGTACCAATTAATCTTATCACCGAAAAGACAAAGGCATTTATAGATTTATTGCCAAGAAAGGATACATGCCTACAATTTAAAAGATGGATAATTGGTAAAGAAATATATGATGCCCTGAAAGCAAATATCCAATTACCTAATGAATATTATGAAAAACTTGATAATAACATAGTGGCTATATTTGATTCAACGAAAGATGAAAACGAAAAAATATACGCAGGCTTGGTAATACTTCAAAGAGATACCATAACTCAGGATAAAAAAGAAGAGGTTATAAAAGAGTTAAGCTCTTTATTGCCACGTGCTACGGCACGCTCATCTGATATCCTAATAGATTTGACAGCTGAACTAAGCAAGTACACAGAGCTCGATACAACTCAATATATTTTATCATTACTAGACTCTGGCAATATACACTTAGCCTCAGAATTATTAAAAGGCAGAGAGTTGAAAAAGGAGGAGAAGGAAAGTATTACTACTAAGCTTTTAGAAATGATTGATACTGGAACGATTTATGATATACTACCAGCAATAAACTTGCTTGGAAAAATAGAAGCCAATGAGGAAAGGGTAGTGAATAAGCTTATTCCATATCTTGATCCAGAATATGTTGATAAAATTGTTGAAAAAAGAGCCTCACCAACAGCTGATATTATAGAAAAGACCATATATCCACAACTTATCCTGTCTTCAGCAAAAGATACTTTATCCACTATCGGAACGAGCGCGTATCCTGCACTAAGAGAAGAGTTTTTAACAAGTAGTGGCACAAAAAAAGCAAATATTATGGAAACCGTAGCGAAGATAATTGATAAATGGAGGTATAATGATGAATTGATAAATAGGATTGCAAGTGATATGATAGATATAATAAAAACTACAACTGATTACGAAAACATATACTTTGCTAGCAAAATACTAAGAAAAATAAAACTTGTGCTTGAAAAAGAATTCTGTAAAAGATACGATCCGGGTGTTGCTCTTATACTCCTTGATGCAAAGAATGCTAGAGATATCAGCCAGGAATTAAAGTTAACATTAACAGAGATTGCAGGATCACTTGTATGTAAGAGTAGCGAGGTACGAGCTATCATGGACCATATTTTAGTGGATGAAGATATAGTAAAAATTAGTTTAATTAATGGTCTTTCTACATCCTTTTTCGATTGGAATAAAAACATGGACATCACAAGGGAGGTTGTAACTAAGATGGGTATTGTTCTTAGTGAAGATAATGCTGACGTTAAGACAGCAGTGTTAGATTTTTTTAGTGTTTTATATTGTTATGAGATGGTACTATGTAAGGTATCATCTCAACTAAAAAACTCGAAGCAAGAGTTTATTTCCATGTTAGAATCACCATTTGAAACGTTAGTAGCTAGTGATATAGTGATTTTAGGTCGTCTTCTATCATGTGATTACTTCAGCAACAAAGAAAAACAGGCAATTTTGGACAAAGGACTGGATGTACTTTCAACCACATCTTCTGCCTACGTAAAAAAGAAAATATTTGAACGTCTCCTTGTGAACTACCCACCTAAAGATTATTTAAAAAGAATTATACCTTTATTGGTAGACAGAGACTCAGAGGTTAGGGTTTATGCCGAAAGAGAAATAAAAATGGCAATAAGAGCAGGGTTATGTGAGATGCTGAAAAAAGAGTATGAGAAACTTGGGAAGGGTGATTTAAAAATAAAGTTAGAAGAATTGATAAGAGGGAGGTGTTAAAGTTGATTATTAATACGAAGATGGTTGGTATGTTATGCTTTTTATCGATATTGATAGCATACACTTGCTCTGTCTATGCCCTCCTTGAACCTTGCGAACTTAATGAAACATATACTGCTGGCGATACCATAAGATTATGTGCTAACCTCATTAATACCTATAATGGCACAAAATATTTTGATATCGAGCAGGTTATTGTTTATCCAGAAGAAAGTGGCTTGCCAGTATTGATATTACCTCCAACCACAATTTCATTAACGCCAAACGAAAAAGCTATAATAAAAGGTATAGATTTGAATGTTTATAAAACAATGAAAACGGGAGAGTATAGGTATATTGTCAAGGTTTTGGATGCCGGAAAGGAATTGGAAAGGCTAATTGTTCCATTCTATATTGTTGGCACGCTACAGACTTTTGATGATTTAGAGATTCATATATGCAAAGACGCTAAGTGCGATCAGCAAAAAACGGTATTTGTTGTGGATGAAGATGCATATGTAAAAGTTATTGGTTATGAGAATGGAAGTATAGAAGGTTATGCAAATGATGTTATATTGGATTTTAATGGTGGTGTTGCAAAATTGCCAACATATGAGAAGGGGGAGTATGAGGTAATGGTTAGTGTATCAAAAATTGGGTATGAAAATAAAACGCTAACAATGAGGTATAAAGTTATTGAAAACTTACCAATGATTGAAAAAAAGCATGGTATAAAAGACGGTATTTGTGATAGAATAAATGATGGTGTGTGCGATCCCGATTGCCTGCCCGAGTTCGACCCCGATTGCGCAAAAGAGGAGCAGGAAAAGGTCAGAGGATTGCTATATTATACAATGATTATTATACTTGCATGTTCCATGCTTTTGATATTCCTAAAATTAAAGAAAAGGAAAACACAAATTTATGGAAAAGAGTTTAATTTTAAGTATTAATGTATTTTTTAATATGAATTTAATATGAACAGACTAAGGAAATAACTTTTATTTATATTTACCAATAATACTTATGAGACCAGATAAGGATAAATATTATTTGGGTATAGCAAAGGCTGTTGCAAAACGTTCACCTTGCTTAAGAAGAAGATTTGGTGCAGTTATAGTTGTTAATGATAGTATAGTGTCTACGGGCTATAATGGACCTGCAAGAGGGGTTATAAATTGTGAAGAGGTTGGTTGTGCCAAGGATATACTTAAACTGCCATCGTATGCTGCTTATGATGTTTGCCCTGCTGTTCACGCTGAGGAGAACGCAGTAATAAATGCGGCAAGAAATGGAGCAAAGGTTCTGAACGGTAGGCTTTATATATATGGAGAAACAAAGGATGGCAAACCAACGCCATCCCATCCATGTGACAGGTGTAAAAGGGTTTTGATAAATGCTGGAATAACACAAGTAATTACAGAGAGTGAAGATGGAAGGATTGTTGTGTATGATGTGGAAAAATGGAAGGATTATGACACAGACAACTATAAGAAAATTGTAGAAAAGGCAAAAAAGCAAAGGTAAGGTTTTATTATTTTGCAAAAATTATTTAATATGACATAAAAATAATCTTCCTGTTTATATCACTTTTCTTACTTTTAATGCCGCTGTCTATTTACCCTCACAAAAGGCTGTAATCTTTTGGAATGGAAGCACGGAGATAATGATACTCTCCACAAAAATCTCTAGTAATAATCTAGATATGGCATGGATCGTGCCTATTTACTCTAACATAAAGCCAGAAGTAAGCAAGGGAGATATAGATATCTTCTATACACTTTCAGGCTTATTTGCAAAGCGCCGTAAAGGATGGCTGATAGGAGCACTTAGAGCGCGTAGCAAGGTTGAGGTTGTGGAGGAAAAGAAGGTAGATATATATGATATTGCAATATTAAGAGCAAGTAATGCTAGCATGCTTATTGAATGGCTTAATAACCATGGATATTTCATATCTGCAAAAGCAAGAGACGTTTTGCAGGATTATTGCACAAAGCCTAATATATACTTTATCGCCAACAAAATAAACCTTACCAATAAATATAATGTTACCATAGGCGAAGCTGAAATAACATGCGTAGAAGGGCTATTTCCTAGGGGTTTGGTTACGAGCAAATGGGAAATTGAATATAAATTAGACCATGCTAAAGAAACTGCCTACTGCAAAAATGCGAGCATGCAAGCGGTAAAAGCCTTAATAGAACTAAGAGAAGGGATAGCGACGCATGAGGATAGATGTTTATTTGAGTTAAACAGTTATATCAAGGAGGTGTACAGGCAATACATGAATAGGGATGCAAGATATGCTACCCTTCTTACATACAATGGAAGCTTAAGCAATTTGAGCGAAGATGCTGTATTTGCAAACACAAGTTTTTTACCGCAGTTAGATCCAAATTATGTTAGCTTGTGGGAAATGCTAAGCTATCTTGCCTCCGTTTTTCCTATAGTTCTGGTATTAATTACTAACATAATTATGATAATAGTGCTCTCTTCCTTTTGGCTTCTTCACCTCTAAGATTGCTTCTAAAAAGGAAAAGAGATTGTTTGCACTTATATTCCTAATATTGGCAACGGCCTTTATTTGCACTCTTATGCCCCTTTATTTCTGGCCCGATCATTTATGCAGGACAAGCTTATTCTACTCCTTGCTGCGCTACTTCTTTTTGCCTATCTATTACTACCATTTTTGCTTATGTTTTAATTTTTTATTTCATGACTAAAATTTTCAATATGGGCAAAGAAGATGAAATGAAGCAATTAGAGAAGCAAATACTTGAGTGCAAGAGATGCAAGCTTTATAAGACAAAGACAAATTATGTGCCTGGCTGTGGAAGCGTTAACGCTAAGCTTATGCTTATAGGAGAGGCTCCAGGCTACTGGGAAGATAAACAAGGCTTACCGTTTGTTGGCAAGGCTGGCAAATTTTTAGATGAATTGTTAACAAGTATAGGGTTAAGAAGGGAGGAGGTTTATATAGCAAACATACTTAAGTGTAGACCCCCTGGCAATAGAGATCCTGCACCAGAGGAAATAAAGGCATGCACACCATACTTAGATAGGCAAATAGCTATAATAAAACCAAGGATAATTGCAACACTTGGCAGATACTCTATGCGTTACATTTTTGAAAAGTATGGGATTGGCGCAGGAGGTATAAGTAAGATACATGGCAAGGTTTATAACATAAATACAATATTTTTTAAAGGCAAGGTAGTAGCCCTTTATCACCCGGCTGTTGCCGTCTATAATCCAAATATGAAAGAAGTGCTAATGGAAGATTTTAAGGAGATAAAGAAGTTGCTTACAAATCTATAAGCTCTTCCAGAACCTATCTTTTTACATAAAAAAGCAAAATTATGGCAAGCACCACAAATATCAATAATACCATATTTATTACATCTCTTGTGTTTATTTTTAATTTACATATCCCACAATCTACGGGGCAGGTTGCGCATGTTTCATTACCGCTGCATATACCATCTCCGCAATACATCTGTTTCACACATGCGCCATCTACACACCTTTCTCTTTTTCTGGGTTCGCAATAGAACTCCTCGCTCCATAAGCCTTCATTAACACATAGATATTCAATCCCATGTCTATCATCTTTACAGTAATCCGTATACACTATTTTATGTTTATTTGTTAAAAGCGCTACACTGCCCTTTATATATTTATTGAAGCCCCCGTCCGTGTCCTCACATTTCTTTGTTGTAATGTTTTCACTAACACATGTGCCACAATCCATGGGACAAGTTGTGCATGTTTCATTACCATTGCATATACCATCTCCGCAATACCACATCTCTAGCTCATACTTACAAATTCTCATCTCTATACGTTCAGCGGAGGCTGTACATCTTTTGGTATCTATACATTTTCTATACTGGCTTCCATTGGGATAGCATTGCCCCCATTCTTCACATTCCCATTCACTTATGCATACACCACCACCCATGCCAGTATAGGAAGGGCATACAGCATCAGAACCATCGCAGTCTTCATCTATGCCATTACCACAGATATCCACTGCCCCAGGGTGTATATTCGGGTTATTATCATTACAATCGGTACCACCGCAAATACTGGATTCATACCCATCACCATCTTTATCAAAACAGAGAGGTGTGGTAAAGTTATATATGCCAGAATAGTTGCAATTGCCTGCTTGATCACACGAAGATACATTATAGTAGTATGTTTTATTCAACTCAAGGTTAGTTAGTGTAAGGGAATGAGAAAGCACAAATGAAGAATCTGTCTTCGTATTTGAAAGGTTATTCATGGCGATCCCATAGTAAATGGTTGAATTGGAAGCCTCTAGTGTATCCCAGATAATGGTAGCGGTATCTGTGACTTGTCCATGGCTAACATTAAATATAAGTGGTGGCTTGGTATCCCTTGTCCAGTATCTTGTTACCTTTCCCATATTCCCCAAGCTATCATTTGCCCAGACTGTTATATTATGGGAACCATCTGACAAGCCTGATAATATGCCGGACCATTCATTGTTTACTATGGAGCAGTTTGTTACATTTTGGCTAGCATCCAGCGAATAAATGGAGCAAGAAATAGTTTCAGAATACAAAAATCTAAATACGTCAGAATTTGTTACGGTTTTTGGGCTAATGATGGTTATAGACGGAGCAGTATCATCTATCCATACCACATATGAATTGTTTAGCCCATAATTGCCTGCTGAATCGTTGGCATAAACATATATGGTGGAATTGCCTTCGCTTGCGCCTGCTAAGCTAATGGTTGCGTTGCACCAACCGCTTGCATAGCTTATGGTTTGATTGCTTGCTTGTCCTTCTATTCTTACCAAGCAGGCTTGTGGGGTTGTTAGGGTATCGCTTACCGATATGTT
>QMZT01000010.1 GCA_003663325.1 Candidatus Aenigmatarchaeota archaeon | reverse complement strand
TTTGTTCTTAACTTATCGAATTCTTTAATCCTTCTAATAGTGTCCCAACTATATCGATTGATAAATTTAATCGCATTATCAATTGGATAGCAATATCTTTTATGTTTGATGCACCAATATTTTTCTTTTACAGGCTTTTTTGGTCTTGCTAAATCATAGTGGGGAATTTGTCTTGAAGACCTAGCAGCTCTTGAAAGAATTATCTTTAAAACATCTTGATATTCATAATTCGGAATTAAGCTCCTGTAGAAGTATATCTCTTTAATTGCTCTCGGATGATACCAAGTTTTAAAATATTCTGTTGGTTCAAAGTTCCATTCTTCAAACAAAGCTTTTTGGTTTAGTTGGATTCTCTTACTAAATGCTTTTGTTTTGTTTAAAATATCTAAAATTTCTTTTTCTAAAAGTTCAATATCATATTTCTGAGTCTTTACCTTTGAAATCAAATATCCAAATTCAGAAAGTTCCACACCAATAGAGGGCATATTTAGTAAATTTGCTTCTATGAGAGTAGTCCCTGAACCAAGAAAAGGATCTAATATCATTTGACCCGGTTTAAAAAATTTCTTTAAAAAAACTTCAACCAATTGCGGAATAAATTTCCCTAAATAAGGGTGCAATCTATGAACATGTTTAGTTCTTTGAAACTCTGGAACATCTGCAAAGGATAAATCTATTCCAAATATTTTAATATTTTTTTCTTTCCAACTGGTGGCTTCTTTTTGTATTGTTAATAATTGTGTCATAATAAGTATGTAATTTATATACATTTATAATTTTTACTATAGCTTGAATCTGCCGTGTTACATAACAAAATTCAGGGGTTTTTAAAAACTAAGCCTAAAAATTGCTAATATGAGAAAATATGAGGATGTGGTGAGATACCTTGAATCGTTACAAAAGCGAAGGCACGAGTTTAATTTAAAGCCCATGAAAGAGATATTAAGGAGACTTGGAAATCCCGAAAAGGAGCTAAGAGCTGTGCATATAACAGGCACAAATGGTAAGGGCTCTGTTGCATCGATCATAGCTTCTATTTTGCAGGCAGCTGGTTACAAAGTTGGGCTGTACACTAGTCCACATCTTATAGATTTTAGGGAGAGAATAAGGATAAATGGGAAAATGATACCAAAAAATGAGGTAATAAGGATTTTTGAGAGGGTTAGATCAAAAAAGGTAAAGCTAAGTTATTTTGAATTTTTAACGGCTTCAGCACTTCTTTACTTCAAGGAAAAAAAGGTAGATTTTCTTGTGGCTGAGGTGGGGCTTGGTGGGAGGCTTGATGCAACAAATGTTATAGATTCAATAGTATCGGTAATAACAAATATATCATTAGAGCATACGGACATGCTTGGAAATACCATAGGTAAAATAGCTAAGGAGAAAGCCTGCATAATAAAAGATAACTCAATAGTTGTTAGTGGTGTTAAGGACAGTGTAGCGCTGAAAATAATTAAAAAAAGAGCTATGGAAAAAAATTCAAAGTTGATAATAGCAGGGAATTTAGTAAAAAGGCTTAGCTCTGATTTGGAAAAACAGGTGATAAGGTATAAAAATGAAACCATACGATTCCCGTTGCTTGGGGACTTTCAACTGAAAAACGTATCTACAGCTTTAGCCGTTATAGAGGCGCTCAAGCATTATAACGTTAAAATCCCACTTAAATGCATAAAAAGAGGTATAGAGCAAGTAAAATGGCCTGGTAGAATGGAAATCGTTAAAAGAAAACCGCTCTTTATATATGATTGTGCCCATAACTTGCATGCAATAAAGGCCATAAAACCATTTCTAAAGCAGCTGAGCTATGATAAATTTATAGCAGTTATGAGTATTATGAATGATAAGGATTACAAAGCCATGATAAAAGAATTGGAAGAACTTGCTGATATTTTTATTTTTTCTAAAGCAGAAAATGATCGCGCTGTTAGTCCAGAGATATTGGCAAAGGAGGTAAGAAAGAAGAGGGTTATAGTAGAAAAGAACATCAAAAAAGCCGTAACTACGGGATTTTCACTTTCAACACCTAACGACCTTGTACTTGTCACGGGCTCGATATACTTTGTTGGTGATGTAAAAAGAATTTTGGCTAGCTCAGGCTCTTGTTTATTTTTATAGTCTTCTTCCCACTCTTTTGCGGCACTATCTTTATTTTAGCATCTTCAAACTCTTTTGTTAGCTCCTTTCCTTCAAAAAGCTCATGCAAGAAGATAGCTATAGCTGCGATCTCGCTATGGGGTTGCGTGCCTATACTTACATTATATGTTGCTATCTTATAAAGCTCAGCTGGCACCTTCTCACCACCCACTACAACCAAGATATCTTTTCCCTTGCGCTTAATCTCCCCTAACATATCGTACAGGGGTAACCCGTACATGGTAAGATGAACCACGATGCCATGCTTGGAAAACCTCTCTACAACCTTTTTCCAATTTCTTTCATAGGATACATCAAACCTATTTCCCCATATTTTGCATACATGCTCTATACTCTCAATCAGCTTACTATCCCTCTCACCAGAATAAATTATTCCTGCCGCACCAAAAGCTCTAGCAACAAGACCACAATGTGTAGATATCCTCTTATCCCTTGCTATTCTGTGCCCAAGTCTTAGAACATAGACATTCATTTTAATTGTATTTGCATAAAATTTTTTATTATAAAATACAAGATATTTATATGACAAAAGTAATAGCTGTGTTGTCCGGAAAGGGTGGTGTTGGCAAAACGACGCTTGTTGCCAATCTTGGTGTTGCTCTTGCAGATATGGGAAAGAACGTATTGCTTATAGATGGGAACCTTTCTGGTGCAAATCTCGGTCTGCATTTAGACATACTCCCATTTTACCCGTTTTCTTTGAATAATGTGCTAAAAGGGGACATACCGGTTGAAAAAGGCATATATAGACATTACTCTGGTGTCGAAGTAATGCCAGCATCCCTTCTTGATCATTATATAGAGCCAGAAAGATTGAAGCATGTGGTTAATTCCCTGCTTGGAAAAAAAGATTTTATAATAATAGATGGTGCAGCGGGAATGGATAGGGAGGTAAGGACTGCTATTGCCATATGTGATACCACGCTAATTGTCACGAATCCTGAGCTTACAGCATTAACAGATGCAGTAAGGCTTAAAAAAATGGTATATGAAAGTGGAAAAGACATCATGGGTGTGGTTATAAATAGGGTTGCCGGTGAAAAGTTTGAGCTTAATAAGGAATATATAGAAGATTTTCTCGGCGTGCCTGTTCTCGCGATCATACCTGAGCATAAGAAAATAAAGGAAGCTATAGCGGCAAAAACACCGGTATTTATTCATGCTCCCTATTCAAGACCATCCTATGAGATAAAGAAACTCAGCTATTTGCTTGCAGAAGAGGAAATGCCATCTTTTACATTATGGGAGAGGTTCAAGGCATTTTTAGGGATTAAATGATACTATGTGCACTATTTACAAATTGGGACAGAATAATAAAAAGCAAACTTGAGAACATACCAACCAAGTTAAGATATTTCTTTAAAGTAAAAGATGGGGATGAAGAGGTAACAATAGATAAGAAGGTCTATGATTATTTAAGAGAGAAATTTTCAAAAAGTGAGAGAAGAATTGGCGGAAACGCCGGAAATGCGTCCATAGCTCTTGCAAAACTATCAATACCCTCTGTTCTTTCCATGCCTATAAGACCAAAATCCCTAATACATGAGCTTTCGGGCTTGCCTATAAAGGTTGCAAAAGGCAAAAGGTTTGAAAGACCAGAGAAGTGTGTAAGGAGTGATCCAGAATTTGAGCATTTTATCTTTGAGCTTAATGGGTGTAGAAAAATATTAACCTATGATAGAATGTCTAACGAGTTATGGCTGGATGAGGATTTCTGGAACAACATAAAGAGGGCGAAGCTGTTATACATTTCAGGATTTCATTTAGTGCATGAGAAATACAGAAAAAGAATAGAATACATTTGTGATATACTAAGTGAGTTTAAAGGAAAGGTGTGGCTTGAGGTTGGAACGGGCACGAGCTCTATGAACTTTGCATTAAGAAGAATGTTAGATAACCAGATAATAACTCATATAGGAATGAATGATATCGAGGCGGGGGAGATTAAAAGAAATATGAAGGTTCATGGAAGTTTAGAAGAGCTTGCATCTTATATTTCAAAGGAATACGGGATACATGTAACTATACATTCCAGAGAGGCCAGAATCGTAGCAGATAGTAATGTTAAGAGATACCTACCCAGTGTTGAGCTTTCTATAAAAGTATGTGCGGCTTTGAGCATGGGAGGAATAGAAAGAATAAATGATATTAGCATGCTTACCTTGTCCAATGTGAGAAAGGTCATTACACAAAAGCTTGCAGTGCTGCCCACGTATATAAATGAAACCCCGCTACAATTAACAGGACTTGGAGACGCCTCCAGCATAATAGAATTTGCGCTTGCCAATGGCTATGTACCAAAAATAAATAAAAAAGAGAAAGGCACGCCTACTTGAAAAGTTTTATATCTATCGTTGAAATGTTAAGCTCTCCTCCGCCCTCTTCTTGTGCTTGTATCTTTTCTGTCCCTATCTCTATGCTATGCTTTATTTCTGGTATGAACCTGTTTCTGACAACCTCTGCTACATCCACAGCTCTAGAAATGCTCTTGCCTCTTGCCTTTATATGTACCTCCTTTGCTCCATCGCTAAACTGTGTTATCACGGCCAAGACATAGCTCATTGTTGGCTTTTTACCCACAAAAACTACATTGTCGTCAATCTTTTGCTTCTTTTCTTCTGCCATACTAAAGCACCTCCATAGATTTTAAGTTTTGCTGGATATATTTATTGATTTTATGTATTTATAATTTAAATATATAAGTTTCCTGAGTGAAAAGTAACATAGTAACATATAATGTGGTTAGATGTGGTTTATCGATAAATTTTTCATTCAACCCATAATGAAAAACGGTTGGTTTAATCCTGTCAACACATTGGTGTATGCAGTAATACTAATATTGGCGGTGTATCTTGTCTACAAATACATTATTAAGAGAATGAATATAGCGATAGATAGTAAATTTCTTTATGCAATAATACCCTTTATATTTTGGGCAGCAACTACAAGAGTTTTGCACGATGCTGCTTTTGCTGGTGTTCTTAAAGGTAGCATAGGAAGGTTCTATAGCATGAACATATTCCCAACACCGGGAAGCTATTTCATCACGTTCACACTTGCACTTGCTGTTCTTGTTTTATCATTGGCTATTCAAAAGCGATTTAATAAAGAATATTGGAAAGTTATGATAGTCATAGGTATTGCACTATGCTCGATAAACCTCTATCTCCTGCCCTTCAGAACCATTATTTCAGCTTATTATTTATTCCCAATATTTTCTTTGTGTGTATTTTTTGTTTATCTCATGCATATGATAATAAAAAAGCTTGGTATAAAATTCTGGGGAAAATGGGATAGTTTTATCGTGCTTTCTCATTTACTGGATGCAACATCTACATTCGTTGCAATAGAATATTTTGGTTATGCTGAACAACACGTTCTGCCTCGCTTCCTTATCGGTATTTTTGGACCGTGGATAATGTTTCCTCTTAAACTGATCTTTGTAATACCGGCGCTGTGTTTGTTTAATAAAGAAATCAAAGATAATGATTTTAGAAACTTCTTGAAAATGGTTCTGCTTGTGCTTGGTCTTGCTCCTGGGCTAAGAGATACGATAAGACTTTTGGTTATGGTATAGTATTTTATATCAGATAAACTAAAATAAAGATATATGAGAAAAGAAAGGATACCCTTCGTACCATTACCTTTAGAAAGGATGAGAAAAATATCAAGAAGGTTTTTTGGTTTTGGTGAAATATTTTCTGGGATGTTCCCAAGGCTGGAATGGGAAATAGATCAAACAGGGTATGATTTGAATGAAGTGGAATGGGTATCAATAGCCATATACGTTTCACTTTTTTACACGCTGTCTGTATTTGCATTTCTCTTTTTTGTAACCGTGATAGCACATATAGAATTTATGAGAAGTATAACGGTCTCTCTTTTTTGCGGAATGTGTGTGGGAATTTTTACCTTCATATACATCCTTTTTTATCCGAAGATGTTTGTGAGGAAGCGTGTGAAAGGGATAGAAGAAAACTTATCGCCCGCACTCCACCACATGCTTATACAAATTCGTTCTGGAATACCACTCTTCAATACACTTATTTATATAGCGCGATCTGATTACGGCGAACTTTCAAAGGTTTTTCAGAGGGCGGTTAATGAGATACAGACGGGGAAATCTGAGATAGAAGCACTGGAGAAAATTGCAAGAGAAAACCCCTCCTTAAACTTTAGGCGTGTTATTTGGCAGATTGTTAATGCGCTTAAAACAGGAGCAGACATAGGTGAAACAATGAAAGAGATAATAGAGAATTTAACAAATGAACAAATCATAGCAATAAAGAGATACGGTTCGCAATTGAATCCTATAGCATTGATGTATATGATGCTTGCCGTTATATTCCCGACGCTTGGTGTTACATTTGTATTGATCCTTTCCATGTTTATGGGACTCCCAATAGATATGAATGTTTTCTTTTATGCTGTTCTAATATTACTTGTTATCTTCCAATTCTTCATAATAACGATAATAAAGTCTAAAAGACCATTGGGCATTTAGAGGTGCTGGGATGTACAGGATAATGCCATTGGTGTATAAAAGGAAGATGAGAGAATTGTTTGAGCTAATGGGAAGTAAAGCCACACCAGAAAGATTTGTGAATTATTCCTTTGCAATGAGTTTTTCATTAGCCTTTGTTTTGGGCCTAATGTTTAAAGATTATTTCTTGTACGTATTCTTTGGTGTGTTCTTCTCGCTCATACTATTTTTTCACGGCCTCATAATACTTTCTATAGAGAGGAGGGGAGCATTTATAGATAATATATTGCCAGATGCGCTCCAGCTGATGGCATCTAACATAAGGGCTGGTTATATACCAAGCACGGCACTTATTCTTTCAGCCAGAAAAGAGTTCGGACCGCTTGCAGATGCTATTAAAAAGGCTGGTAAAGAGATACTTACAGGGAGATCGCTAGAAGAAGGGCTTATGCTAATACCAAAGTATGCCAAATCAAAGGAATTGAAAAATATAATAAAGTTGGTAATAGAAGGGATACGTGGTGGTGGTCAAATAATGAGTCTGCTGGAGGAAAACGCTACAGATATAAGAAGGAGGCAAACAATAAAAAAGGAAATAAAAGCCAGCATACTAATGTATGTTATTTTTATAGTATTTGCAGGCTGTGTGGGTGCACCAGGGCTTTATGCACTATCCAACTTCTTAATAAAAACCATGTCAAGTTTCTCAGAAAATATGAGTGTCGCAGAAAATGCACCTATTGGTGCAGAATTTTTAAAATTTAAGGGCACAAATATCTCTGAATCCTTCCTGTTCTTTTTCTCTGTTACAGCCATACTGATAACGGCTTTCTTTAGCGGGCTCATCATCGGTTATATAGATAGCGGGTCAGCAAAAGCTGGAATAAAATATATACCCATCTTTGTTGTTATAACCCTCTCTGTATTTTTCATAGCATTAACATTAGTTAACTCACTTTTTGGTAGCATGCTGCCTGCGTAAATCTTTTAAATGAATTACCCAAAAAACAATTCATGGTGGTTGTGTTCAATAAAACAAGGAATGAAAGGGTAGAGAATATCGAGGTCGCTTGCAGTCTGTTTAAAAGGGCAAAGGGGCTGATGTTCAGAAAAAACGGAAGAATGCTTTTTGATTTTAAGAAAGAAACAAAAGCAGGGATATGGATGCTTTTTGTAAAATTTCCGCTAGATATAGTTTTTATAGGAGATGATCAAAAAATAAATAAAATTGTTAGAGATGCAAAGCCAATATCGCTAAATCCAAAAACATGGCGCCTGTATAGAGCTAGATGCAGATTTGTTCTTGAGGTTATGGCTGGAGAGACAAGAACATGGCAGGAGGAAGATAAAATAAAGATTGTGTGGGATCATGAAAGAAGTGATAAAAGTAATTGTTAAGCCTAATGCCAGCAAATTTGCAATAAAGAAAAAGGATAATTATTATATTGTTAGTGTGAAAAGCGTGGCAGAAAATGGCAAAGCAAACATGGAATTAATTAGAGAGCTAAGGAAATTTTTTGGCAGAAGAGTGAGAATAATTAGAGGTGTGAAAAGCAGGAAGAAGATAATAGAGATAAGCTGATACTGCTAATACTCGATTATACATTCCCTTCCTATTTTATCTTCTCTTAGCCTTTTAAATGAGGGTGCCCTTAATTTTAGCTGCGATGTGAGTTCAAGAAATTCCACCTCACAAACCATTGAAGGTTTTACCCAGCAAATCCTTTTCCCCGTATCTTCAAATTCCTTAAATGGACACTGCTTTGTCTCTATACGCTTTAACCTTTCATGTATATACTTCATCGTATCTTCATCCCACCCCGTGCCTACATCCCCAATGTGTACAAGCTTCCCATCTTTGTAACAGCCGAGAACAAGAGAGCCAAAATAGCGTGATCTTTTTCCATGTCCAAGTGTATAGCCACATATTATGCAATCCATTGTATTGCTTGCCTTTATCTTTAGCCAATTGCTTGATCTCTTCCCTATCTCATAGCTTGATGCCTTATATTTTGCCATTATACCCTCTAGCCCCTTCTTCCTAGCACTTTCAAAAAATCTCTTTCCATAGGTATCTATAAACATGGTCTTTACCATTCTCTTTGAATCGCTAACAACCCTATCCAGCAAATCTTTCCTTTCAATAAGTGGAACGTGCAAAAGCTCTTTGCCATTGAAAAAGAGTATATCAAACACCATATACACGGCAGGCATAACCCTGCTTATGAGTTTTATTCTTCCTATATCTTCTTGATGCTCCCTTTCCTGCAATCTGTAAAAATCTGGCCTTCCGTGCTTAAGAACAACGATCTCGCCATCTAAAATAGCTTTTTTGCAATCACAGTCTTCAAAAAGTTTTAGCTCAGGGTAGCGATTGGTTATATCTAGAAGCCTTCTATTCTGTAACCTTATATATTTTTTCTCGCAATCTATAAAGGCTATGCACCTTGTTCCATCCCATTTAGGTTCAAAAATCCATGCATCACTATCAAAAGGCTTAGCTTTTTTTGCCAGCATTGGCCTTATACACGTATCCCAAAGCTTCATATTACTTCTTCTTTATCTGTATACTTGCCTTTAGTGCTTTCATCAAATCCTTTGTTTCTTTGATCTCTAGCTCCACCGGCCTTATCTTCTCCCCTCTTGCCTTCTTTTTTATTATTTCCATCAATGCTTCTTTATACCTATCTCTGAATTTCTCTAAATGAAACGGTTTCGTGTACCTTCTTACAAGCTCCTTTGCAAGTTCCAACTCTTCTCTGCTTACCCTTTCCGATATATTTAGCCCGGGGAACGACTCAATGGGAAGTATGTCTTCGATATAGTGTAATGTTGTTAGAAGCATGCCCTGCTTAAATGGTCTAAGCATAGCTACACGCTCTCTATTTTTTATTATTACCCTACCCACCGCAACCTTGCTTGTTATTTGCAAAATCTCTTTCAATAAAAGATACGCCTTCTCTCCACCACGCTCTGGCAAAACATAGTAGCTTTTGTTCATGTACAGCGGATCTATATCATACTCGTGGGTGAAAAACTCTATCTCCAACTTCTTTTTGCTTTCCAGCTTCACATGCTCAAAATCCTTGTCTTCGAGAACAACAAATTCACCCTTTGTTAGCTCGTACCCCTTTACCGTTTCGTCCCATCTCACATGCTTCTTGCACTTTGGACAATACCTTTCATATTTTAGAGGTGTGTGGCACTTCTTGCACAGCAATCTAAAAGATAAAGCACTTGAACTTATTGCACTGTATATCTTTACTGGGATATTTACAAGTCCAATAGATATATATCCCTCCCAAATAGCGTGGCTCATATTTTAAATTTATATCCAATCTTATAAATAATGGGCCTGTGAGGTAGTCAGGATAGCCTGGAGGGCTTCGGTGCCTTCCAGCTGCGAGGAAACCCTCATGCCTGGGTTCGAAGAGCCTTTCTTTACGGGAGCTAACGCTTCCTCAAAGAAACCCTCGGGAAAGAAATACGAAAGGCTTGGAAATCCCAGCAGGCCCATTGCAAAAAGGGGCCACAGTAGCTAACGCTTACACGCCCCTTCTTGCATCTTTCCCATTAAAGCCTTTTTACGAGAGCTATGCATTGAGCCTTTCTTTACGGGAGCTAACGCTTCCGCAAAGAAACCCTCGGGAAAGAAATACGAAAGGCTTGGAAATCCCAGCAGGCCCATTGCAAAAAGGGGCCACGGTAGCTAACGCTTACACGCCCCTTCTTGCATCTTCCCCATTAAAGCCTTTTTACGAGAGCTACGCATTGAGCCTTTCTTTACGGGAGCTAACGCTTCCTCAAAGAAACCCTCGGGAAAGAAATATGAAATGAAGCCCTTTTACGAGAGTTGCTACTGCGAAAAACACACATGAGCCTTTCTTTTACAACACAGACAGCTTAGCTGACTATTTTTTAACTTTTCTTAGCCTTAGGAGCTTACATTCAAGCCTAATAAATTCTTCTGTTTTTCTATTCTTTGGTAGCTTTACCCCTCTTGCATGGGCGATCTCCTTCACCACAGGAAGTGGCTCTGGATCGGCTTTCTGCCAAACTGTTCTTAATTCCCTCAGGAATATGTTCATCGTAACCTTTCCAATACCTTTTATACCTACTAATATTCTTTCCAAATCTCTCTTATCTTTAGCCTTTTCATGAATACCCTCCACACTCCCATACCTTTCTTTCACCTCTTTGGCAATACTAAGTAATCTATCAGCGGTTGAGAAGTCGTATCTTACATATCCGCCAGCATCTAATGCATCTACCAGCTTATCCCAACCAGCCTTTCTTATGTTAGCCAAATTTACGTATCCTCTTTTCTCAAACTCCTTATATGTGCGTTTAGCTATATTCTCGCTGATCCTCTTTCCAAATAATATGCTTGCAATAAACCACTTCTCCCTCCCTTCCCTTTTCCTCACATCTATACCCAGCTCTTCTGAATAAAGCATCCCCTTCATCTTTTCTTCCTCTTTATCCTATCCTCTGGCCTTCCAACTATATCCTTACCACTAACTAAAACGCGCTCCCCATTAGGTAAAATAAAAGAAAAAGTACAATCCTTCTTTGCAACCATTGAAACCTTTCCATTCCTTTTTTCTATAAAAAGCATATTTTTTGTCTCATCAACAACAAGCCCTGCTAAACCTTCAATAGTTTTGTTTGTGCTACTTGTAACCTTTACCTTCAGGCCTATCAACTCATGTCTAACGATATTATCCTTAGTTATCATCCCCATCACATGCGAGCTTAGTTATTCTATTTCTATTTTTTCTGGAAGGAAGCCCAGCTTTATTAGTATATCCTTTATTTTCTTTCTGTGATCGCCCTGCAACTCTATTGTGTTGTTTTTTATCGTACCCCCACATGCCAGTTTTGTTTTAAGGTTTTTAAGAAGTTGTTTCATGTCCACATCCTTGCTTATACCTTCCAGCACTGTCACAGCCTTGCCAAACCTCTTTTTTGTCATGGTTATTTTTATCTTTTCTTCCTCTTTTGCTATAGTTTCACATATGCATAGCTCTTTTGGAAGCCCGCATTTAGGACATATCTCACTCATGTTTCGATCTTCTTTCCCTCTTTATCGTTAAAATTCTAGCAATGGTTTTTCTTATTTCCCTTAGTTTTCCAGGTGAAGAAACATTTGCACCAATATTAATATTTCCCCTTTCCTTTGCAAGCTCCAATCTGAGCTCCTTTAAATGTTGCTCAAGCTCGGCATCATTCATTTTCCTTAGTTCCTTTGCCTTCATTTTCCTCTATCGCCTCCTCTATATAAATAGTATCAAAATCAACTTTATTTTTTATTCTTCCTGTAACATCCATAAATTCTTTCATTATTTTGACTTTGATTCCTATTTTTCCTGGTTTTGTATATGCCTCACAAAATCCATAGTCTACGAGATCCTTGGCTGGTTGCCCACAATGCTTTATATATCCAGCTGTAAACTTCGCTGTTCTGCCTTTGCTACCTCCCAATTTTCCAGAAATTACTATCTGAGCCCCTATTGCACCTGCTTCCATTATCTCTCTTATCATATTATTTCCAACACTTTTATAATTATACCCCTTCTCAAGCATGTTTGCTATTCTTTTAGCCATTATCCTTCCATCAAGTTGCGGGTTATCTATGGATTTAACATCTATTTGTGGGTTTTCGAGATTAAACCTGCTTTTTAATATCTCTGTCATCTCGTTTATTTTTTTGCCACCAGCTCCTATTATCCTTCCAGGTCTGTCAGTATATATAATTATTTTAACACCTAGCGGTGTTCTTTCAATCTCTATTTTTGAGTAGAATTCTGATGGAAAGTTATTCTTTATAAAATCCTCTATCTGAACCTTCCTCAATGCCATATTGATGAAAAATTTATTTAATAGCATACTATTCACTTCTCCACGAGCACTATCTGTATATTTGTTACCTTCCTCCTTTCACCTCTCCTCTTAAACCTTCTTGGCCTGTGAAAGGAGAAACCCTTATGTGCTGATGCATATACTATTAATTTTTTTATATTCAAACCTTTAAATTCTGCATTCTTCTCAGCGCTTTCTAGGATTGAAAGTATGGTGCTTGTGGTTTTATCATAATATTTACCCTCTATACTTGTTTTTCTCTCTAAAAGCCCTTTAAGGAACTTTTTCGCTTTCACTATATTCTTTCTATTTATGGCTCTGCATACGATTATAGAATTTTTTGTTGATATCCTCAAACCCCTGCCATAAGCCTTTGCGGATATCTTCTCGTTTACGTTGCTGAGGGCATATTTTATCATGGCCATCACTTTTATTTCAGGGGTATGAATTTGCTTGAACGTGTAGCTCCAAAACCAGGTGCACTATGCTTTACTTGCTTTCTTGTAGGCACGAATTCGCCCAACCTATGACCAAGCATTTCAGGTTTTATTTCTAATGGTACATACTCCTTACCGTTATGAACACCTATCTTAGCACCAATCATCTCTGGCAATATTACCATTTGCCTTTCATGTGTTCTATGAAATTTATCTGGATGCTTTCTTATCTTTTCAAGTAACTTTTCCTCCCTCTCGGTTAACCCTCTTTTTAATGATCTTCTTTCCCTTGATGTAAGTAACGAGCTAAATTCCTCTAAACTCATCTTTTTTACTTCCTCGATTGTTTTCCCGTAAAATACAAACTTAGCCATATTGAATCACGTTTCTATTATGTTGTTAATTTTTATATTTATTTTTTCTTACCCGTCCGTTTTGATGATATACTTCCCACCTTTCTTCCCGGTGGAGCATGCCTGCTTACGGTTTTTGCTTTGCCAGGCTTTGTTGAACCCCCGAATGGATGATCAACAGCATTCATTGCAGAGCCAGAGGTGCGCGGATAAAGTTTTCCCCTGGCATGCATTATATGCCATTTCTTTCCAGCTTTAATTAAGGGCTTTTCTTTAAACCCATCGCCAGCTGGCATACCAATGCTTGCCCTGCAGTTTATATTTAATTCCTTTTTCTTCCTTGAGGGTAGCTGTATAACGCATTTGTCCTTGGTTTTTGAAAGAACTATAGCAAAACTACCGGCAGATCTACACATTTTTGGTCCTGAATTGGGATATGTTTCTATACCAAATATCTTACTCCCTATTGGTATACTTGAAAGTGGTTTTACAAAATCTACCCTATCGTTAACGCTTATTCCATGTGGTGCAATAAGATAGCCGGTTTGATTATCATCATAAGCCACCTTTATAACAGGTGGGTTACGAAGGGGGTCATTTATTATATCTACAACCCTTCCACCAACATCCCTGTAAGCTATTCTTATATCTAATCTTTTCTTTGGGATGGTATATGTTGGTGAACCCCTTCCTCTTCTCTGGGCAATTATCCTCTTTCCCATAAGGATCACATCATACCAAGTTTTATGGCAATATCCATTGCATTATATTCTGGGCTAAGTTTAATATAAGCCTTTTTTTGTCCCTTTCTCGTGATCTCTGTCCTCACCTTGCTTACTTTTACCTTAAACTCTTTCTCCACCGCTTCTTTAATCTCACTTTTTTTAGCGTTTCTTCTAACTATAAAGACTATTTTATTTTCCTTCTCTATCATATTTACGGATTTCTCTGCCCTATGAGGAAATAATAGAATATCCCATGTGTCTCTTTTTTTCATTTCAACCACTATAATTTATATTTCCAATCATTTTAATAGCATCTTCTGTCCATATAGTAAGCCTTCCTGGACATGTTCCAGGAGCAAGAGCCTCTACAGTGAGCTCATCAACCTTACAAACATCAACACCAGCTATATTTTTAACAGCATTGGATACACCTTCATCCTTCCCGATAACTACAAGCGGGCCTTTCTTTACTCTATACTTCCTTCCCCTCATTTTGCCCTTTCCTGCTCTCACCTTCTTTTCTTTGCATCGCTCAAGCTCTTTTTCCAATCCTAAGGTGCAAAATAACTTAACAACATCTTTTGTTTTTTTAATCTTCTGAAAGCTGTTATCCAATGCAAACGGGAAATATTTTAGCTCATCTATTCTATGCCCCCTGCCCAAAACCATTTCCTTATTAAAGGTAGCTACTATGGCATGCATTAAAGCCTTTAATCTTTCTTTTTTATTTATTTTTTGTTCCCATACCTTCTCAACCTTTGGGGGGTGCGCCTTCCTCCCTTTAACAGCCTGAGGAACAAATCTTGCTGCATAGTTCAAAAATCCTTGATTATGTATCCTTTTCATCCTTGCCATCTCTCTGTTCATCATACTCCATCTTATTCCTCTTCTTCCATGGTAATGTGCAGATGTGCGCTTACCAGCAAGCGTATCAGTACCATACGGCTGTCTTTTTTTACTTTGCTCAGCCAAAACGGCACGCCTTATTAGATCTGCCCTGATCTCTGATATACCAAGGGGTATTTCTATTTCCCCTTTCTTTTCCCCCGACAGCGATAACACAGCTACCTTCATAATCTCTATAAACCTTATTTCTCCCTATATCTTTATAAATTTTGATATTTAGTGAAAAACAATTTTTTATTTCTTATTAGTAAAATTATTTTTGGGTTTTATGTATGTGAAAGCAAGGGTTGCAGGCAAATCTGAAATAAAAAAGCGAGGTATCTAGAGCCCAAATGAATACTAATCATCTTCTATGGAATAACTTTACTTACAAAATTACTTATCTTTCACCTTTTTACATACTATTTGCCAATTATAATATCCAGGAAGCGGCAACTTTAAATTCCGTAGTAACTTTAAAAGAAAGTTCTCAAATATGTCTCTTTTCCTTATTCTCAATTTCATGAATAGAAGCTCTAATATGGAAAACCATAGCAAAGATTTTTTGCTCTCTATAATCTCAAATCCATGATTTCTAAGCATGCTCAATAGTTGTCTTTCATCCGTATATTCTCTTACATGGGTTGGGTCTAAAACCCACTTCCCATTACACTTATGAAAACACCATCCATACCATTTTTTAAATACTGTCGAGATATATGCTGTACCGTTCTTTGCCAACACTCTATTAATCTCCTTGACCATATCCTCATCATTTGGGACATGCTCTATAACATGGGTTGAAACCAAAAATTCTATGCTCTTGCTTTTAATATTCTTAATATTGCACGCGTTATCAACAAAACACTTAAAATTTCTGTTTATTTTTTTGACCAATTTTATTCTGTTCTCAGATAGATCAATAGCATAAACCTTCTTGCCATTAAAGTATCCTTTTTTATTTAAGGCATATAACAAAGAACCATCACCACATCCCAAGTCCAAGTAACTTTTCCATTCTGTTTTGTTGAGAAATTTTAATAACAACTTAGGTATATCTTCTGTGTAAAAATGTATATACTTCTCTGAGTACTCCTCGGGGTTCATAAATAAAGTTAGTGGTATGAAATATATTTGTAACTTAAAAAACTACTTATTTATTGAACATAATGTTTGGCGAGTATGCGAAGTGTCTTCCAATACCATGGCTATAAATCAATAAGTATGTTGCACTTCTCCCTGTTAATACTATCGGAAGACATTTGGGTAAGCGAAGCAGCCACATACCCGCTTGTTGTCCGAGTGCGTTAGCACCTAGCAATCCCATGGGATTGCGAGAGTCTCGAACCACACTACTCATCATAACAATCTGTTTCTAGACCCATTAATTTTATTCTCAAACTTAGATTTACAGAACTCATTACATAAAACCCTTCATCAATCAATTTTAAAATTGATTCACCATATCGGCTCTCGATATTTTTTATTTTTTCTTCATTGTAGTTTCTAATCCAATTTTTCAGACTCTTCATCCATTTTACATATTCATCCACAGTTAGACTTCTTCTTCTTCGTTGTTTTAATCCTGTTGCCTCTGCTATTGGGTTATCTATTAAAGGAAAATAATATGGTGCAAATATATGGAGCAACTTAGCAACACCTACAGGTTCGTTTTGCTTAATTCCCAACTTTTTGAGTTTTTTATTAATTTCATTGAATATTTCTTTTATTTCATTCTTATCAATTTCACAAGAATAAATCTTTCTCTCGGAAAAATTTCTTAACTTACCCTTTATATTAGCAAAGAAATCTCCCAAATTTTGAAAATACTGGTTTAAGTCAAAATTACTGTTTTGCTGGAAATATATTCTAAAGCGCTGGAAATTCCAACAAAAAAGATAAGGAGCAATACCAAAACCGATGTTTTCGCCGTTATTATTACTTTTTAGCTTTTCTATCAAATTGTTAAATTGATTATCTATCCTTTCCTGAAAACTGATTTTATCAATTCCAAAGGTTGAATAATCAAAATTTTCTTTCAGTCTGTGTAATCTTTCGATATCATCCTCTAAAATATTAAAAGACCCTTCGGAGTACCATTCCTCAGTCCATCGTCTACTAATTGGATAAGCATCAAATCTACCTTCAAAAATTACAAAAATATTATGAACAGCTTCAATCCACTTTTCAAAGTCTGCTGATTCTATCATACTTTTCCCTCTTAATAGCGGGGGTTCATGGCTTCAGATAACACCGATGGTATGTTATCTATAACGTCTGTTGCAAGCAAGCTATCCTTTAATTTTTTTGCTGCCTTGTCTCCAGCCTTCCCACATAAATGGCATGATGCACAAGCTGCATTAAACGTATCAATACCTCTTGCTAACATAGAGCCTGCTATACCGGCAAGCACATCGCCTGTCCCAGCTTTTGTCATAAAGGCATTGCCTGTTTTATTTATAGCTACCCTTTTCCCGTCAGAGATCACATCAACATGGCCTTTTAAAACAATAATCGCGTTGATAATCTTTGCAATTTTTTTAACCTTCCCGATTCTATCACTTACGTTATTTTTAACCTTTTCTTTACATAGTTCATAAAACTCATTCGCATGAGGCATGAGCATGTATTTAGCATTTAATCTTATTTCTTCTATATCCAAAAACTTTAAAGCATCACCATCTATTACACATGGCCTCTTATTAATTTTTAAAAACTCCTTCACAAACCCTTTGGTTTCACTACCCATGCCTATACCATTTCCTATAACTATCGCATCGAACTGCCTAGAAAGTTTAGCAATACTGTTTACATTCTTTATAGAAAATGTACTATCACCGAATCCCCTAACTATTATATTTGGTGAGAAAGACGCTATAATGCTTGCTACTTTTTGTGGCGCAGCTATCGTAATTATATCAACACCAGCCCTCATTGCAGCCATAGCGACAAGAAAAGGAGCCCCGGTATAGTACTTGCTACCGCCTATAACTAGTAACCTTCCATAATCCCCTTTGTGAGACCACTCATTGCGCTTTTGGTATACATCTTTTAGTATGTTCTCATTAACTTCAATTACTCTCACTATTAGCACCTTTCAAAATTATTTCTTTAAACCCAGTGTATTTGTGCAAAACATCAGGTACTTTTATAACACCATCCTCTTGATTATTCTCCAAGATAGCAACGATGGTTCGTTGTGTAGCTATTGCGGTGGAGTTTAGCGTGTGCACAACCTCCTTGGTGCCATTTTTTCTTCTGAATGTTATATTCAACTTTCTTGCCTGATAGTCTGTTGTATTACTACAACTTACAACCTCTCTGAATCTTCCTTGGGAAGGCATCCACGCCTCTATATCATATTTTTTTGCAGCATTATCATTCATGTCACCAGCACAAATATTTATAACCCTATAAGGTATGGCCAGATTTTTAAAAAGCTCCTCAGCATTTTTTATAAGCTCCTCATGCCATTTCCAGCTCTCTTCAGGTAGACAAAACACATACTGCTCTATTTTATCAAATTGGTGAACCCTGAATATGCCTTTAGTATCCAAACCATGTGCTCCAGCCTCCTTTCTAAAATTTGTTGAAAAGCCCGCATACAATTTTGGCAATTCTTCTTCCTGTAAGGTTTCGTTCATATGATAGGCTGCAAGCGTCTGCTCAGCAGTAGCTATCAAAAAAAGATTTTTTCCATCTATTTTGTAAAGCATCTCCTCAAAATCTCCAAGTTCTGCTGCACCCCTTATTGCTTCATAATTTATCATGAAGGGGGTGTAGAAAAGCGTAAAACCCTTTTTTGCTAGATAATCCAACGCAAACCTCTGCAAGGCATAATTGAGTATCACAAGCTCATTCTTAAGATAGTAAAATCTTGCTCCACTAACCTTTGACGCTCTTACCAAGTCCGCAAGCCCATAGCGCTCTATTATTTCTACATGGCTAGCAGGCTTTTCCTCCAGAATTACATATCGCATGCGCTCTTTTGTTTCCTTTTTGAATGTTTCCAAATGACCACGCCATACCTTTGCAACGCCATGAAATCTTACTGGCACGTTGCTACTTTCTCCACTACCATCCGGAACACTCTCATGCAATATATTTCCAACCTTATATCTTAGCTCATCCCTTTTCTTCAAATACAACTCTGCCCTTTCCTCACTTTTTTTAATCTCTTCATTTATCTTCTTTACCTTTTCTATAATCCCACTTACATCCTTTTTTTCTTTTTTAAGCTTTGCAACCCTCATACTGTTAATATTCCTTTCATGTCTTAGCATCTCCAACTTTTTAAGTTCATTTCTCCACTTAATATCATAATCCAAAACCATTCTTGCTATATTTGGATCTTTTCCTCTCCTCCTTTCAGATTCCAAAATAACATCTAAATTCTCTCTAAAAAGCCTTATATCCAACATAATACTATATATTAATTTAAATTCTAAAATGTTTTATGCTATGTCTTGGCATAGAAAGCACAGCACACACGTTTGGAGTAGGGATAGTGGATGATAAAGGCAATATACTTGCTAATGAAAAAAGTACCTACAGACCGGCATCTGGTTGGGGAATAATACCAGTAGATGCTGCAAACCACCATAAAAAAAGCGGAAGCAAGGTTATTGAAAACGCATTGGAAATTGCTGGAATATCTATAAAGGACATCGATATTGTTTCTTTTTCTCAAGGACCAGGGCTTGCACCATGCCTAAAAGTGGGCATGGAATATGCAAGATATTTGGCTAATAAGAGTAGAAGGATAATTGGCGTTAATCATTGCATAGCCCATATAGAAATAGGAAGGCTTTTAACAGAAAGTAAGGATCCTGTAATTGTTTATGTTTCAGGTGCGAATACACAAATACTTTCTTTTAGCTCCGGTCGATATAGGTGCTTTGGAGAAACAATGGATATAGGGCTGGGCAATGCTTTAGATAAATTTGGTAGAAATGTAGGGCTGGGCTTCCCTCCAGGACCAAAGATAGAGAAACTTGCAAAGAATGGGAATTGGGTAGATCTGCCCTATGTTGTTAAAGGCATGGATCTAAGCTTCTCGGGCATAGTTACGGAGTGCATAAGAAAGTATAACGCTGGCTATAAGCTTGAAGATATATGCTTTTCTATGCAAGAAGTCTTCTTTTCCATGCTTGTTGAAGTGACAGAAAGGGCGCTTGCCCACTTAGGGAAGAAAGAGGTACTGCTTACCGGTGGTGTGGCAGCAAATACAAGGCTTCAGGAAATGCTAGGCATTATGTGTAAGGAAAGGGGAGCCGAGTTTAATACTGTTCCTATAGAATATGCGGGCGACAATGGTGCAATGATCGCATGGACAGGTATTTTGCATTATAAATCAAATAAAAACGCTCCCTGTAACGAAAATGATATCGATATTCAGCCAAGGCAAAGAACCGATATGGTTGAGATCGGATGGATTAAATAAAACTTATTAACCCCTAAGCCAAGATTTAAATATGTCAGAGCTTACAGGAGCAAGACAGGTTGTACTTGTAACAACAAGATATGAAGGAAAGGACAATATAATAACGCTTGCCTGGCATACTCCTCTATCTTTTGAACCGTTCCTTTACGGTATAGTAATAGGCAAAGAGAGATATTCGTATGCTCTTGTTTCTAAGTCAAAGATATTTTGTGTGAATTTTATCCCCGCAGAAATGAAGGAAATTGCCATTAAATGTGGTACAGTGAGTGGCAGGGACATAGATAAATTTACCGCATTTGGTATAGAAAAAGAAGAATGTAAAGCCATAGATTGTGCAAGGATAAAGAATTGCTTAGGATATTTGGAATGCAAGGTAATTAAAGAGGTTGAAGTTGGAGATCATGCAATATTTGTTGGAAATGTTGAAAGAGAGGAGTATATAAAAGATGGGAAAAGACTTTACCACATAACCAATAGTTTATTTAAATCGTTTTGATAGCCCCGCCAGGATTTCCATAGCTTCGAACCTGGGTCTGGAGGTTTCTCCGCTATCTGGTAGCAGGAGGTATCGGAACCGCTCCAGCCAAACTCCAGAGCCTCCTATGCTTGACCGCTACACCACGGGGCTAGTAATATAAAATTGTTACAATATTGGTTTAAAAATATAAATCTTGAATATTTAACAAGCTATGCCATGGTATAAAATTTTAGGTAAAAGGGTCAAGAAAGGGCATGAGAGAGCTGTTTATATTAAGGCAGATGATATACTTCAAGCTATGGAGATATGTGACCATATACCTGAGCTTGTAGCAGATCAAGGATTCCCATTTAGCAGAAAGGGGTTCCATAGGCGTATAAGGAGCAAGCATGAATACTTTGAAATAAGAGAGTTGAGTGATGAAGAAGCTGAGATGCTCGGTCTTAATAGTTTTGGCGAGAGTATGCAATATTATATTGAGCATAGTCTGTTTGAGCAGTGATTTGTTTTTAATATTAGCTTAGAAGTTTCAGCTAAAGCATAGCTTCGTATCAGTAAAACATTTTTATGCCCGCTGCACTAAATTCTTTAGATGAAGGGTATGAATGTAGTTAAGGATTATGATATTGAGAATATTAAAAGTATGGGTGAATTTGTTGACCAATTAAAGTGTGCAGGCTTTCAAGCAACACATACAGGGATTGGTAGAGAGATAATCAAAAAAATGATGGACAAGGATGTAACGGTATTTATTTCCTTTACAGCAAATATGGTGGCTTCAGGCCTGAGAGGTATTTTTGCTGAAATGTGCAAAAAGAGGTTTGTAGATGTTATTATAACTACGGGAGGTGCTGTAGAGCATGATTTTATAAGGGGGTTTGATCCATATTATATAGGCAGCTTTGATATGGATGATAGAGAATTACATAAAAGAGGTATTAACAGGTTGGGAAATATAGTTGTTCCGAATGAGAGATACATACTGCTTGAGGAAAAAATACAAAAATTGTTAACAAAGCTTTATGAAAAAAAGCGAGCATGGAGTCCAAGTGAATTTATACTTGAGCTTGGGAAGATAAGCAAAGAGAGCTCTTTCATATATTGGGCAGCCAGAAATAACATACCAATATTTTGTCCAGGAATTACAGATTCTGCTATAGGCTTACAATTTTATTTCTTTAAGCAAGACCATGCAGATTTTTGTATAGATGTTACTGGCGATATGAAAACACTTGCCGATATTGTATTTAATGCAAATAAAACGGGAGGGATAATACTCGGTGGTGGCATAGCTAAGCATCATACAATAGGTGTTAATATAGTTAGAGGTGGCTTGGATTATGCTGTCTATGTAACAACTGCACAAGTTTGGGATGGTAGTCTTTCCGGTGCAAAGGCAAAAGAAGCGGTGTCATGGGGTAAAATTAACGAGGAGGCAAGATACGTAACCATATACGGTGATGCCACAATAGTATTCCCACTTCTTATTTACGGTCTAATTTAGCCTTCTTATCTCATACTCTGCGAGCATTTTTATATGTTCATTGGAAAGTATCCTTTCTTTATATGATTCTTCATGCTCTATTCCAAGCGTCTCTGCTAAAGTTGCTTCTACCTCTATTAAATCAATAGTATACGTAAATATGTTCTTTCTGAGCTCACGTCCGATCCTTTTTAATCTTTTCTCATAATAACCCATAACAAGGAGCATATCTTCTTGTAGCTCCTGATCGCTCTCTTTAACGATTGCTCTGAGATCAGCACATGGTGTCTCTATTAGCGATATACAGTACCTAAATAAGTGGTCTCTTATAGGCACAGAACCATATTTTTGTTTGATGGCAAGCTCTACAAGCGAGAGTTCGTTTCCTATCTCTTTTATCTCGCTCTTCAATTTTTCTATCACCTTGATATAATCCATACATCAAGCCTGCTCTTTTTAGTTACTTTTTGGTTTGGGATTTAAGAAAGTATTAATTATTATTGAGATAATTTTTAAATATGGCATTCAAAATTGATGAAATACATAGCAGGTATTATAGTTGGGAAAAAAGGATAGCTGCATTCTTGCTCATGATAATCTTTTATTTTGTCATGCTGGAGATTTTGCTTTACATAGTAAAAAATAAGCTTGGGTATGAGTATCTCATAGCTGATGTGATAATCATAGTTATAAGTGTCCCATTTTTTATTTTTTTGATAGATAACTATTTCTGGACAGGAGGGGAATAGCTATCGTTTAATTTCGCAAATTTTTCCAGCTCCACGCTAATAGCTGTTTTTTTCACATAGAAGGGAAGCAGGGTAAAGAATCTTTTCTGCAAGTACCTTTCATCCCCCAACACAAACACAGCTTTATCATCTTTGCTTCTTATAGCCCTGCCCAATGCCTGGCTGGCCCTTCTCATAGCCGGGATCACGTAACCATAGTATACACCCTTCCTTATCCCATAAAGAGATTTATAATACTCTAAGTATAGCCTTGTTTTCAGGTTAAGCCTATCGAATGGTATACCAACAATAAATATGCCTTCTAGCTCACTTCCGGGAAAATCTGCACCCTCCGCAAACCTGCCTTGCATACTCGCCAAAAGCAAACCTTTCTTACCTTTCTTACCCTCTTCTTTAAACTCATCTAATATTTTCCTTGCTTCATGGCCGCTCATACCCTTATATTCTATAAATACCTTTTTCCCCATATCCTTGGCCAAGCTTAATAGGCCTGCATTCATTATTTCCTCCTGCACCCTGTAGCTTGAAAAGAATACCGCAGAATTGAATGGAAGCTTAAGGAATGAAGCCAAAGCGTTAATGTATCTTCTTACCATTTCCTTCCCTATCTCTTCACCCGCTGTGCTAAGACCCTTTATTATAAAGGTTTTCACATTTTCTTTATTGATCTTCGTATGAAACACCTTTCCCTCAAAGGAGCTAATGCCGGTTGTTGTAGCAAATGCATTGATAGGCCTTAGCGTTCCGGAGCAGAATACTACCGATCTAAATTGATCCCATTTGTTTTTTAGAATCTCTTCTGATCTCATATCAAAAATCTCAATGGCAATATTATCTTTTTGCCTTTCTGCAATAAATTCAACGCCCCTAACATTAATATTTGAGATTGCATCAAACAGGAACAGCGAGAGTCTGTAAAGGGATGAGCGAGGTGATTTGTTTGCCTCTATTTGCTGTCTTCTTAGCTCTGTGCCAACCTTTTTTATTTTGCTTAATATCTCAAACATCTCATCAAATCCAAGCCCTTCCTTAGCTAATACCTTAGATAAAAACTCATCCATATTTAGCCTTATTTCACACTCATTACTCTCTTTCATATATTTGTATATCCCCCTCATCTCCTCTATAAGCGAGGTTATAAAAAGCTTCTCTCTGCCATCATCCCCAACAAATTCGCGCCATTCCTTGAGGGCATTTATTGCTGTACGTGTGGTTATTCTGTTAGAGTTTACATTAGAGGTTATGAATTGCAAATTATGGGCTTCATCCACGATTAGTATAGAGTTCTTAAAGGGGATAAGGCTTTTAATACCCCATGCAATACCTTCATTCACAATATAGTTATAGCTTAAACTAAGAACGCTTGCAAACTCTGCAAGTATTCTTTGTAAAAAATAAGGGCACAGGTTAAGATTCTTGCAAATACCTACAAGCTCTGTATAAAGCAGTGGTTTTTCTAAAAACATATCTATATCAACGCCTGCGAGATTAGCATAATATTTGCACTCTTTCCTTTTCATGTTACAAAAAAACGTTGCCCCGTCATAATCTGTTTTTAGCTTTCTTTCCCTCGCGAGAAGACACATATCCTTTTTTCCTCTATAAGACAGACCGAAAAAATTTGTTCCAAGCTTTTTATTTATCTCCTTTAACTCTTCTATAGGCCTATCTGTTTCATTGCCTGTTTTTACAGTCCATATCACCCTGTAACCATCTAAAACATAGGGCAGCAGGGCAGCGAGCAATGCAGGTGTTTTACCAAAACCCGTAGGAGCCTCTACGCATATCACATTTTTCATCACATTTTTATTGACAAAACTTATGAATTCTTCTTGCTTTTCTCTCAATGCATATGGAAAGAAATTCATACTAATCTCCTAATAAATAAAATATTTTTTCTTTTTAAAATCAATGCTCAATAATTAACTTGATTACAATTTCATAAACTTTTAAGTTTTTCTAGTATTTCTAAGAACATTTCATTTTCTGTTGTAATATCCAACAAATCCCAATCGGAATCAAAATCTAAAGATCTTGGGATACTATGTTTTAGCGAGACCTTGTAATAATATAACCTTTTCAGATTCGGGCTGTTTTCATATGTCCTAGAAAGCAAACGATTTCTTTCTACTATTGTTTCCGGTTTTTCACATTCTCTAAGGATTGTGTCCTCCTCCTCTTTTATTTTCTCCTCTATCTTCTTCTCATTCCATTTCAAATAGTCGGCACAAACTAATGTATCAATAATATCTTCCTTTCTCTGCACCGATGTCCTGATAATATACGAATCTAAAGGAATTACCTCTTTATCACCAAAACAAATAGTCAAGGGTTGTTTTTCAGAAAAGCAATAAATAGGTACATCATTAATTGTAAAATATACACTGCTCATTTCTATGTATAGTGGCTCTGGTATTGAGTTCTCCAGCGATGATACTCCTGTTTTTTCGAGAATTTCTCTTATTTCTTTTGTCAGTTCTTTATATTTCCCTGTCAAAAGTAATTCCTTTACGTTGTTATCTGAAGACAAGAGGCTAATAATATCCTTTGCCCTAGAAATTAATGGACTGCTAAAACTGATTTCTACTTTAAAACTACTGTCGTTATAGAAAATATTTATCTTGCCTTTAACAGGCGAAAGTTTAGAATGCTTGATAACAATTTCATGATTATTCACTAACTCGGATATAGGTTTATAAAGATTAGAATCCTCTAGTCCATAGATTTTTACACACCTTCTATTTAATTCTGGAATTATATCAAATTCGATGTTAATATTTTCATTTTTCTTTTTTAGCTTCACATATGAAAATCCATTTATATCCAGCATATCACCTAATGCCCTAGACATTCTTATACAACTCAAGTCTATATTCTTTTCTTTAAAATACTCATCGATCTCTTTATCTTTCTGCAAATCCTTTTTAATTCGTGGAGAAAACGCGATTTCTAAATAAAATCTTTTTACATTTTCATCATCTTGAAAAAATTCAGAATCCTTTACCAAGTACCAATATTTTTCGTATATTTCTTCAGGTGTAAGAATTTCTATCAAATCAAAACTGGAGTTTAATAAAATCTCTTTTTCTTTTTCATTATCTAAATACATATAGATCCTTTTCCATATTTTAGCCTGTTCTTCAGCGCTTTGATTCTTATAGAACTCTTTGAATATATCAAAATAATTATCAAAAAGGTGCTTTATATCCTCTACTTGAGAAAAATCAAACTTTGAAACGTTAAGGAACTCTGACAAATCTCTATCTCTAAATATTTTTGCTAGCCTGTTCCATAATTCTAGCTGCCTCTCTTTATCGACATTCTTGTAGACCTCTTTCATCTTCTCAGGTAGCTTTAAATACAGAATTTCTGGCTTTATATACTTAGTGATATCAAATTTTGCAGCTTCCACCAAATCTTTTTTCTTCTTGCTTCTGTGAAAGTTTATGAAAAATTCTGATTGGTTATTTGAGATGGTAGCAAGAAATTCTTCTTGTGTTCTGCTATCTGCCGCGTAATAAATTTTCTTGAAGGTTTCATAATCCTTTTTATAAAGGGCTTTGAAGTCTTCTATAAATGGAATAGAGTAACCATTTCTTACCCATTTAATTACATCTTCTGGTGTAAGAATAAACCAGAACTCTGCATCCATCTTGTATGTTCGGAACACATCTCTGTAATATTCACGCTCCTCGCATATTACATCTCCTGTTCTAACAACATGTGTTGCTAATAATTTTCTTTTCTCCCATGTAAAAAGATCTTCATAGTCTTTGCTCATTAATTTATTTATGTAGTTCTTTAAAACTGCATCCCACCTTAAATACGGAACATCATTCTTTATAACCCTTTTCCTGTACAACCAGTCCCATTCTTCACGAAAACGATCAAATATTTGATCATAAGATACATGAGAATCCTCTAGTTTTACTGCAATTACAGCTTCTTTTAGTATATTGCCTAACTCTTCTCTATCCGCTACTGTTTTTGGTAAACCAACCTCTTGTTCAAATTTTTCTATCTTTTCGATGTCCTTTGCATCGAGTTTATAAAAATCTTTAGTGGACAACATACTCATCATTTTTTCCTGTTTCAAGATTTATCTCCTTTTCTTGAATAAATAAAAAAGCATTTCCTTGTTCTATGTATCTACTTGCATTTTTTAAACCGTTTTCCAAAACATCTATTTCCTGATAGGGGGAAAAGTAAAACGGACCAAAAGATATTTTATTTATTTTTCTGACAACTCCTGGGGAATTTTTTTCTACCATTAGACACATCCCTTCAGGGCCAAAAAATAAATATTCTTTTATCAAATTTTTAAACTCATCTGTAATATAACTGTTTTTATGAGTAGTTCTTTCTAAAAGCCTATCAACATCAATCTCAAAAAACCACAAATCTGGTTGGTTTTTTACAGGATTATAATACAAACAACCCATGGTATATGTTTGTGAGCCTTGATAATTTTCCTCTATCATGCTAAAGAAGCGACTCCTCTTAATTGTGTATTTTAAGTCTTGATATGTGTTTTTCCCCTCTACCCTAATGTCACCTAAACAAGGCAATGTAAGATTTTCTAATTGATAGTAAAATTCTTGCAATTGAAGGTTTTGTGCATTTACATCTACATTCTCGCCTCTCAGCAATCTGTATCTTGCATTATCAATTATATTTTTTTCATTCATTTTATGCGTATCATGAGCCTTGTTTTTTAGTAAGTATATTTCTTCAATACCACTCCAAGAGGGAAATCCAGAAATTTTGTCAACCTTTAAATATGAAAACGGATATTTTGATAGAAGTCCTACGCCCCGTAACAAACACATCAGATCTTCTAAATAACGATACAGGTAAGGTTTATTATCAATTGTATCTCCGTATTCTCTTATACAAATTTGAAAAATAGCAAGATACCTTTCTGTTTCCTCTTCATCCAAAATTATGAATTCTCTCTCACTTTGCAACTCCTTAAATATTTTTTCAAGCTTAAGCTTTGCTTTCATCATGACTCGGTAACATATCTGTGGATTTAACCTCTGGTAAAGATTTTCCAAGCACAGCCCCTAATTTCTGATTAAATAATTCTTTGCCTTTTTCAAGTCTTTGCGACGCAGTCTCTAGCGTATCATCAGAGTAAAACGGCTCTTCGAATAAAGGTACTACCTGCGGAAGTTCTGCAGATGCTTTTGTGATAATCTCAAAAACATAATTCATATCTTCCTTAACCCTTGCAAAGGTTTTCATAGCTTCAAGCGTCATTTGTGTTACACCAGCTACAGCAATTTTTCCCGGAACCATTTTCTCTAAAGCATCATAGGTGCCTGTAATATGCGAATAGGCAACCTTAGCATTTTTTATAGCAAGTGTGAGTCCCTTATCAATAAGTATTTTATATGCATCTCTCAGGTTTCTTATTTGTGTCTGTAAGGTTGTAGCTGTCAATATTTCACTTTCATACTCGCCCATTTTCATCTCTTTTACTCTTTTTGCTTGCTCCAATTCCAATCTTTCTTTAACCAGATCTAGATTAGAATCAGGCTCTTTATCATATGAACCTAATCTTTCACCCAGTTCTTCAATTTCTCTATTAATTTCTTCCAATTGTTGTTTAGTAGTGCTTAATTCTTCCACCAAGGTCATTTCTAATTCATAAAGCTCGTTTATTCTTTGATTAGCAATTTGAACCTCCTGCTCACCATAGCTTATCTTTTCACCTAACCTGTTCTTTAACTCTCCAAGACTTCTTACTTCTGCTTTTATCAATTCCTCTAGTACCCTCTCGCGTGGGTATCTTTGTAAAAGACTTCTCATTTTTAGATAAATTCTGCGCAATAAACCTTGATCTCTGCCAGAAATATTTGAGATGTCTTCAAGTTTTCGCGTACATAATTCTATATCTTGCTGGAGCTCATTGCTCAGTCTTGCAAGAACCTTGCATTTCTCTCTGTACTCCTGTGATCTCCCTCTGTATACATTTTCAATATATTCATACGATCCTCTACTTTCAGGTAGATATTTCATAATAATTAAAAACAACCTATTTTTTTAAATATTTATTGTCCCCATAAGGCTTTGGGACAAAATTCCTAGCTGACCTTTACCCTAATAGCAAAAACATTGTGAAGTATTGTTATAACGAACAATGCCGATTCTATTCTGTCATCTCTTTTCTGCCTTATTATCCAACCA
>QMZT01000009.1 GCA_003663325.1 Candidatus Aenigmatarchaeota archaeon | reverse complement strand
TATGAGGCATGGGAGACAGAGATAAAGACAGAAGGTGGGGAAGATTATGAAGAAAGCAAAGAAGATAAATACGCAAGAAGCTTAGCCATGCAAGAATTTGGAGAATATAAGGCAAAGAGTGAGTATGCTATGAAATCGGAGTATACAAGCAAGAGTGAGTATAAATGACTTTTATTTCTTTACGCCCACAGGGAAATATTTAAGAACTCTTTTAGCAATAAACTTCCTTTTCGATGAATTGCTTGCTCAAAAGCCTGAGGTTTTGGAGGATATCATAAATTATTACCTCAAGGTTGTGTGTAGCAAAGAGGGTAAAAAATACATATTTCTGGATGAGATTCAAAAGGTGCCTTACTGGCAAGATATTGTAAAGAGGTTCTATGATACCCGAGAAGATATAAAATTCTTTGTTTCAGGCTCGGCATCGCTTCAAATAAAAAACTCAAAAGAGAGTCTGGCTGGTAGAATATTTGATTTCTATGTACCTGTGTTATCATTCAAGGAATTTCTAGAAATGAACAATATTGATATAAAAAGACCGGAAATGGAATTCAGCTCTTTAAAGAAAATATATGAGGAGGTTGTGCACAAGGTTACTATGTTTGAGAATATGCTTAACAAATATATTTTAAGAGGATTCCCGGAAATAGCAAGAGAGGAAAATGAGGAATTTGTAAGGGAGTATGTGAAAAGCTCCATCATAGAAAAAATAATATTTGAGGACATACCAAGCGTTTTTGAGACAAGACGTAGAGATGTACTTTACTCAATACTTGAGTATGCATGCAAAAACACTTCAAATATGATTGATATAAGCGGGCTTGCAAAAACACTTAATGTCAACTATCATACAGCTAAGCTTTATATTTTCTATCTCCAGAGGTCATTCCTTCTTGATATACTGTTTAACTATTCCGGTAGCTTTGCAAAGCAGTTAAGGAAAAACAAAAAAGTTCATATAGCACACCCATCCATAGCCTTCGCCCTTCTCAATTATAATGAAAGTGTGCTTGATATAGAAGAGGTTGTAAGCAAGTTTATTGAGAGCGTGGTATTTCAGCATGTAAGGATTAAAAACAAAAATGTTTATTTTTGGCGCACGCCAAATAAAGATGAAGTAGATATTGTACTAGCAGAGAATGGGATAATACCTATAGAGGTCAAGTATAAAAGCGAGATAGCGAAAAGGGATATCAAGGGTATGATTAAATTTATGAAGCGTTTTAAGATAGAAAGGGGTTTTGTTATCACAAAGGATGTGATGAGAGAAGAGGATATTGATAATCTAAAGATTTTCTACATCCCTGCATGGCTTTTTCTCACATGCTTTTAATGTTCTGAAAAGTAATAATTCTATTTTCTACGAACCAACCTCAGAAAGTAACGCTATTATTTTTTCTTTTCCAACAGCGAGTATAAAGGGTCCAAGTTTTGGTCCATAATCTTTACCGAGTATTATTTGATAACAGATCTTGAAGAATCGCTTAACATCAATGCCATTTTCCTTAGCTATTTCAAATATCCTATACTGCAAGCTTTGCTCGTTCCATTCTTTTGCAAGGTCTTTCGCAAACACCTTTATAGCGTTTTTCTCCTTATCAGAAAGTGAGCATATTAGCTTTGGTGGTACACTTTCTCTTATTCTTATCTTCATATCCTCTGGAGCATATTTTTCAGCCCACCTCCTTGCATACATAAGCCTTTTTCTTATCTCTTCTTTATCCTCCTTGCCAACCTTATCGACGTGGCCCGTGAATCTTAAAAGTTCTATGGCTTTATCTAAACTCTTTGCAGGATTGTGGATTTGGGCTATTATAGCAGCAAATGAGAATGGTATAGTTACGCAGGCTTTTGGTTTTCCAAGTTGGGAGATCTCAAAAAGCCTCTTTATATGCTCCCTTTCCTTTTCATTCGCTACCTTTACCCTATCAAAATAGACATCAGCATGCCTGTCATATTCATCATAAAGATTAGGTAGATAGCGCCACGAAAAGCTTCTCGTTTTCATGAGCTTCTTGTTGTATAGGAAGCGGAGAAGCTCTGCTGGCGCAACTTCAAGCCAATCTTTAGGATATACAACATTGCCAAGTGATGCAGACATTTTAACACCATCTATCATCAAATGCTCGTAAAATATTGGTACAGGCATAGGGAAACTAAGTATATGCTCTACAATTTCTGCATTTACCCACCATGCACTCATAGGTACCTGGTATTCCTTGCCAGCCCCCTCTGCCACGACTTTCCACCTTGCCCATTGCGCAGCCCATTCGCTTTTCCACATAAGCTTCCCATTACCTTCTAAAGGATCATTATCTCCCTTATATCCGCAGCCTTTTGCCGTATAACTTTTGAATGCATAATCCTCGCATACATATTTTACAATTCCTTCCTCAACCCCTATGATGCGGGGTGTTATTATCTTCCCGCAATTCTCACAAACAGGCGTCCAAGGACTCCAATTTTTTTCAAGAGGTGTTGTTCTGTACTTGTTTAATATCTCTCTCACCTTATCTATGTTTTCAAGTATTTTCTTTATATATGGTCTAAAGCTGCCTTTTTTGTACTCCTCTCTCATTGAATATTTCTTCATCCTTACCCCAACAAATTGGTCTATCACCTTAAAATATTCAGCTTTATTATGCTCGGCGTAAGAGTTATGACAGCCAAATGGATCAGGGATATCTGTTACAGGCATGCCGATATATTTTTCATAGCCTTCTGGCACGCCTTTTGGCACCTTGCGCAATGGGTCCATATCCTCAGCAACCCATATAAGCTCTGCTTTAACGCCACTATCTATCAATGCCCTTACAACAGACTCCCCTCTTATAGTATCACTAAGCCTTCCTATATGTAGCACACCAGAGATAGATGCGGAGGTTTTGACAACAAATTTATCAAATGTTGGTATTTGTTTGTCTAGATACCTAAATTTCTTCCTATCTATTACTTCTCTAGCGATTTTATCCGCCCAAAAGAGCGGGCTTTCTTTAACATCAACAGCCATAATAATATAATTTATCTTAATTTACCTTAATTATTAATGCTTAAATTGGGTTGTACTCGTAAATGAACACCTCATCCCTGCCATTTCCGAATTTATTTATTAAAGTAAATCTTTTATCTGATTTCACAAAATCTATTGTAGGTTCTCTTGACCTTGCTGTTTCGCTGAAAAGGGTATAATATCCTTTTCTGTTCATGACCTCTGTTATGTTATTTTGAAAACTTCTCCAGAAAGGCAGTACTATAATTGTTCTGTTGGAGTAATAAGCAAGGACTGGGTATTGGGTATTGGTATATATTATAGTATCTGGAAGGGTATTTTTTTGGAGCCATAAAGCAGCATTGTATGCTGTTGAGGTTGGGTTAATAAAAAAATTACCATTCGTTAAAAGCTTTAGCTTGGGATTCGTGCTGATAATGCCTAAGACTATAATTAAGAAAAATATTAAGAAAATAAGTTTTGTAGCTTTTTTGGATCTTCCTACAATGCCTCTTATGAAGCCGTTTACTGAAATAATCGTTAAAAAAGGTATTATTGGAAGTAAAAACCTTATTTCTTTATGGGTCACAAAATGTATTGTTACGAAGAAGATAAGGGAGAACAAACCAATAGAGGCAACAAACCTATCAATTTTCCTTTCTAAAACTGCATTTAAAATAAATAAGAACAAACCGAATAGAAAAAGCACAGGGAATATTTTGTTAAACTGAGTATATAATATAGTAAATGATGTTGGGATATCGAGATTAACAACAAGAAAGGCATTTATAAAAGTATACAAAGGATTTCCAAATAGTATCGCAACCCATACAAGATATGGAAGAACTACTAATATTGCTGAGCATACTATCAATGTCATTTCCTTTATGGACGAAATGAAATACGTAAAAAATTTCCTTTCTGTTCGCTCGCGCTTCTCTTTAGAAAAGAAGAATACAAATAGTGGGAGAAAAACAAGCAATAAAGATGTAAATTTTGTTAATATCGAGAAGCCTATAAAAATGCCTGCGAGAACCTTATGCAACCTTTCTCCTGTTTTAGCCGATTTTATAACGAATAATGCACTTGCTGCCCAAAAAGTTGGTAGAAATGAATCAACAAGGATGTCATGAGAAAGTGTTATATTGAGCGGGATTAATGCATATAGCAATGATGAAAAGACTGCTGTTTCCTCATCAAATATCTCTTTAGCCAAAAAGAAAATAACAATAATACCAAGAGCTGAAAGTATGGAAACCACGAAATGGGCTGAGATGATAGAATGTGATACTATATATGATAGGCTTATCATTAAAGGGAGAAGTGGTGGTCTTATATCAAACTCGTTGAATTTTTCCATTGACCTTTGTCCAGAAAAAATCTCTGCATGCTGAAGGTAAACGGCTTCATCCCAATAGTGTGAACCAAGATTGACAGGAAAAAACCTTACGAAAAAGGAGATTAAAAATAACAGCAAGAGCAAAAAAATCTTAATTAATTTTCTGCCCTTTAATAATTTGAATGCCTCATGATACATAAAAATAATTATACATAAACAAATTTAATAAGTGTTTTATTATCTTTATTATCTGTTTTTTATTAACCTTTGTTTCCCCCTTCACCCTTTCTTTAAAAACAAAAGGTATTTCTAAAACTCTTTTATATCTCCTCTTTATAAGTATTTCCAGAAGTATTTTGAAACCAATAGGCTTAAGGGCAATACCTTTTATAACACCCCTTTTTAGGGCGAAGAAACCTGCTGCAGGGTCTTTTATTCTAAACAGTTTCGGGAAAAGAAGATAAATAATGTAACGCAAGCCTATTGACTTTATTTTTCTGATTGCTGAAAACTCTACTACAGAACCCCTTACAAACCTTGAGGCAATAACAATATCAAAATTGAGTTTTTCTATACCATTAACAAGTTGCTGGAGAAATTTTGGGTGATGCTGAAGATCAGCATCCATAACCACTAATATCTTCCCTTTAGCATACCCAAATCCTTTCACAACAGAGTTCCCTAAGTCAAGCTTTCCTGTATTGATAACTTTTACTGGAATTCCCATCAGAATGCCTACTTTTTGGGCTTCCTCTCTTGTACCATCCATGCTGTTACTATCAACAATTATTACATTCCACTTGCTTCTAATATATCGCTTCAACTCGAGAAAAAGTGGTTTTATATTATCTTTTTCATTCAGGGTTGGAATAATAATTGAGACGCTTTTATAGCATGCGCTTTTCATATTTTTAACCTTTCCTATCTTTTACAGAACGAAAATTCTTTATACTCTGTGCAAAATAAATTCTCCAGCTCTGCCTTACTCATAAAGTTGTGGTACTCTTTATCCCCAACAACTATAACAGGATAGCTTTTAACATTATATATTTCTTTCAGCAACCTTACGATGTAAAGATCCATATCCCCATCTATAGCAAATATCATAAAGTTTTTGGGATAGAGCTTTTTGAAATGTGATAGTATTGCACCTTGCTGTATGCATGTAGAGCAGTTTTTATTTGAATAGAAATAAAGGATATCAAAGACGTGATTAACGTTACCACAGCTTTTCTTTACATTTTTCCAGAAAAGCCAGTATCTTATGAGAAGGTATGTATAATCCTTTTTAAGTTCTTTATATTCCTCAACCTTCATACGCTCCGAATTTTCGTATACTGTTAGCAAGTCACCAAGATATGCGGCACGCTGGGTTATCTTATCAAGCTCAATAAGTGTTGCTCTACAAGTAAAGTTTGATTCTAAAGTATTCATAAGAAGCATCTCCAACTCCATGCTTTTGCTTTCTCTAAGAATGGATTCAAGATCAGCGTTGAGGCGTTGTACTTTTTCCCCACTAAGCCAGAATCCGAACACAATACCCATAGAGAATATTATTGTTGTTATTACGCCTGCAGCCAAATAAATCTTCCATTCTACCATTTTCTCTCCACCTTAAGCAATTCCTGAATTGTTGCTGAAACCCAGAAAAAGGTTATTAGCATTGGATAAAGGAATATATATGCAAAATAGTGTGCACGCTTCTTTATTAACCCCAGCTCCTCCTTCGACGCCTTTGCTCCTATGAAGAGCGTAAGGAAAGTTAACGAGAGAAAAAGCACCCCGTAATAATTGTACATGCCCAGGGAAAGGAAAATGGTATCGGGATTAAAGCTAGGCCATATTATTTCGAAATCCACAGCAGCCCAATTAAGATATCTGATGTATAGGTCATTTGCCAAATTTATACCTGGGAGTATAACAAGCAGGAAGAGTATGGTTATCCATATAAAGTTTGCTGGGATAAGAAACATACCCAGATTCCCAAATTTACGGTTTAATATCATATATGAATATTTTCTTACATTCTGCAAGTAGCCTCTATACCATCTCAATCTCTGCTTTACGAGAGAGCCAAATGTATCTGGTATATCAGTATAAACCACTGCGTTTAAAGAATTTCTTATCTCATACCCCTTCTCATGCATTCTGAACCCTATCTCGGTATCTTCAGTAAGATTACCATTCTCATCAAACTTAAGCCTTCTTATAACATCCCCTCTATAAATACTGCCTGCGCCAGGAATAACATATTGGGCTTTGAAAAAATCAAAGGCCTTTCTTAAATATATTTGAAACATATATTCAACCCATTGAATCTTCTTAACTATATTGTTTGCATCAAGTGGTTTTATGGCAGGCGTCACTGCAGCCACCCGCTCATCCTCAAAATAACCTATCATATGATTAACATAATCTTTACTCACAACAGAATCGGCATCAAGCACAGCAACTAGTTCACCTTTTGTCATAGGAAGTACCATGTTTATTGAGCTTGCCTTTCCACTATTCTTTTTATTTATCAATTTTATCTTACCCTCTCTAGCATAGCGCTCACATATCTCTCTTGTTCTATCTGTGGAGCCGTCATTAACAACAAATATCTCTACTTTATCCTTTGGGTAATCAAGAGAAAGTAAAGAATCGATACATCTTGCTATATTTTTTTCTTCATTATATGCTGGGACGATAAAGCTTATTGTCTTTTTCTCCTTTACCTCTGGGCTCAGCCATAAGTATTTTCTATTTTTTATAAACACTAGCATGAAGAGCACGGTGGTATAGATCATAAACCAATACATCCCCAAGTAAATGTAGTCCATCCATTCCATGATTTATATTTATCAGGTAATTTTTAAATAATGGGATTTTTGTGGCTCAATCTCAAAATACTTAAATATATCGACCTAAGATTTAAAGGATACGGGGAAGGTGCATGGGGAAATGTTTAAGTATAATAAGATTTGTTTTGGAGGAACGTTTGACAGATTGCATAAAGGTCATAAAGCATTAATAGATCTTGCATTTTCGGTATCAAAATTTTGCATTATCGGGCTAACAAGTGATGAGTTTGCAAAGAGATACAGGAAAGAGGTTGAGAGCTATGATAAGAGAAAAGAAAAGCTTGAGCATTATCTGTTGGAAAGGGGATATAAAGGCAGGTACAGGATAGTAACGCTTAACAGCTTCTACAGCAAAGAGCTTGTGGATAAAAATGAGAGAATAGAGGCGATAGTGGTTGGTAATGAAAAGAATATAATAAGAAGGGCGAGGGAAATAAATAAGGAAAGAAGGAAGAAGGGGTTAAAAACAATGGATGTGTTGATAGTGGACATGGTCAATGCATACGATGGAAAAAGAATATCATCAACACGAATAAGAAAAGGCGAGATAAATGAGGAAGGCAAAAAAGCTTAAGCCACTCCTTTAACTCCCAGCTCCACAATATATGCTTTTCCCCCTGCCTTTTCTATCGCCTTTGCTATGCTCTTCCTGTTGTTATTATCTCTTGCAAGCGCTATCATTATACCACCTCCTCCACCACCCGAGAGCTTTGCTCCCAATGCACCAGCTCTCAGAGAAGCGTCTATAAGCCTTTCCAGCTTTGGGGTTGATATACTAAACTCCCTCAGTATTTCTTGATTTCTATTCATAAGCTTACCAAGACGCTCGAGATCTCCCCGCCTTATACACCTCGCTGCCTCTATGGATATGCTACCTATCTCATTCATTAGTGCTTTGTGCCTTCTGCTCTTTTTAAGCATCTCCGTAACCTTTGGAACAGTTACAGCTGTAGCTGCAGGCTCAAGTGTATCGCCTATAACTATGGGCAGTTTTGTTTTTATGCTTATCGGAGCGGTGCCATTTCTTTTATTAAATTTTATAAAACCCCCATAAACCACTGTGGTATTATCTATGCCTGAGGGCATACCACCGTGGCATATAATGTCACCAGCATAGGCATACCTTGAGATCTCATCCAATGCTATAGTTACTTTGTAGAATCTTGCAAGAGCGAGGATGAGAGACGCGTTTATTGATGCAGAGCCCCCCATACCCTTCCTAAGCTCGCTCCTTATAGTAATCTTCATTGGTCTAAGTTTAAGTTCATGCTCGGTAAGAAATTTCATTATCAGGTATTTGCTCACAATTGTGCGATCGCTCTTAAAAAGTGACAAAAACTCGTCTTTGCTTACCCCCTTCCTTAAAGTTTCATGTGCCTCCAAAAAATCATCCCTATCACATATAACTTTATATCCCAGATTATCGAAAAAGAAGCCATGGCTAGCAGGCCTTATTTCTGTATCGCTGTACATACTCACTGCTGCAGCTATGCCTGTTTTGCCATGTACCACTGCATGCTCACCAAAAAGTATTATCTTGCCAGGAGCCTTTGCTTTTACAACTTGGCTCATAATTTATTTTCTAACAATTTGTTTATTATAAGTAATGTGTAATCTGTTAGATTCATCCTTCTCATTTGATTAATGGTAAAGAAGCCAAGCCTTGCTGCATCACTCCCTGCCCTTATTTTCCCTCTATCCTTTACCTTTGCCATGAAAACAAGGCAATGGTGGCGATGGGCAATATAGACATCATGCACAAAGCTAAAAGCTGGCCTTTTTTCCAATTGCAGACCATTACCAACCTCTTCCTTTGCTTCCCTTACAGCTGCTTCATAGGCACTCTCACCTGGATCAATGTGGCCACCGGGCACAGCCCAATACCCTTTAAATGGTTTGTTCGCCCTTTTTACAAGTAAATATTTGCCTTTATGTTTTGCTACAATAGCAACCGTGCTATGTAACTCAAACCTCTTCAACACTGTAGCGCCTCCTCGCCTTCGGTATTTGGTTCTTTATTATACCATTTCTATAAAGCCCACATCCAAGTACATGATGTTTATATTTAATAATCACATACCCTTCCCCTGCATCACATTGCTTTTCTAAATCATACCCAGTAAGGTAATCATCCCTTTCCCTCTCATTAAGCTCAACTATATTTCTGCTTGCATACTTACCAAAAATTTGTAACGCATTGGTTGTTGGCTTAAATATGCCCTTCCTCTCCGAATAGCGACCAAAAAGCAAACCCACAGACTCGATCTTTATTCCCCTGAGCTCTCTGTTCATAACCTCGCGCGAGGTTAACCATACCTTGCCATTTTTTATTATGAACGCGTAACCCTTAAAAATACCCCTGTTTATTCCAAATCTTTGCTCCATCCATTTTATTATCTTTGCTCTATTCATAACTTTCTCACCTTTGCAATGAAAAATGCTTGCGTGTCGTTATCTTGGGGCCATATCCTCATGGTCTTTTTCACCTCGCTATTAAAACTTTTTCCTTCCCACTCCTCTATACCATTTCTCCATTTTAACCCTTCAACGCTTACCTTCTCCACCTTTATATTATCAAATTTTTTTAATGCAAAATCAATCACACCTTCATTTTCCTCCGGTGCGAGGGTGCATGTAGAATAAACCAATACGCCTCCAGGCTTAAGGGTTTCTATAGCAGCTCCTATTAATCCTTTCTGCAACCCTGCTAAGTTATTTATCATGTTAACACTCCATCGCGAGAGCACGTTCCATGACTTCCTTATTACACCCTCCCCAGAGCATGGCGCATCTAAAAGCACAAGATCAAATCTTTCCTTAAGCTCTTTGAACCATATACCATCCATCCTGCTTACAATAGTATTCACTACCCCGCAAACATCAAGATTAAAGCGCAAAGCCTTTATCCTGCTGGTATCTTTATCATTTGCCACTATACACCCCTTGTTATCCATCATTTGAGCGAGCTGTGTGGTCTTGCTTCCAGGTGCAGCGGCCATATCAAGTACAAAATCTTCTTGCTTGGGATTTAGAATAATAGGCGGTAGCATACTTGCGGCTTCTTGTGGATATATATATCCAAGGAAATATTCCAAGCTATTGCCTATTGCTACTTTATCAGCATTTTTTACCCAATATCCATATTTGAACCACGGAACTCTTTCTAACTCCCAGCCTTTATCCTTGAGTGCAGAAACAACTTCCTTGGCGTTAGCTTTAATGGTATTTATTCTTATGCTCTTTCTCAAAGGCATCTTGCAGTACTTAAGAAATATTTTATTCTCTTCTCCAAGCAAACTTGCATACCTTGCTTTAAATTTCCCCGGCAATATTGGTTGCTTCATAAGAACACCCGTCAATTATGGCTTCATCCACTCTATCTCGTAGTATTCAAATTTTGAATCTGGCAATATTATCTTTTTTAGCATATAGTAGGTTACCGCAGTCTCCCTGTCAGTTATAGAAAGTACCAGCACAAGTCCCATATCCTTTGCAATCTTTAGAAGGGATGCAAGCTCTATACCACCTATATGCTCGTCTTCATTAAGGGCAACCAAAAGGTAGCGTGGCTTGTCCTTTGGTGTTTCCCTTACCCATATATTTCTCTCCTTCTTCCTTCTATATGCAAGGAAGTGTGGTTCATAGTAAATATAATCCTCCTTTTTCATTTCTGGTATACCGAGTATAAATGTTTTTTTAACACCGTGTGCAACCCTTACCGCTCTTGCCCACTCCGATACGAGAAGTCTTTCTTGCTTTGGAAAAACATGTAGCACGTGCTTTGAATGCGTCCATTTGTCTTTTTTAACGGGAGATGCACCTGGAAAATATATCCTGAAATGAGAGCCAAACTTAAAGCCTGTTTTTACTATATAACCCCGTAACCTCCAATCCTCGTACACCTCATACAATTGCTTTGCATACTCCCTCTTCTTTACTACAGAGTTTAGTATACTTCTCCAGCTAGTAATCTTATTCGTTTCGCTATTTTTTACCTTTAAGCCAAAGTGTTTAGCAAGGAAAATGGTCTCGAGGAAGTTGAGTTTAAGCATGGTTCCTCTTTTTTGCTTATAAACCCCATATTGTCCAAACCAATACCTTTCATAAAGCTCCACGCTTTGCTTATCTTCTATAATGGAAAAAAGAGCGTATGGGTACCAGACAGCCTCCCACTTTATAGGTTCTAATTGTATATTGCCAGAGGGGTAAACAGCTGTGACTTTCTTCTCATGTTTTCCCTTAACAGCAGGATTAAATCTCCTTATAACCAATCCCCTATCACGCCAATCCCTGTATGCATTGAACTTTACGAAAAGGTTTTTATCTTTTTTTGAGTAAAAAGCTGCTAAGCTATTGAAATTGATCTCCATGCCATTGGTATCATATACTTTAAAGTTTCTAAATGCTACGAGATATAGCGCTTCTTCTGGGAACAAAAAAAGTTTATCGTTCTTTATTTCCCCGAAGTAATCGTTCCTTAATTTTTCTATTGCTTCCTTATCCTCTACCCACAAACCACTCTTTTTACTAAACAATATCTTCATAAGACCACTCTATAAGGTATGTATAAGAGCTACAACCCTTTTATTGTCAGCAACAAACGCATTGAACAACTTTGCGCCTTTTTTTGCGTCTTCAATAAATACATCAATCCCTTTGCTCTTTGCTATTTCCATTGCACTTTCTTCTATCTTTACATTACCAAAAACACTAATAATAACTATTATTTCAGCACCTGCCTTAGCGAGCCTTAATACATCGCTTGGCGTAACAACATAAAACTTCTCTATAAGTTTTATTCGCCCGTCCCAATACAGCTCGAGATCAGAAAAATAAATCTTGCCCTCAACTTCTACCTTACCTTCTGAAATACTACCAACCCTTACCATACTATTCTATTTACATTATATTTTTTTAAACGATTTATCAAAAATTGAATCATGGTTGTTGTGAGGGAAGCTGGTATTGGGGATTTAGAGGAACTTTTTAATATATGGCTCGAGCTTGTTGAAGAAGAAAAGAGATATGATAAAGATATGAAAGGTATAGGTGAGCTGAGGGAAATATATGGAAGGTATATAAGATCATTTTTAACAAGAGCTAGGCATGTGGTTTTTGTGGCATTAGATGGCTCAAGAATAATAGGTTTTGTTGCTGGGAAGATAATCAGGGCACCTGTAGTTTATGAGTATGGAGAAAGAGGGTATATAAGCGAGGTTTTTGTGAAACCGGAATATAGAAATAAGGGTATAGGCAGCATGCTTATTAAAGAGATAATAGCATGGTTTAAAAAGAATGGGGTGAGAAGGGTTTTGCTGGATTCATATGCAAAAAATAAAGCGGCAATGAATTTTTACAAAAAATTTGGATTTGAGGAGTACTTCATAAACATGAAAAAGAACATATGATTACTTTGTTGGATAGACGACTATACCTTTATTAGTTATTTTATACGTGTGTAGCTTTTTTGAATGGTTAGAACCGCGAACTTTCCATACCTGTATTGTTCTGGAAAACATAAGCTCGCTCTTCTCATAGTACAGCACGATAACGCTGTCCGCTACAAATTCCTCCACACCATATCTCGAAATACCGCTCTGACCATAAATGATCTCGGAAGTCATCACCGTTGTTGTATCCATCTTTCTCAGTACAAGGGAGAGGTTAAAGATCATCCTTCTTAGCTCGCCCTTATCCTTTATATGCATACCTAGCGCAGAAATAGAGTCTATAACAACCCTCTTAGCACCTATCCCCGTTATAGTATTCTCCAATATATCAAACACACCCTCTACATGATAAGGATCATACTTAATAAATGTTAGCTTGCCTTCTTTCTCGTACTTGTCAAAATTCATGCCTAATCGTGAGAAGCTATCCTTTATGGATTCTGGTTGCTCTTCAAGAGATAAATAAACACCATTTTCCCCGTTGTTAAGACCCTCATATATAAATTGTCCACAAAGTATGGTCTTTCCTGTACCACATGTTCCAGAAACAAGCACAATATGGTTTTTAGGCACACCCCCGCCTAAGATCTCATCCAAACCTGGCACACCACTTGCTATTCTTTCCATTTAATCTCCCCATAGCGATATACTCTTTTTACCATCCCACAACTTTATATTAGTTTTCTGCTCCTTCTCTTTCATTAAGAGGAATTTATCTTTTTGTTTGAGCGGTATGATGAAATACGACTCCACCTTGCCATTTTCTGACTTCAAAATTATTTTTGCCTTATTTAACATTTTCTTTGTTTTCACATCCATATAACCATAGTGGACAAACTCACCTCTCTTAAGAAAAACTCTAACCTCTATGTTACCTGATTTCGTCTTGGTTAAAACCTCTTTAGGAAATGTCATATATATTTAATTGAGATAATTTGGTATAAAAATGTGCGCAATTATCCTTTAATCTCTATTCCTTTACCTGCATCCTAAAGAGATACCACTTAACTTTACCCTTTTCTATTAATTCCTTTATCCTGTTTTGGTTATTATTAAGCTTGCTGCTATTTGTTTTTATCTCAACAAAGTATATATCCTTTATTTCGCCTCTATCCATACCCTCAAAAACAACATAGTCTATTGGGTCCCCAATAAACCTGCACTCGCTTGCACTGAACGGGAATCCTTTAATGTAGGGTGCAAAAATCTCTACAACCTTGCCCTTTATCCCAGCTCTTTGCTTATCTGCTATATCCTTTCTCATCTTTTCTATCCTTTCTTGCCACTCAAGCTTACATTCATACGCACCTAGCTTTTTTCCTATTTTAAATGCAAGCCATACCAGAAAGAGAAAAAATATGCCCAGCGTTAGAATTATCATATAGCTTGCTTCCATAGATATATTTTAGCTTTGTATCTTTATATTAAGAGAATATAGATGACGTTCTATCCAAAAAATTTGTTATCCTTGTTTGTTTTATTGCAAGCTTCCTGTACCTCTCTATAGAGGTTATCCTCGAAAGTATATGAAGCACTATGCTAGCAGCTATGTCGGGATACCATTTATTCAAAAAGAGATTTAGCTCGATATCCATAACTATATTCTTTTTAAATACAAAGAGCTTCTTTATCTTCTTTGCCATATCACCAAAGAAGTTCAGCTCCACCGTAACCTTGGGAGCGATATCTTTTCTTAAAACAAGCATTACAGCCTTCATAAACTCCCTTTCATTAAACCTTTCTATTAAGCCTTCATATGCCTCACTGTCTACATATTTTTTTATTACCCCGATCGTTTTCACAACTCTTGCTTTACTGTATCTTTTTGCAGCCTCTAGCGTAAATTCACCCCTTTTCCTCAGCACATCATTAATAAACCTTAATTCCTCCAAGAATATAGCATTTTTGTAGGGTTTCTCCATTTTTTTGAACATAAGCTCATACTTATTATTTATCTCATCTACGATTTCAGAAACGAGGTTTTTATCTACACCATCCCCTTTATATGTTATAACATCCATTAGTGATGGAAAGTTTTTTAGTGTGGTATTTTGTGTATGCATGAATATTATGATATTTCCAGCTCCCTTTACGCTGTTCCAGAATTCTTCATAGATACTTCTCTTTCTTTCATAATCTTCCTCATTCTTTGCAACAAAAGCGTAGTTGCTTCTATACCATTCAGCCCTCTCGCTGTTGCTGGTCATTATATCCCAAAAGATTAATGCCATATCCTTTGGTGGCAAATGCCTATTAAAATCTATCCCAACAACCCTGTTTCTTGGTGTATTAGATATAATGAGTGTTCCACCTGTTTTTGACCAACAGAGGCTTGCAATAGCATCGGATCCAGAATCACGAGTGCCCATTCTTTTTATAGATGGACCTGCATGTGGACAAACCCATACAGGCCCATGCCCATTTCTATAAATGCAAAACCCTTCATGATGTTCTGTTTCAAGAAATCTCATATTTAATTTTTGTCTGAAAATCAATATTAATTTTATAAGAATAAAGCGAATAAATATTAAAACGATGCCGGTGTAGCTCAGTTGGTTAGAGCGCCACGCTCATATGATACGATATGAGCGATGATGAAAAGATGATATCTAAGAAACGTGGAGGTCACGGGTTCGAAGCAAAAAGGGACACAGGAGCTTGCCTCCTCGTCCCTTCTTGCATCTTTCCCATGCAAGTGGAAATCCCGTCACCGGCATCTTCTATCCATTTTTAGCTCCACAGCTTGCGGAAACGTTAGAGCTGATACGTTATAATTTATGCCTCGCACCCCGTTGTTCTTTTCTATAATTTTGAGGAAGCTGTAAAAGAGATAACAAACGCTTAGTATAGATGGGGAGATTTTGTGATTTCGTTTATTTTTATTTATTGCTCTACCATATCCCTTACTTTTTTGCTCATCCTTTCCGGTGTCCATGGCGGATCAAAGACAAGCTCAACATTCACATTCGTTTTAAACGCTTCCCTCAGCCTCTCTTCTACCTCTCTAACAAAGTTATTCGCTAAAGGGCATGCAGGCGTAGTTAGAGTCATTCTTACCTTTATCTCATCTTGCTTAACCTCAACACCATATATTAGGCCGAGGTCAACTATATTAATCCCTATCTCCGGATCCACTACACCTTCTAAAACCTTCAAAACATCTTCCCTTTTAACCACAGCCATTACTTTTGTTTTTAGTTAGAAAATCTTATAAATGTTTTTATCTAAAATTCCTTTACAGGGAATTTTATGGCAAGGATGTATGCGAGAAGGAGAGGGAAATCAGGCTCACACAAACCTTTGCTTAGAACTACCGCTTGGGTTGGGTATACACCTAAAGAAGTTGAGGAATTGGTTATAAAGTATGCTAAAGAAGGGCACAGCTCAGCAAAAATAGGTATTATTTTAAGGGACCAGTATGGAATACCCTCTGTTAAAGGGATAACAAACAAAACAATATCCGATATTATGAAGGAGCATGGGTATTATCCCTCAATACCAGAGGATTTGCTTAACTTGCTAAAAAAGGCTGTTAATATAGCAAATCATCTGGAAAAAATGAAAAAAGACAAGCATGCCAAGCATGCATTAGAGCTTGTTGAATCAAAAATAAAGAGGCTTGTTAAATACTATCAAAGGGCAAAGAAGTTGCCAAAAACTTGGAAATATGATTTGGAGAGGGCAAAGCTTATTGTAAAACAATAGCTTTTTCTAATAAATCCTGCTTGGTTTACAAAGCAATATTTAAAATTTCAAACAAAAAACTATTTTAAATGGGCCCGTAGCTCAGTCTGGTTAGAGCACCAGGCTCTTAGGTGTTGTGATGCCAAAGGCAATGATCTGGAGACACCTGGGGGTCGCGGGTTCGAAGCAAAAAGGGACACGGGAGCTTGCTTCCTCGTCCCTTCTTGCATCTTTCCCATGCAAAGTGGAAATCCCGCCGGGCCCATTGAGCCTTTCTTTACGGGAGCTAACGCTTCCTCAAAGAAACCCTCGGGAAAGAAATGTGCAATGAAGCCTTTCTTTACGATGAACCTTTTTACGGCAGCTAACGCTTGCCTAAAAAGGTTCAATCCAAAAATATGAAATCCTGCTTCCTCAAAGAAAGCCTTCAGGGAAAGAAATGTGCAATGAAGCCTTTCTTTACGGGAGCTGGCACTTCCTCAAGAAAGCCTTCAGGGAAAGAAATGTGCAAAGTGGTATCCTGTTGGGCCATTTTTAAAATAAGCGTGAGTGTATAAAGGCAAAGATTATTAATGAGGCGATGAACAATACCATGAGAGAATATACGTTTATCTCGCTCAGCTCCTTATACATAACAACCTTTATATTCATTATATCATTATCCTGTAAATTAGGATTGCTTAGACTCCAAGCAGTCAATCCTATACTGTATACACCCTCTTTGTTCGCATAGAATGTTGCATTTATTACCTTTTCCTCTTGCGGATTTAATGTTACGGTTCTTATAAAATTCGTTGAATCAGGGAAATATACATATTGTTGAATACGACCTTTGCCCTTACTCAAGGATAATTGAACATTAATATCTGATCTAACAGGCTGTATATTCCTTACCTTTATTCTGATATTATACCTTCTCCCCAGCTTTAAAACAACATTATGCTCTTCAAACTCTGCTATTGGACGATACAGCATATAGAAATACCATAAATCATTTGGAGCTGTGGGAGGACTTTTCTCCTTACCTCCTGAAGAAATTTTAGCCTTAACGTAGTATTTAATCTCCATGTCCTCATTAAAAGGTCCAACATCAACTGAGCATGGTGCCCCGCTACATGAACTCTGTTCCCATTCCCAATTGGATTTTGGCTCATGTATAGGGTGTGCGGTATAATTAATCTCTATATTAGTAAGAGTGCATCCTGGCCTACTTTCTACCACTATCGTTGCTTTGGACCTTGCACTTGCAATACCGCCTTCCTTAGAAATAATAGTGTCAGATCCCGTCTTTACGTAGGTTTTTATGCATTTCGGAGCATATATTATTTTCTTCACATCATACCCTTTCTTTTTCTCCTTGTTCAGCAATTTATCTATGGCCTCGGATTTGAAGAAAAATATATAGCCATCTAAATCATTTGCCGTTTTCCCTGGACCAAGGGTATTTTTTGCAAATTCTTCTAAATCAAATTCTGTGTTGGTTGTTACGCAATCATTCCATACTCTCCATCCATACCATGTTGTGCCATCGGTAAAGTTATATGAGATATTGTAGCATTTTATGCCCACCCCGTATGAGCCATCGGGAAGTGGTGGATCATCCCCAGACAAAGAAAAGGTTATTTTTGTTCCATCTGTAGAGATATCATGCAATTCCCTGCCTGCAGAAAGCGAGGACCAAGGATGCGTTCTATCTAAAATTATGGAATCGCTTGCAATACCTTCATGCGTGCCATTTGTTTCGTTAAACCAAACTGTCCTCGTACCATCTTTATTAATCAATTCCCATCCTGAATAGCTATCAGCACAGGGAATATCTTCCCATGCCATACTATCATTCCTCAAATAACATCTTTTATTATCAACATCTTGATATGTTAGCTTGAGATCAACCTCTGTCACATTTGTGTATTTTCTGTCATCTTCTTGAACAACCGGTACTATATCTATTCCCACAGAAAGTCCGCCAATACCTGATATGGTTACGCTTCTTTTCTCTGTTTCATCACTATACCCATCCTTATCTGTTGCGCTTGCTTTGAAGGTATATGTGCCAAGCGAGAGTGATGTAAGCTCTATATGGTAAAAAAATCTACCATCTTTTACAAAATCGTACCTATCACCACTAATAGTTGGCTCATAATTAAACGGTACACTATTAATCTCTGCTGTAACTGTAAATTTCACGGTTTCAATCTCTGCTGTGTAGTTTTTAACGCTGACATTTATTATGAACTTATCAGAATAGAGCACGCTGCCATCCTCTGGTGTTGGCTTCTCATACCTTATTTCTATTGCCTTCTTTATAATTACCCTCTCGCTATCTGTTCGCAGTGTGTTACCATTTTTATCTGTTACATTTGCAAGCATTATATTATCACCCCACTTAAAATCATCATAGCTCATACTGGCTGTGTAATGCCATCTCTTCTCCTCTCCATGCTCCTCCATCTTGTCAAATTCCATATCCTTTATTATTTTTACCTCACCATCTTCTTCTCTTAGAAGCTGAACTCTGGCTATGGGGGCTGATTTATTAACTACATAAACCTCAAACTCCACGTTTTCACCTTCTTTAACATCAATTGGAGTTATGCTTGGCTTTACCCATTCGATCTGTAGCGGCGTTACGGGTAGTGCAGCAATTGGTGTTAATGAACAACAAATGCTATATGGAAAATCGCTGGTACAGTTGGATATGTGGGCATTTGTCTCAGCTGTTAGCTTAGCTATACATTCATAACCGGGGTTACAGCTACCAGATGTAGCGTAACAATTGGCTGTGGCAGAAGCGTATGAAATACATACAGGGTAGCCAACACCACTACCGCTATTAGGAAGCCAAGCGTGTGCGTTTGTGGGGCTTGTGAGATTAAACAAAACAACCCTTTCCCTACCCCCAGCAGGTATGCATTCATTTCCAATAGAAACGCCACTGGTGTCTTTACAACATACAAACCACTTGTAATTAGTTTGGGTTGGGAGCTCGGCATGCGGCCCGGGTATGGCATTGCCAGCATCATTGGTAAGATCATTGTCTGAGAGCTTAAATATAACAACCTCACCAGCAGCACAGCTTCCCTCTCTCGTGGTGCAAACAAGATCGGACGCAGCGATTCTAACATTTAGAAACACAAAAACTGCGGCAATAAATATTATTATGACGCTTTTATCCCTCATAATTTAATTTTATTCCATCCTACTTAAATAAATTCTAAAGCTTTTTAATATAAAATTCAATTTAAATTTATTTGGCTTTAGGAGTAAAAGGTGAGTAAAGGGTGAAGGCATGAAGAGAGTGTTTGCTTTAATGTTTGCATTTGTTTTAATATCGGCAGCGCAAATGGCAAGCTCACAAACAATTTCGCCAATCCTTACAATAAGCCTAAACAAGCAGGAGCCTTATCCTGTTGAGCCCGGAGATATTGTAAGTATAGAGATAGCATTTTCCAATAATGGTGATGGAAGGGCAGAAAATGTGACATTGCAAATAGAGCCGAAAAGTCCCTTTACCCTTGTTCCGGGAGAAAAGAGAACAGAGCGGTTTGTTTCTATAGAACCCAAATCAACAAAGATGGTGACATACAAGCTAAAAGTTAATAAGTTTGCACCCAGTGGGAGCTATGAGGTTGATTTTCTCTATTCTTCTGGTAATAGCAATATAAAAACACGTAAAAGCATTACCATTGAGGTTTCTGGTAAGCCCAGAATTGTTGTTGAGGGCGTGGAACTTTCTCCAGAACAGGTAAAGCCTGGGGATATAGTAAGGATGAGTGTTAAGATAAAGAATTATGGCACCGGCAAGGCATACCATATTGATGCCTCGTTTTCATCTAAAAGCGAATACATAGTACCTGTCTATTCTGGTAGTGTGTACTATATAGATAGCCTTGCTATTGGCGAAGAAGACACGCTAGAGTTCATGTTTAGTGTTGATATGGAGGCTGAGTATAAAACCTATAATTCGGAGATAAATATAGGCTATGAGGATGAAAATAAGAATAAATATGAAAGCAATGTTGTATCCGGAATACCTGTAAGAGGGGAGCCTGTTGTAGATGTGCTTAGCTATGAGCTTGATAATAACGAGCTAAAGGTTGATATTGAAAATCTTGGAACGGCAAGTGCAAAGGCAATAAAGATAAGCTTAATACAGGATAATGAGATAAGAGACATTTCTGTTATTAGTGAGCTTAAGGCAAGCAGGCATAAAACCGTGAGGTTCAAAAATTTTGATTTTGGAAAGGCAAAGCTCAATATAAGTTACATGAATGAGAGAAATGAAAAGGTAATAAAAGATATGGATTTGGTAATAAAGAGTAGAGCTGAAGGGAAAGGCAAGGAAGATGATAGCATGCTTTTAACCGCTCTCTTTATTTTGGTTATTGTAGAGCTTGCGTACATAATAAAGCTTAGGCGAGAAAAGAAATAGGTACCATGACGTGGGTTTTCAGAACGGTCAACGTATGGAAAACATATTCCATAGGCAATGTCAAAACGCATGCGTTAAGGGGAATAAGCTTAAGGATAAAAAGGGGTTCATACATTGCAATCATTGGTCCTTCCGGCTCTGGAAAGTCAACACTTATGCATATTCTTGGATGCTTAGATACCCCAACCAAAGGCAAGGTATATGTTGATGGTATGGATGTTTCAAAGCTGAGCGATGGGAAGCTCGCAGAGATAAGGAGGCGTAAAATAGGGTTTGTTTTTCAAGCCTATAATCTTATAAATACATTGAATGCATTAGAAAATGTGATGCTGCCCATGAGGCTCGATGGTGTAGCAAAACGGATAGCAAGTAAGAGGGCAAAGGAATTGCTTGAGCGTTTTGGTCTGGGGAAAAGGCTTTACAATAAGCCCAATCAACTATCTGGTGGTGAGCAACAAAGGGTTGCTATAGCCAGAGCCTTAATAAATAATCCGAGCGCTGTACTTGCTGATGAGCCAACAGGAAATTTGGATAGTAAGACAGGTAAAGGTGTTATGGATTTGCTTGAATCCCTTAATAAGGAAATGGGGAAGACTTTGGTTATAGTTACGCATGACCCAACTATCGCTTCAAGAGCAAATAAAAGAGTATATATAAGGGATGGCAAAATAGAGAAGGAAGATTGATGTCATGCTTGATATTGCTTTTAAAAACTTAGCAGAACATAAGCTAAGAACATTTCTTACGGTGCTTGGTATAGCAATAGCTATAACGGCTATCGTAGCGCTTGGTTCAATATCCGCTGGTATGAAAGAGATTGTACATTCCTCTCTTAAGCAGATGGGCTCTGATACCATTATTGTAATGAAACATATAGATATAACCTATGGACCTCCCCAAATAAGGGAGATAGATGAAGATATTGCAAATGAGATCGCAGGTATGGATGGTGTTGAGTTAGCAGTCCCTGTAGTAAGAACAAACTATCTTGGGATTGTTCCCATCCTAGGTATAAACTTTGAAGATGCAGCCTTGTTTAACATCGAAGATGTAGATTTTAAGGATGGTGGTTGGTATGATGATGAGGAATATGGATGTGTAATAGGAAAGAACGTAGCTGAGGAAAGAAAGCTTGGTGTTGGTGATGAGATTGAAATAAATGGAAAGAAGCTTGATATCGTAGGTGTTTTTGAGGCTGGTGAAATAAAGGGTATGAATTATATTATTGCAATGCCATACACCGTAGCTCAAGATGTGTTGGATATGAAGGGAAAGGCAACAATGATTATTGTCAAGCCCACAGATATAAAATATACAAGCTCTATAAAGCATCAGATAGAGGAGGAGTATGATGATATGCAAGCGTTGACAACGCAGGATATGCTTAAGATGGCAAGCGAGATAACATCAACGGTAAGCATAGTCACGCTCGGTATAGGATTTGTTGCAAGCATTGTTGCTGCCATAGGTATCATAATAACCATGCTTAACTCCGTACATGAAAGAAAGAGGCAGATAGGTATAATGAAGGCTATAGGAGCAAACAGACTATGGATAATTATTGAGGTGCTGGAGGAGTCCCTTATAGTTTCTATTATAGCTGGTATCGCTGGTCTTGTAGCTGGAAGTGTGATGGTCTCTTTTGTAAATAAATACGTGCTTGCTGGCTTTAACATAGCCTCTGTAACACCAGAGCTTGCAGCCTTTGCATTTATCTATAGCATATCGCTAGCCCTTGTATTTTCACTCTATCCTGCATGGCGTGCATCAACCATAGACCCTATAGAAGCGATAAGGGATTAGTATGCTGTATGAGATGGTAGCAAGGGAGCTTGGTAGAAATCACTTAAGAAGTGCGTTAACAATCTTAGGCATAGGTATAGGAATATTTCTTGTAATAACGTTGAGTTCATTCTCCAGAGGGATAGAACAGAATATAGAGAATGATCTAAAGTATATGAGCGGTCTTATTACGGTTGTGCAAAAGGGTATCGGCTTTCAGAATTACATGTTCAGTAAGATTGATAATGGTGTTGTTGAGGAGCTAAAGGATATAGCCGGTGTAGAGGAGGTCGCACCTGTGATAATAACAAGGGTTAGTGGTTTTGGTCCTGTAATGGGTATGGATCCGGAGCATTTTGATATGTTCTCCGGGATAGAGGTAGGGTTTGAAGAAGGGAGGGAGATTGAGAGGGATGCATACGAGGTTATGCTCGGTCATGATATTGCCGAGAAGCTAAAGCTTGGGATTGGGGATTATATAACCCTTAATGGTATAAAGCTTGAGGTTGTTGGCATCTTTAAAAAAACTGGCACAGAAGATGATAACGCTGCTTTGGTTTCTTTAGATATGGCGAGAGAGATAGCAGATATGAAGGATGAAGTCACAATGGTTATGATAAAGCCTGAGAATGTAGAGGATGCAAAGAGTGTAGCTGAGGAGATAAACAGTATGTATGATGATATAAGGGCGGCAAGCGATGAAGATGTAAGAAAGTATGCACACAAGCTTACTTCCCAACTAAATATATTAACGTTTGTGATAGGTGGTGTGGCAGCTTTTATTGCAGGCATTGTGATTATGAATGTTATGATTATGAGTGTTAGAGAACGCAGAAGGGAGATAGGTATAATAAAGGCTATTGGAGCAAGCAATATGCAAGTACTTGGAGAGATAATGATCGAATCCATTATAATGAGTATCATTGGAGCAGGTATAGGAATAGCTATGTCATTCTTTGCCGTCTACTTGATAAACCACATGCTCGCCAAAGCCATTGCTGTAATAACGCCTGAGCTTTTGATAGAAGCGGTTGCATTTGCAAGTACTATAGGCTTGCTTGCTGGTATATTGCCAGCAAGACAAGCAGCAAGATTAGATCCTGTGGTAGCGATAAGGTATGAATAAATCTGTAAATTAATATTAGGAGTTTAATCCTCCGTAAACATAATCGCACATTCTTTGCTGCAATAAAATCCACCTGCACTACTTACATAGAACTCTTCGTATTGCTTCATAAGCGGGCTGTCTAGCTTATATGGATAATCTTTCATGCTAAGTGCCTTCTCAACTTGGTCGGCGATATACACAGGAATCTTTAGTTGCCTGCCACAATAGCCGCACCTTTTTATAACAACACTATCTTTCATTTTATCACCTCCAGCAATTCATTGCGCAAGGGTAAAAATTGTTTAAAAATTGTGCAAAGGTTTATATATTATTTCTCAATAATGAATATATTCACACAATATTTGGATATTGAATATAGTGATTATATTCGTGTATTACGGAAGTGGTGTGGAGGTAGCATGAAAAGAAAGGTAATAAAACAAGGCCATAATACACTCACAATTACCATTCCAAGTAAATGGGCAAAAAGATATGGAGTAAAGGCAGGGGATGAGATCGATGTTCACGAAAAGGACAGATCGCTAATTATAACTGTAGAAAAGAATACCAGCAAGCTATCTTGCATCACTTTAAATATCTCCGGCTTACCGGCAAGGCTTGTATGGCGGTATATACTCTCTGCATACAGGGCTGGTTATAATGAGATAAGGATCGAAGGTATAGAGGGGAGCAAAAAAACTATGTATTCTTCCTTTTCTTATGATACCATTGAATACCTACGAAGCAAGGATAACAAAATAGAAATGAGCCAAATGGAGATTGTACAAGCAATTTCTAACAGACTTGTAGGTGTGGAGATAATTGACCAAAAAGAGCATTTTTGTGTTATAAAAGAGCTGGGAGAAACAAGCTGCAAGGAGTTTAACAATGCACTTAGAAGAATGTTCATCATACTTAAGGATGAAGCCGAGATTATGGAAGAGGCGTTTAATAATAAAAAAGAAAGGCTGAAGCTTATGCATATAGTGGATACAAATCTGGATAGGTTCGAGGACTTTTGTATAAGGGTTTTGAATAAGAACGGGTATGAGAATTTTAGGAAAACGCCAATAATGCATAGCATAATATTCTTTATAGAGTTAATAGGAGATGAGTTCAAAATGCTTGCAAAGCATATGATAAATACAAAAGAAAAACCAAGCAAAGGTATGAGAGCTATATTTAGGGCGTATAAAGAGCAAATAGAGAGATTTATCGACCTCTTCTACAAATTCTCCCAGGAAAAAACAAAAAATATCTACGAGCAGGATGCGAAAATTACAGCACTCATTAACAAGCACTACTCCAGCCTTACTAAAAGGGAGTTAGAATGGTTATACCATCTAAAGAAAATAGGTTCCCATATAAATACTCTTACAGAACTCGTAATAGATATGCAATTTTAAACTCAAACGGGTTGTACAATTTTACTTTTGTTGTTCCTGGTTGTATCCATCTCTGTGCTCATCTTTAATATGCTTTCAATCTCGTCAAAATTATCAAGCTTTAGACCCCAAACGGAACGCATAAGCCTGCTTCCCCTCTTTCTATACCTCCTCACCTCCACTATTCCATACTCATGCAATAGATCGAGGTGATACAAGGCTGTTCTATGGCTTATTCCTAATATGCTTGCTATCTTTTCTGTTTGCATTTCGTAGTTTGGACTTTTTGCCAATAAGTGTAGTATTGATATCCTGTTAGGGTTAGAGCATATCAAAACCCTTTTTAAGTTTAGGAAGATCGTGTTTATTTTATCTTCTTTTTGTTCTTGTTTCCTCATAATACCACTCACGTATTTTTTATTAAGTAGTAAAAAATTTAAAATTTTCTTAATAAAGCTTTTAAATGTTACATAAAATGAAAGCCCTAGCGTGGTTTCCAAGCTTTCATGAGAGATAGTGCGGTAAGAGGGCGAGAAAGCAAAGCTTCCGAAGCCCTCTTGCGCTTTACATAAAATGAAAGCCCCGGGCGGGATTTCCACTTGCATGGGAAAGATACAAGAAGGGACGAGGAAGCAAGCTTCTGTGCCCCTTTTTGCTTCGAACCCGCGACCTCCACATTACCAGTGTGGCGCTCTAACCAGCTGAGCTACCGAGGCCTAAAAATTATTTCTTTTCTAAATTTAATAATTTTTAATTTAAGCTCGATAAGCTACCATGGAACGCTCTTTACCTTGAGCAGGTATCCTATCCTATTAGCAATGAGATGAAAGATTGGTGTTAGAATAAAAAGCCATACAACCCATTCTATTTTTATCCTTACAATAAGAGCTGAGCATGCCAACGCGCCCACTAAAAAATCAAGCTGATCAAGTAATGGTGCCTTGCCTCCTCTCTCTATTTTAAGCCTTCTTTTAATAAAGCTTCCCATCAAATCACCTAGCATTGCTCCAAATCCCAAAAGAAAGCCGAGCAAAGGTGTCATCTCCACGATTGTAAGCGTTACTGGTGATTGATCAAAAGGAAGGTACGGAAATGCTAACATTTCAATCGTAGCTATTAAAACCCCTATAACACAACCACCTATAAACCCTTCCCATGTCTTGCCATCCCCGAATAAACGCATCCTGTCAATAAATTTTTTACCTCCATCCATAACATGCTTTCCTTTAAATAACGGCACCAACCCGTTAGCGGCATATGCTGGCAATATAAGCCAGATGGACTCTATAAGGGTAAACACATCAATCATATAATAGTATTAGATAAAAGTTAAATATGCATTCCCAGCATGATAAAAAAGAGGTTAGAAGGATAGCAAAGGAGAGAATAGAGATATTGTTTAGTCTTGCCGAGAAATATGCCAAAACCATGCCAGAAAGGGCAAAAAGGTATATAGAGCTGGCGATAAAAATAGGTATGCGTTGCAACGTGCCTATACCTAAAAATCTAAAAAGAAGGTTTTGCAAAAGATGCCATGCGTTCCTTATACCAGGATTAAATTGCAGGGTAAGAACAAGAAAGGATAAGCAAGCTGTTGTGGTTAAATGCCTTGAGTGTGGAAATATCATGAGATATCCTTATATAAAAGAAAAAAAGAATAAATAAATATGCGGATATTGTTTATTTGCGCAACCATGATATTTTTTGTATCCTTTATTATGATTTTGTTTATATTTGAGAGTATGGTAAGATCCAGCATAAATTGCAGCAATACGGCCAATGCAAGGTGTGTGTTGCAATTAAGTAAAATAAGCGTATCCAGCTTCATATTACTAACTCTATTCATATTCATAGACTTATTGGCAATCTATGTGTTATTGCTCGCATCAACACCTTCTGTTTGAATATTCTCCAGCTTGTTCATGGTTTCTTTATCCAGCTCTGCTATTATCCTTTCTCTTATCCTTTCTTTATCCTCGCCAAAATATTGCTCAAATGCCTTTGTTAAATAAACTAATCTCGTTCGCTTTACCTTTTTTGTTTTTATCAAGCCTTTATTTTCAAGAAATCTAAGATAGGAATATGCCTTGTTGCCCTGCAACCTAACTATCTCTGATTGCTTTATGGGCTCTTTATAAGCTATTAAAGCAAGCGTTCTTCTATGCCCCTCGCTTAGATCCGAATAGGGTGTTAAATGAGCAACCATTGGCAGTATTTCATTTTTAACCTGCATGTACCATCCATCCACGTCTTCAACTATTTCTATTCCCCTTTCTCTATACTCCTCTCTTAGCTCTTCCAATAAATCTTTAACATGACCAAGTGATGCTATTCCAGCTATCTTTGCCAATTCCTCCAGCTTTAGTGGCCTGGAGGAGATAAAAAGTGCTGCCTCTATTATCCTTTTTGGCATGCTATCAATATATTATTTAGTTTGAAAAACTTATAAGCATCGATGTTTAAATGAATTTCTTTATTCGCTCCTCTATGAGATTTATGGGTAATGCTCCCACAAGTCTATCAACCATTTTCCCATCTTTGAATATCAGCAGGGTAGGTATCGACATTACTCCAAATTCCATGGCTGTTAGAGGATTTTTATCTATATCCATTTTAAAGAAAGCCACCTTGCCATGGTATTTTTTCGCGAGCTCCTCTATGATAGGTGCTATAACCTTGCATGGCATGCACCATTCAGCATACATATCAACAACCACTACATCGTACTTCTTTACATTTTCCTTAAAATCCCTATCGCTTAGCAATACAGGCTTGTCTGGATATATCGCCTTTTTCATAAATTTTTCCATCTTCTCCCTTTTTATCCTTTCTAGCTCATCCATCCTATCACCTCTTTTTCTTTTTTCCTCTTGCCTCTTCTTCAATCTCAAGTTCTTCCTGCATAAGCAAGTTATTGCCATAGAGCAGTTTTTCAAGCACTTCAGCAACATAGTATTGTTGGCTTACCTTTATTGGATCACTTCTCGTTGTTAGATTACATTCTATCTGAACCCTGATGATAGCATTTCTAAGCTTATCCTTTGCCTTCTTGTTTATTTTTTTGAAGTTATCCATTATCTTCTCAATATAAAACGGCATATCGTTTGGCGTTTCTATAACATGCAGTATGTCCCTTGCAAGGGCAAGCGATATATTATTCTGCTTGCACCACTCCGCAACGCTCCCATTCTTATTCCCCGTGAAAATCTTCTCCATCATATTACCATCTCTTTATTTCAAAAATTTATAAATTCATTCTCTACCCTTTCTTTCAATTATTATACACACGCCATGAACAGCATTCATCCCATTACGTTTACAAAAATCTAATACATCTTTAGACTCTGAACCTGGCTGGAACCATACATTTCTTATCCCCAATCTCTTGCATTCCTTCAGAACCTCAAGTGTTACATTAGGTGGGACGACAAACTCAACGACTTCGGGCTTCTCTGGCAAAGATGAAAGATTTTTATAACATTTAATACCGTTTATACTTTCAGCGTTTGGATTGATTGGATATACCTTGTAGCCAGCATTTCTCAAATCCATAAATACCTTGTAGCCGTACTTCTCCCTGTCCCTACTTACTCCTACCACTGCAAACACACGCCTTGAAAGAAAATCTTTTATCAAGTTTGTATTCTGCATGTTCTCACATTTTTATATGAAGCGCTAGTAGCCTTTTCTTTTTATATAATTAAATACGCTCTCCGCTGCTATTGCCCCTTCAGCGCTAGCGGTAATTATCTGTTCAAACCCATTTGAACCCGTTGTTACATCCCCAGCAGCATAAACCCCTTCAACATTTGTGCTCATATCCATATTAACCTTTATATACCCTCTTTCATCAACCTCCACACCAATACTCCTTGCTAGATCGCTGTTAGGCACGGAGCCAATCTCAATGAATATCCCATTTACCCCAAGCTCTTTATCCTTGCCATTTTGTCTTATCCTTATTTTCTCTACCGTATCTTTACCCAGTATCTCCTGAACGGTTGCATTCAAAACGAGTTCTATCTTTTTATTGTTTTTTGCCTTCTCAACCCATACAGGCACAGCTCTAAACTCGCTCCTGCGATGTATTAGGTAAACCTTTTTCGCATACTCTGTAAGCATTATCGCTGATGTTACAGCAGAATTACCGCCCCCTACTACAGCTACTACCTTATCCTTAAAGAATGGACCATCGCATGTTGCGCAATAACTAACACCCCTGCCCATAAGTCTTTCCTCCCCCTCCACACCCAGCCTCCTTTTTTTAGTGCCACTGGCGAATATGATTGCCTTTGCGCTTATTTTTTCCCCAGATTCCGTTTTAGCTGTAAAGCTATTCCCAGCTTTTTTTATCTCAACCACATCAACAAAGCTTGTAATCTTTGCACCAAAAGATTCTGCATGCTCCTTAAATTTATTCATAAGTTCTGAGCCAGGGATTTCCTTAAACCCAGGATAGTTATCCACAACATATGCCTCATTTGTTAGCCCGCCGGGCTCCTTCCCTATTATAAGTGTCTTTAAATTATATCTTGCAGCATACAGTCCTGCAACATAGCCAGCAGCCCCAGCACCTATAATAAGGACATCATAACTTTCCATTATCCCACCTTACCTTTCATGCTAACCTCTTATCACATCCTCAACAAACTTTAGCTCTGGCTGCACACCAACAGAGCTAACCTTGCCGTCTATAATCTGTTGGGGTACACTTCTTATGTTATATTTCATTGCTAGATCCATATTCTCTTGCACCTCAATGCACTCCGCTTTAACCTTACCCTTTCCTTCTATTGCCACTTTATTTGCCAAGAGCACCGCTAAAGGGCAATAAGGACATGTTGGCGTTACGTAAACCTCAATGTGCCTCTCATCTTTAAGCTCTTTAAGTTTTTCTCTTGCTTCCTGCGACAGCTTGCTGTCATCTTGTGAAACCAATACCATAGTTTCGATAAATGCCCATCCTTCCTCTCCTATAGGAGCTCCAGTATAAACTATCTTATAATTGGTTGGGTCTATAAGGATAGAAGGCACCCTTTCGATGCTGTATTTTTTTGCAGCAGCTGAGCTTTTCTCGTATATCTTGACCTTTATCTTATTACTCAGCTCTGATAACTTGTTTACGAGTTCAATTGTAAGCCCACATAGCTGGCACTCCTCTTCCTTATCGCTTTTTATTACAACGATTTCAATCTCCCTTTCCATTTCTTTCTCAAACTTATTTCTCAAACGCCTTTCAATATCTTCATCCATTATTTGCATCAAAACCACGCTCCCTATCTTCAAAAAATTCTCTCAAGATATTTTTTATTTCTTTAATATAAAAACTAAAGCCTAAGCATATCCAAATTGTAGCCTTTATGCAGGGTCCCACAGTCGCATTAACGGCATGTGCATCCTTTACAATATCCATCCTCGCCACAATAATATCTAGCTCCAATACACTTAAGAAGACTGGGCCCATTAGGGGCGCAATATTTTTCCATATTATCGATAGAGCAATCATTATCGGAGGAACAAGGAATATAGCTTGTCTTTTTTAAGTTTTTAGGGTCATAGCAATAAACTGTGTAGTTGCCAGTGCAAGTAGATCCCGAATAACCTATTAGTTTTTCATTCGTAATTAGGCATCCTACCGCTACCGCGCTACTGCACAAATTATAACCAAACCTATGAAATAGTAATTTTTAACCATATTCGGTATTTATTTCTTAGGTTTAATATGTTCACTGATGATCAGGATTTGCGATCTTACCTTTCCACAAATCCAAACTATTGCACAGGAGAGGATATAGTAAATGATAAGATTCAAGAATAGGTTCTGATACAAAACAGTGTAGGTTATGCAATCCACCATCACCATAGGAGGAGGTGTAAAAGAGCAAGGTCCGAATACCCCTTTATAAATTGGTAAGGGTACAGAGATCTCTCGATGTACAAAACGCACAACACTTAAAACGATAATTGTGGCCAGTATAAAAAGCAAAACTTTCTTTAAATCACAGTAATAAGGCATGATAAACTCCAGGTAACAGCCAGAATGAGAATTAAAGTTAGCAACATCAAAATTAAAGATAGAACACTCAGCTTACCAAATATTAGAGCAATAATGCCCATAATGGTAAGGACAGGGAGAAGTATAATTGGGCTGTAATCAACACCATAGCCAATATGGTATAAATAATACAGAAAACGGGGTGTAGGTAACACACCAACTATTAATATTAATAAACAGAACGCCACTACCTTTATTTTCGTTGCTCTAAAAAATTCTTTCCAATCCATAAGTTATAATTTAATTGTTTTAGATCAAGATTAACACCTATTTCCAGAAATTATAAAATAGTGGCTCAACTACGCTTTTTACTACGTGCTCTGATTGTGCCCAAAAGGCAACATCTTGTGTATGATGGACCTTTGACTCATCTGTTAATGCCATAACTATGTGCTTGTCATCAACAGCAACTATCCTGCCTAAAGGCTTTTCTATATCCCTTATCTCTGCAATATCAGAAAATGCAGACGTGGGTTTTGTGTTATTAAATGGAGCCAATATCTTAATCTTTACACCCTTCTTTACAACCCGCTTCAACGTGTTATAATGGGTTGAATAAAGATCATTTAACCCTTCACTTGTGGTTATAATCTTTATCTCATTCTCAGCCTTTTTAAAGAGGTTTGAGAGGTGCTGATTTATGGAGTACTTGCTCTTTAGCATACCTGTCATTTCAAATGGTTGAACTATATTTATACCCTCCTTATATATTCTTACCAACTCTTCCATAATCTCTGAGGATTTTACCTTATCTATTCGCTCAGCCATTTCCTCATATTTCTTTTTAAGATTCTCCTTTGTTCGCTCAAATGCATCCATGGGGTCGAGGGCAACATACCTCAATGGTTTTGCTGGCTGAATCACAATAAACCCTTTCTCAGCTAAGCTCTCAAGTATATCATAACTCCTTGATCTTGGAACATTTGCCATTTGAGAAAGCTCCCCTGCTGTAGCTACACCCTTTGCCAATAACGCTACATAAATCTTTCTTTCATACAAATTAAGCCCTATACTCTTCAATGCATCCAATACCTCTTGTGATGCAACCATTCTCACACCTCGAATTTTGTTATTAATATTTTGTTATTAACATTTTTAATGTTTTAATATTTAAACATTTCTTAATCTTTTATTAATTTGGGGCAAAAACTTATAAATATTCATTACCTTTTAGTGGGACTTTCTCTACCTCGTTGCATACTAAATAAATACTTTATCCTTTCCAGCGTGTCGATTTCTGTTACATCCTTGTCCCATCTTACCCTTATCAGCCTTGGAAATCTTAACGCGTAGCCAGAGGAATAGTTTGGGGATCTTTGAATCTCCTCATATGCTACTTCAATAACGATCTTTGGCCTTATTTTTACCTCGTTACCCTTTTCCAGCTCCACATAAGGCTTTAGCATCTCTGTAAGATCTTTAAACGTTATATCCTCCTTATTAGTTTTCTTTTCCTTTATTCCCGTGCCAAGCATGCCACACTCAAGAAATTTCCCTGTATTTTGATCTCTGCATGCCAGTATGAAGGAGCCAAACCATCCAGAGCGCTTTCCAGTTCCCCATAGCGCGCCTGTTATGGCCAAATCTAATGTTTCCATCACGGGCTTTACCTTTAGCCAACCGCCTGCAACCCTTTTACCGGGCTGATAAATAGCATCAAGATTTTTAACCATTACACCTTCTTGACCCATCTCTAATGCCTTTTTATAAAAAGCCTCTGCTTCCTTCAAATCCTTTGTTATAAGCTGCTCTGCCAACTGAAATTGTCCCGGAATAATGTTGGTTATGCTCTCTAATATCTTTCTCCTTTCTCTAAAGGGTTTGTTAAACAACATCTCACCATTCAGATAAATAATATCAAAAAGGTTTACCTGTATTGGTATTTCCTTTATCAATCTGTGTATATCATACTTTCTATGTATTCTTTGAGATAGGTATTGGAACGGTAAAGGCTTAGAAGTTTGCGGGTCTATGCCTATGGTTTCACCTTCTATAACACATTCTTCTGCTTTTATGTTATTCTTAACAAGCTCAACCAGATCAGGGAATGCATTGGTAACGTTTTCTAACCTTCTGGTAAATAGCATAACCTTGTTTCCCTTTTTATGTATCTGTGTCCTCATACCATCATATTTAAATTCTATAGCTGCATGCTCATACTCTTGCAATGCTTCTTGTAATGAGGGTGCTTTCTCTGCGAGCAAAACATAAACGGGCTTACCTACCTCTATCTTTATGTTCTTTAATCCTTCTATACCCTTCTCTTTTGCAACAAGCGTTATATCCCCATAATCCGGTCTTAGGAACCATGCCCATTCTATCGCTCCTAAAATATTGGCTTTAAGCTCGTTGCCAAGCCTCTCATCCATTAAAATAATATAATCAACACCGCATGCTTTTTTCCACACATTCATACCCTTTATTTCTTCCAAACTCTTCTCGCTTACCTTGTTGTTCCTTTCAAATCTCTCAAACTCGTCCTTGCTTACTTTACCTCTTGCCAGCAATTTTTCCTTTGTACCTTTTTCAAAAATAAATACAGCATTAGAGCATGATTTTATCAATTCCGTTATTCTGGGGTTATTCATGCTGGCATCGAACCATAAAATATCACAGAAGTATGCTTTTGCTATGGCATCCCTTACTATGCCTTCAGCAACGCCTATCCTTAGCTCTTCCAACACGGTTCTTACAACATACCTCGCTTCCTTTGGTTTTGCAAACGCTATTAGCTCCTTAACTATGTTCATCTTTCTATCCTGAGCCCCAGCTCCTTCTATCTCTGCCAGCTTTCTAAGGTTGGTATATACTAGCTCTATAGTTAAAGGTTTTTGAAAAAGTGTTACCTGTTTTTTGTTTTTTATAAGCTCTTCTGCAACCAGCCCAAGATCACCAAGCTTGGCAAACCTTTCCATTATGTATGCCTCGCTAAACCCTGTAGAAAGGGCTATAGCTTTTACCATCATCTTGCTTGCTACACCGATCTCTTTCTCATACCACTGAGGAAATAACTTGCCTTGGATAAGCATTATTACAGCAGGTAGTATAGAAGAAGGTGTCTGGGCTATAAAGTTTGCAATATATTCCGTCTTCTTTAGCTTTGCAGGCTCCTTCTCCAATCTTTCATACAAATCAGCAAGCTTTGAATATTCCATAATTTATAATTTATATTTTAAACTTATTATTTGAGATTGATTTGGAATAAAATCTATGCGTCTAAAGGAAAGGATGTTATTATGCACGACAGGCAAATGAACAACAATATTTATATATAGGGATTTAATAGTTAATTAGAGGTGGTGATAATGAAATTATTGACGCAGGGAGAAATGCGTGTTTTTGACCAATTTGATAGCGATGTAAGGTTTTTCTCGAGAAACTACAACAAATTAAAGAAGAAATACAGGGATATGTTTATTGCTATAAAGAATAAAAGGGTTGTTGCATCTGCAAAAACAGAAAAGGAACTGCTTAAAGAGATGAAGGAAAAGGGACTTGATCCTGCAGTGACAGTTGTAGAGTTTGTACCAAGCAAAGAAGAACTTATATTGTTTTAAGACAGGATGTGTCCGGATGCGAAAATTTCCAATTATTAAAATGCGTAAGTTAGGAGCAGAGAGGCGTGTATTAACATTTCTTGTCAGATCATGTGGTTTTATTAAATTAAGAGCGATAAGTGCTATAGTTGATACTGGTTCTCCTTTTACTTTTATCTCACAGAGTGATTTAAGGGGTTTAAGGATACCCAAAAACTTACCAATGGTAAGACAAATAAATTTACTTATACCACTGAAAATTTATAGTGTTGGTGAATGCGAGATATGGCTAAAGGATGAGAATAGCAAGTATGTACCATTTAAGACAAATTTACATATTGCTGTGCCAGCGATACAGAAAATTATGATACCTGGTGGTATGCCATCGATAGTTGGCACGGATTTTTTGGATAGGTATAATATGGCTGTTGGGAAAAAATATCTTTTAGAACTAAATGAATAATACATAAACTACTATTTAGGGAGATTAATAGAAATTGAAGTTAGTCTAGAATACTTCTGGACTGGTATTATTTTCGAAGCAGAGGGGGGGAGTCGAACCCCCTTGAGCCGGTAACTGCGAGCTCATCTAGCACAGCTATCGCCTTACCGTCTTTAGCTCATTAATCGCCAACTGCAGCCGACCGCCTAGCCGTTCGGCCACCTCTGCCTATAATATAGTTGGTCAAAAGATTTTAAAATTTTCAACAAGCCTGCCCTCTAGTTTGTATTTTTTAATGAGCTCTAAACTTTTGGTAATCTCCTCTTCGTTGAGAAACCTTGCAATATCTTCATACTCAAATGCTTCAAACTCTGGCCTGTATTGAAACATCACATTTAATGTGAATTTTTTAAGATTTTTTGAAAGCCATTGGAATATTTTATCTGTGCAGCATTCTAAATGGTTTGGAAGCACGAGGTGCCTTATAAGCAAATCTCCACATTCTTCCGCAATCCTAAGGTTTCTCGTTACAATCTGCATATACGAGCTAACCTTTGAAAGTCTTTCAGCACATTCGTTATTTCCATATTTAAAATCAGCAAGAAAGACATCTATGCAACCGTTAAGCAGTTTCATAGCCTCTGTGCTCATGAACATATTTGAATTCCATATTATTGGCTTATTAATATTCATATGCCTGAGCATATCTATACATGTATGCAAGTTAGGCGTTGGCTCGCCACCAACAAGATTTACATTCCTTGCCTCCGGCCTTACCATATTCGCAAGCTCTTTGCCACTAACTACGAATCCTTTCTCAATTTGCCTTGATATAGTATAATTTTGGCAATAAACACAATAGAAATTGCAACCGATAAAGAAGAATGTGTGAGACGGAACTAATATGGTTTCTTCGCCATAATGCAAGAACTGGCAAGAAAGCCTGCTTTTATTGGTAATTTCACAAAATCCCCTTTGCTTGTATCTATTAGCTCTGCATTTTCTCTCACAAAATACACAACTCTCTAAAAGCTTTTTTGAAATCTCAAACTTTAGATCAAGTAAATTTCTTTCAACACTACCTAAGCTCTTTTCATATTTCCTCTTTTCAAACAATCCCATTTTTTTATCATGCAACTTCCATAACTTACTGAGCTCTTCTTCTCTGCTAAACTCAACAGGTATGGATTTTAGCACAAGGAAATTTGCAAGCTTCTTGCCTGAGAGCACACCGAAATAATCCTTCATGTTTTATATAATGCTAAGAATCTTAATGTGTTTTTATCCTACAAATGCATGCTTTTCCCAGAATTTCTTATATTCCTCGTTTACTTTTAATGCTTCCTCTAACTCCTCACCTTCATATCCCCATTCCTCCAGCGTTTCCCTACCAACAGGCAACGGAGGTGCGTTCTTTCCAGGAAACATTGTATATATTCCATTGCAGCCTTCTTCTAATGGTCCAAAGACCATAACTATGTGATTTGTTGGTTTTCTTTCAGC
>QMZT01000008.1 GCA_003663325.1 Candidatus Aenigmatarchaeota archaeon | reverse complement strand
TGGTTGGATAATAAGGCAGAAAAGAGATGACAGAATAGAATCGGCATTGTTCGTTATAACAATACTTCACAATGTTTTTGCTATTAGGGTAAAGGTCAGCTAGGAATTTTGTCCCAAAGCCTTCATTTGGTTATTTCTTTATGTTGCTTCTTAGTTTTCTATATACCAGAGCTCATAATCTTTAGTTAAACCTTTCCGAGAACCTTTGCCTTTTTTAATTGATGAAAAACTAATGGCCTTCAAAATTCATTAAGTTTTTAATTTTTTAAATGTAATTCACAACCCTTTTATATGGGTAAAAAGATATTGGTTACGGCTGCATTGCCATATGCAAATGGTCCACTTCATTTAGGTCATATGATAGAGTATATAGAGGCAGATATATTTGTGAGATTTCTCAGACTGAAGAAAGAGAACGTCATATATTGCTGCGCAGACGACACCCATGGAACGCCAATAGAGATAAATGCAAAACAGCACAGCATGAGCCCAGATGAGTTTGTAAATATGTGGTATAAAAAACATCTTCATGATTTTAAGGCATTTGGGATAAGCTTCGATAGCTATTATTCAACAAATAGCAAGGAAAATAAAGAGTACGTTGAGTTGTTCTTTAATACTCTTAAAAATAAGGGGTATATATATAAGAAAAGTGTGGAACAGCTTTATTGTGAAAAATGTAAAAGGTTTCTGCCAGATAGATATGTCAGAGGTACATGTCCAAAATGTGGTGCAAAAGACCAATACGGAGATGTGTGCGAGCTATGTGGTGCAACTTATAAGCCAACAGACCTGTTGGATATGAGGTGTGCCGTTTGCAAACATAAGCCAGCTATAAAGCACTCTGAGCACTATTTCTTTAAGCTTAGTGCATTTGAAGATAAGCTTAGAGAATGGCTTATAAGGAACAAGCATATACAAGAAGATATAAAAAGTTACGTTTTGGAATGGATAAACTCTGGCTTAGAGGATTGGTGTATATCACGCGACAAACCCTACTTTGGCTTCAAGATTCCCGGTGAAGATAGTAAATACTTTTACGTTTGGATGGATGCACCTATTGGGTATATTGCCAGCACAGCAAACTATTGTAAAGGAAGGGGATGCAGTGTGGATGATTATTGGAAAGCTGAAGATAGCGAGATAATCCATTTTATAGGTAAAGATATAGCATACTTCCATTTTCTTTTTTGGCCCGCAATGCTTATGGGCACTGGCTTTAACCTTCCAAAAAATATAATTGTTCACGGATTTCTTACTATAGATGGAGCCAAGTTAAGTAAGTCTAGAGGAACATTGGTAACAGTTGAAGAGTATTTAAAATTCTTAAATCCAGAGTTGCTTCGTTATTATTACTCAAGCTATTTAAGCCCATCTGTAAGGGACATAGATCTAAATAGTGAGGAGTTTAAGGAAAAAATAAATAATGAACTTGTGAGCAATATAGCGAATTTTATTTACAGGGTACTTAGCTTCATAAACAATAATTTTGGTTCAAAAATATTTGATATAATGCCTAATGGGGATGACAAGAATGTTATGAGCAAGATAAGAACCCTTATAAAGGAAGCAGAGAAAAGTTACAGCACATGCAACTTAAAAAATGTCGTAAGATGTATAAATGAGATAGCAGCTACAGGCAATAAATATTTTCAAGAAAATGAGCCATGGAAAATTGTGAAGAGTGATACAAAAAGATGCGCTACCGTGCTCGCTATTGCTGCAAATATAGTTAAGAATCTCGTAATATTACTTAAACCCATAATGCCAAACTTCTCAGCACAAATAGAGAGCCAGCTAAGGCTTAAGCAGCTTAGTTGGAGCGACCTGAATTTTGGATTAAAAAATCATAAAATAGCCAAGCCGAAAATAATACTGAAGAAGATAGAAAAGCTGGCATTTAGCGATCCATTTATGAAGCTTGAGCTCAAAATTGGCAAGATTAGGGAGGTATTTGATCACCCAGATGCGAATAAGCTCTATGTGCTTAGGGTTGATATTGGAGGTGAGATAAGAAATATAGTTGCTGGGCTAAAACAAAATTATGGAAAGCGTGACCTTTTAGGAAAGCATATCGTCGTGCTTACGAACTTAAAGCATGCAAACATAAGAGGTGTAAAAAGTGAGGGCATGGTACTTGCTGCTGGCAATGAAAAGGATTGGGGTGTACTTTTAGCCAAAGGTAAAGCTGGCGAAGCTGTTTATGTAGAAGGTATAGCTCCAAGACCTGCAAGAGAAATAACAATAAAAGAGTTTTCAAAGCTCGAGCTTGTATCAAAGAATGGAAAGGTGTTCTATAAGGGATTCCCACTAAGAACAGCTAAAGGATTTGTAATTGCTGACAAAAATATAGATGGAAGGGTTAGATAGGCATCTTTTAAATTAGTTTTGCCCTATAAATATGGAATTATGAAAAATAGAATTGCGCAAGAATTTTATGGCTCGATAGCTGAAAGGTATCTAGTAGAGGTAAGAAGGTTCGTTCCAAGATATGATGAAATGGTAGAACAAATTACAGATTTATTAGAAATGAATTTTGCCAATTTTGCCAGAGAAGATTTGCAGGAGATAAAAATGCTAGATATTGGGTCTGGAGTTGGTAATGTGGAGGTATGCATTCTACAAAAGCTACCAAATTCACACATTACCTGCATTGATGCATCCCCAGAAATGGTCAAAGCTTTTGAATCAAATTTGGCAAAATACAATAGCTATGAGGGCAGGGTGATTATTGTTAATCAAGATATACTGACATTTGAGCCAGAGGAGCAATACGATGCAATTCTTTCAAATTTGGTACTTCATAATATCCCATATAAGGAGAAAGAGGGTTTAGTTAGAAAAATAAGAGATTGGTTAACGCTTGATGGAATTTTTGTTTGGGGTGACTTAATTAGATACAAGAATAGAGATATTCAGAATTATTTTGTCAATTATAGACTAAATTTTGCTTTAGAAAAAGGTGCACAAGAAGAATTTGCAAGGGAAAGCTTCGAAAAAGAAGAAAAGTATGATTGGCCATTAACAATTGAGGAAACACTCAGCCTGGCAAAAAGAGCTGGATTCCAAGCGGATAATGTATGGGTGCATGACACCTTCGCTATTTTTTATATGAAAAGGTAGTCAGCATAAGCTACACAGATAATATCTTCCTTATATCCATATCCTGTAATATTGTTCCTACAACGGCATCAAGCGTATCAATATAATGCAATATAAAGGCTTCTATAGTTTGGGGCGGTGTTGGCCCTTCTGTACCAAAGTGGGAAGCTATTATATGTATAACACTCTCCGGAAAGTTCCTTGCATAAAGTTCAGAGGTAATAAGGAATGTGTGATCTAAGCTTATATTCGAGCCTACCCAAGTGTTATCCTTTCTCTTTATCTCCCATAATTTTCCCATATCATGAAGTATTGCCGCTGCAACAAGAGAGTCTCTATCAATATAGATATTATAAACGTTCTCTATTACATCAGCCACGGCAATACACATCTTTGTAACACTTTTTGTGTGTTCAATGAGCCCAGAATCTTCAGAATGATGCCAATTTATGGATGCCGGCACAAGCTCAAGCTTTGATGCCTTGTATTTAAACTTTTTATTCGTAAGCTCAGGCTTTTTTATAAAATTCTCTACCATTTCCCTAAGCTCCTTATTTTTTATATGCTTAGCAAGCTCTAGCAACTCCTTCATAATTATTCTTTACACCTTATATTTTAAATTAGCACAACTATAGCCCCTATTATTACTAACCATATTCCTAAATTCACATAAAACATATTAAATTTGCCACTTGCCTCAAGCAACATAAAAGAGAGGAAGAATCCAACAACAAGGAATATAATGCCGCATATTTTAGCAAATACAATATCCACCACAGCCAAATGTGATAAAACCACAATAATAGCTGCGATTAGAATTGGGACTAAATAGCTCATCATGTTATACCTTCTCAAAATATATGTCTATGCTCTTATTTTCAAACTCCAGTCTCCCCTTGATCTTTTTTTGTTTCTTTATTATTACTTCATCAGCACCCACATTATTTTTTATTCTTTCCTCATACCTCTTAATTATCTCTATACCATCCGGTGTGCTGTGCAGGTAAAGCCTTATCCTTTCCCAAACCTTTAAGCCAGCTTCCTTTCTCAATACTTGTATCTTCCTTGTAAGCTCCCTTACCATTGCCTCATCCTTTACAACACTGCCTATGCATATATCACAATACTCCAATTCCTTCTTTACATCACTCGGCAATTTATCAAGAATTGAAATATCCTTAACATTGCCCAGGCTTTTTATTATATCTTCAAAGTTCTTAATTACAGCCTTTAAGCGCACATCCTTTGCCTTTACATACAAACAAGAGACAGGCCATCTAAGCTTTACACCTTTTATCTGTCTCAACGAATTGATACCTTCCACAATCCCCTTGACTATCTCCATATCCTCTTCCAATCTTTTATTAATTAATCCCTTGTCATATTTTGGCCATGAAGAGAGGTGAACAGATCTTGGAGCATTTTCTTTCATCTTAAATATCATTTGGTATATCTTTTCTGTTATGAAAGGTGTTATTGGTGCAAGCAATCTAAGGATCTTTTCCATAACGTAAAATAAGGTAAACATTGCATACTTTTTATCTTCCCCCTTGTACCAGTGCGACATCCTGTCTCTTATTATTTTTATGTACCATCTAGAGAAATCATTGAGTATGAAGTCTCCTATTTCTCTTCCGGCATAATGCAATCTAAAATTTTCGAAATTGTCGCTAGCGCTTTTAATTAATGTATTAACCCTTGAGATTACCCATTTATCTTCTATTTTCATTTCTGAAAGGTTTATTTTTTCGTTGACAATACCCAAGTTTGAATAGTTAATAATGAACATGCTGGCGTTCCAAAGCACATCTAATACCCTTCTAAGCTCCTTTGCGACCCTTAAACTAAAGTTTTGGGTATCCCAAGGTGCGTTACTCCAGCAATAATAAAATCTTAATAAATCGGAACCAAGGTTATTTATTGCATCCTCTGCATATATAACATTCCCTAAACTTTTACTCATCTTTTCTCCTCTCTCATCTAATGTCCAGCCAGTCATGCCCACAGCTTTATAGGGCTTTTCATTAAAGGTAGCGACACCCATAAACATTAGCGAGTAGAACCAACCCCTTATCTGGTCCTGAGATTCGGAAATAAAATCTACGGGCCACAATTTTTCAAATAGTTCTTTATTGCGAAAGGGGTAACCAAGACTTGCCCATGGAGCTATGCCTGAATCAAACCATACATTCATTGTATCCTTTACCCTTTCCATACAGCTGCCGCACTTCCTGCATTTTAATCTTATTTTATCAACCACATTTTTATGCAAGTCTATATCGCTTGGGAGCTCATTTATTGCTTTTTCTTTCAACTCTTTAACAGAACCTATGACCTCTATGCTATTGCATTGCTTGCATACCCAAACAGGAAGTGGTATACCCCAGTATCTTTGAACGGATATTGCCCAATCAATAGCATTGGTTAGCCAATTTTTAAATCTATCCTTTGCAAATTCAGGCATCCATCTCACGTTTTCGTTCTCTTCCAGCATTTTATCCTTTATCTTTTCAACGGTAAAGAACCATTGTTTATTCATTCTGTATATGAGTGGTGTCTTACATCTCCAGCACAACGGATAGGAATGCCTTATTTTCCCGTACCATAAAAGGAAACCCTTCTTCTTTAAATACTCTATAATTTTTATATTGGCATCTTTAACAAAAATACCACTAAAGCTGCCCGTCTCCCTTTTTAATCTTCCCTCTTCATTAACTGGCGAAGGTTTAGGTAGATTGTAATGTTCTCCAAGCTTATAATCCTCTTCACCGTGTCCAGGTGCGATATGAACACATCCCGAGCCTGTATCCATTGTAACGAGATGTTCTGCTCTGGCCTCTTGCATTTTTACCTTTTTCTTTGCCAAGATCTTAGATGAAACACCTTTCTTAAAAAGTGGTAGAGAGAGAATAACCTTGTGTGCATTTTTTTCTTTTTCAAGATCCTTTTGTATAGGTATATCAAGTACGGGTTTGTAGCGCATGCCCGCTAACTCCCTTCCTTTCATCTTCTCAATCACTTCATATTCCTCTATTTTGGTCTCATTTACTACACTTTCCAATCTCTTTTCAGCCATTATAAGTATGTCCTTTCCAACCCTTACTTTAACATAGCTCTCTTCAGGATGTACAGCTATTGCAACATTTGCTGGCAATGTCCATGGTGTTGTGGTCCATATGAGTATATACTCATTCTTTCTTCCTTCTATTGGGAATTTAACGTATATGGAATAATCCTCAACCTCGGCATAGCTGTCTGTAACCTCATAACCAGCAAGGGTTGTTTCACAGTGCGGGCACCAAAAGACAGGCTTTTCACCTAGCACAAGCATACCGTTTTCGTAAACCCTTTTAATCGTCCACCATGCAGATTCCAGATAGTAACGCTTAAATGTCATGTACGGCTTAAGCCAACCTCTCCATGCCCCCAATCTTTTGTATATCCTTAGCCATACCTTTTCATTTCCTTCCGCAAGCTTCTTGCATTCTTCCATGAACCTTTCAACACCTACATGCCTTTCTATATCTTTCTTAGATTTTATCCCGAGCTTTTTTTCAACAACATTTTCTATTGGTAAGCCGTGTGTATCAAAACCAGGCTGGTACCATACAGCATAACCCTGCATAGTCTTAAGCTTGCTTATTATATCCTTTGTTGTTGTAGTCTTAACGTGACCAACGTGAGGGACTCCATTAACATACGGTGGTCCATCAAGTAAATAAAATTTTTTCTTTTTTGGATCGAACTTAACTATTTCCTCTGGTATTTTATTCTTTTCCCAAAACTCTAAAATCTCCTCTTCTACTTTATGAGGATCATATCTCATCATAAATCTCACTAATGCGATATTAATGTTAATATGTTAAAGGATAATATAAATTTAAAATTATATTCTCTGAAGCACTTGGGAATGGCTGCAGATATGTGTGGTATCCCAGATAGAGAGGTTACTCCCTTATGGGATCGCCTAACGGGTAGACATGTGAAATTTGTTAACCCAATTTTATAATCCTGTCTTGAACAAAATAAGGCGGGCCGCAGCCGAGATTTGAACTCGGGCCGAGGGCTCCACAGGCCCCCATGCTAACCAAGCTACACCACTGCGGCCATGACCATATTATTTGTATGAAGAGCAAATATTTATAATATTTTTCCGCCTATCATGTTTTTAACTGCTTGTTCTATTATACCGCCAAATAAACTTGTCGAAAGCAATGTTATAAGCATGTACATTACTAACGCTACTAAGAGCATTTTACCTGCCAGGTACCATTGATATGTCTTATTTTCACCTTCTGTTATTTTTGTTACAAAAAAGGCAAGAACTATAATTATTTCAATAAGGTATATACCAGCTATGAGTTGAAATAGCTGTGGAGAGATTGGTAGAGCATTTCCTGTTATTCCAAGCATACCAACCTCGCTAATTGAAGCGTAACCACTCATCGATTTTATTTTTTGTGTGAGTATAGTAAGGATTGTTATTATTACATGGGATAAAGATACTATCAAGCCCGTTACCATTGGGGTAAGGAAGTATGCCTGAAATGTCATTGAAGAAACGGACTCGGAAAGCATATCCCTTATGTATTCTTGCGTTTCTCTTATCGTTCTTAGGTAGCGCGATATGGTAAGCATGGCATCAGCAGCATATCTAAATCCTTGTTTTGTTATATCAACAATCATGTACATTATATTCCTTATCATCATACTTGGATAATAATTAATAGCGCCATATTTTGGATCAAACAAAGCCTCACCAAACGTCATACCCAGACTCCTTATATTTTTTAACGTTCTTGAGAACAGGCCAGCTATATTCAAGTCCTTTATATCATTTATAGATTTCTCAAGGGCAAGCTCTGTAGGAGTGCCTGCAGATATCCTATTACCTAACTGAAACAACGCAAGCTCGAACTCACTTTCTGTTTCTTGCACACTTCTCTGTATTTTGATCCTTTGGAACGTTGAGAGTAAAAAGTAACACCCGATGCCAAATCCTATCCCCAATGTTATGAGTAACGATAATGAAAGAGTAAGTATGTTTGTTCCTTTCTCAGCAGAAAATAGCATAGCAGGATGGGAGGAGAAATAGTAAATAGGAAATAGCAATATAAGAAAGGTAATGAGTAGGGAAAGTGGCAAGGAAGGTATAAAAATTCTCTTTTTGCCCAGAGTTAAAGAAAATGTGTTCTCGGGCGGTAGCTCAGGATGTGCAGAAATATCTACTTCAGAAAATGTAGTTGGTCTTTTCTTTAGTGTAGTATTTATGAACCACATAACGCTAACAGGCAGTATCACATTGTAACTTATTATAAAATATTCTGGTCTTGCTATATCAGCAAGAAATATTGCAGCCATTGGAGCAATTATACTCCCTAGTACGGGCAACATTATCCCCATCATGTGAATAACCATAACAGGCGTCCTTAGTTCTTGAGCATAGTGTTTCATTCTGGTCTTTGTCCCATCTAATATAACATTCAAAGCTTCGTTTAGGGTTTTTTCTGCACTTTCCGGTGTTTCATACTGCGAGTCCCTTATTAATCTCAGTGCCTCTGCAAATTCCTCATTCTCTGGTTTCCATTTAGCTATGTAATCTGTAAGGGCATCGTTAGCTGAGTAGTATTTTCCCATTTCTATATCCCAAAGCATGCGCCTCATATCCCACGCTAACGGGCCAGAGATATTAGATGCAGCAAATCTCAATGCACGTTCTAAATTAGGACTTACGCGCATAGACACTACCATATAAAGCACAGCGAGCACAACCTCAGAGCTTGCCTTTATCCTGTAGCTTTTGAGTAGATTTACGGGATACTTAAGAAAGTAGTAACCCATGCCTATGCCCAACATCAAAAAAAGCAAAGCAAGGCTTATTGAAAATGTCAAGGAAAAAATAATAGCGCTGAGCATGGAGAAAAATATGAATGTAAGAACAACCAGTGCCATAACATCCTTTGGTTTTATGCTCATGCCTGTGAAATTTATAGCGGCATTCAGCTCCTTCTCTGTGCCTTTATCTGGGCTAACATCCAATATTCTTCCACAAAATAAGGCTAGTGATTCATACCACGAAAGCCTTTTTCTCCTTTCCTTTCTATAAATTTTATAGTCCCTAGAAAGTATGAGGCTTTCATAATCCTGTCTATTATTCTCAACATTCCCCATATAATTAGTATTTGTTTAGCCATTAATTAAATCCTTCTTATTCCAATCAACAATTTATTATTTACTACGCCCAAATTATCTATCACAAGTCTATGATAGCCTATGCCCATAGATGTTAGGTTACTTGTAAAGTTTATGTTTTGATAAGCAAGATATATCATTATTTCTTGATTTTTCTTCAATGGAAAGGCAAATGACGGCTTATTTGTCTCTAAAAATGTTTTATCCTCCACGCTGCGCATCCTTTTTTCTATTTGCTTCTGCTCAGCTTTTGTAAATGGAAGAAATACTTGAGAGCCTGTTAGGTTAAGTTTCATAGAGATCACGTAGCTGGTGGGGTTTTTATTTACCTGAATATTGACAAAGTTATCAGAAGAGAAGATAAGCCCTAAAAGTGCATCATCTTCATAAGAAATTACATAGAGGTGTGAAAGATCATCCTTGGTAAAGCTTCTGTACGATAAGGCATTCGCTCTGGACACAAAAGGTGGCTTGGATGGTACATAAATCGTTGCGTTCGTATTATTCAAATAAAGCCTTATTTCCATAACAGTATTTTTATCTGGCCGTATAGCAGAGACGGAAAAGAATAAACAAACTACCATAGCCAGGCTAAACACTATCCTTTTCATACCGCTCTTATAGCATCTTTAAACCACTTAAGCCATTCATTATATATTTCCTTTGGATCAGCATAACCATTTTCATTTTTCAACCTCTCTGCTATTAAATGAAATTCTACGTTGGACCTAACATTCCACTTTGCCTCCATAAGCTCTGGTTTCCCTAGCTTATCTGCATACTCAACAATTGTTTTCTTTATATTGCCCCTAAGGTTTATATTTTCCCATACTGCTTGCCAATTACCACTCCATTCCCTGACATAGCTTGCTATTCTATTGAGTATCTCCGACTCCCCATTTGTAAATGTGTCTGTAGGCTTTATTTGATCCTCTTTGCCAGAATACTCCATCAAATTAACGAAGCCGCCTTCTCTTAATGGATCCTCGTCCCAATGCTTTCTTATCTCTGTCACCTCTACAAGTCTCCTAAAGCGATGAAGCCCATCAGCACTCCTTAATGTTTTTGCTATCACCACAATATCTGTAGCCTTAAAACTTGTTTTTGGCACGCCTAGATCATTCACAACCCTGTCATAAACACCATAGGCACTTTCTCCGTGTATTGTGCCTGCGACCAAATTGCTTAGCGCTCCTATTCTCATAGCTTCATACAATGCCCTTGCCTCAGTGCTTCTAACCTCACCAATTATCAATGCAGAGTCACCCAGCCTTAGTGCTGTCCTTAGCGCTTCATCAGCAGGCATTTCCGTTTCTATCATGGTTATAACACTTCTTGATTTTAAGCTCTCTATATTGTAGTCGAGGGATTTAAAATGGGTTATTGGAAGTTCCAATGTGTCCTCTATTGTAACTATTCTTGTTTTTGGAAGCAATTCGAGTATTACAGCACTGAGCAAGGATGTTTTGCCTGCTCCTCTGCCACCAGCAATAAGCATACTTACAGCCCCATCAGCAAGAAAACTCAAGAGGCCTGCAGCAAGTGGGCTCATCATTTTTGCTTTTAAAAATAATGGGAGTGTCCATGGCATGTCTCTATGTCTTCTTATGGCAAAGCCTAAACCATAAGGAGATAGCGTTCTGGTCACGACAGCAAACCTCGCCCTTCCACCAGGGATCTCTATCTCTGTATCCAGCACAGGGTTAGACTCATCTAACGGCCTTCCAGATTGTATTCTTAGTCTTGTTGCCCAAGACTCTGCATCCTCATGCGTAGGCATCAAATTTGTTTTACATTCCTCATAGTTAGAATGGAATATCATTATGGGTTGCAATTCAACGGGCGAGTTTACATATATGTCTTGTACATTATTATCCATAAGCAATACCTCAAGCACACCAAGCCCCGCTGTATATCTTGTAAGTATGGTTGCAAGCTGTTCTATATCTTTTGTTGTAAGCGTAGCGTTCATTTGTTTAGCAACATCCCTTATCATATCCCTTCCTATGTTAAAGAACATCTCTCTTACACGTTCCGATCTCACAAACTCCGGCGTTTTTGGTTGGTGTGCAGCCATGTATCTTCTAGCGGCATCCAACACTGAATACTTTTCCTCATCAAGCGTAAATTCAGGTGGTATTGCATAATAAAAATACTCTGCAGAATGTTTCATTTTGTATATTTCCACGTTCACATCACCTACACTGTACCTCTCTATAAATATGGCATTCTCAGGCGGGGTCACCATAAAACGTGTAAGCATAAAATTTGGTCTTATGGCAGGCATGAATATATGTCTGTATAAACTCCTATCCCCAATATGATAGCCTGACAAATGCGGTTTTGCTAACTGTATTAATCTTGTTTTTTCCAGCTTTATCCTCAAGATCTCCAGTATTTCATTTTTATAACGTTTTAGGCATTTATAGCATGCAGGATGCTTTTCCATCCTTATATTTATCTTTCTTATTTCTCTTGTAATCTCAACATAAGCCCCTATGGGATCCCTTCTCATCAAATTTATAACTATATACTGCAATCTTGATGGCAAATCAGGATAACATCTCAGGCACTCATCCGGTCCAAGGTTGCTATACGATATTAATCTGTCCTCAATAATTTCATTAATTACATTTGCAATCTCAACAAGCATTTCTACTTGCTTTCCACTGTATTCATATTCCCTTTCCTTAGCAAGCACCACAGAGCTTACATTTTTAAGAGAAAGTATAAGATCTATAACCCTGCTCATACAGGCTTCGTTATCTTCTATGCTTGCACCATACATGCATCCTAAACAGTTTATCCTCAACCTGCCCGTATTTTCATCATACTCATACTTGCAAGCTTCTTTCCCGTTCATTAATTTAATATATATGGTCGGGGGTTAAAATAATAATATGGTCGTATTTGGCAAACAGCCGGAAGATAGAACATCGCAAATAGTTAATGAACTTGTAAGGGGTATGAATGATGGCACACGCAGAATGAGGTTCATAGAGGAAAGAATGAAAGCCGTGGAAATGAGGCTAAGCACGCTAGAAAGAACTGTGCAGAGTGATGTTGAAAAGTTTGAAAAAGAGAATAAAGAGGTTGCGAAAAGAATGGAGGATGTTGAAAAAGCGGTGCATGAGCTTCAAAAGACAATAAAGGCAATATTGAAAGAGATAAAGGCATTTGCAACAAAAAGCGATATTAATGAGCTTAAAGAGCTCATAGAGATATACAATCCCTTAAGGTCTAGCTTCGTAACAAGGGAGGAGGTAGAAAGAATCATAAGAGAAATGAAGTAACTTAAAATTTGCATCTATTCTTAAAATATGAAAAGATATGGAAGTATAAAGATGTTGAGTAGCGAGATGTTTATTTTTCTATCGCAAGGGTTCTTTTGAGAAGAAGTGGCGGTGGTTCTGTTGGACATAGAACAATGCATGTAGAAACTATTTGTAAAAAAGTGGGTATGGCAGGGATGTGATAATAGAGGGTATAAAGAGGTTAATTAAAAAGGAGGATTTGCTTTTATGGCCCAGAGGTGCAGATCTTGCCAATCCCCATATTTATGATCTTTCAGTATCCATAAATCCTGCACATCTCGATAAACTTGAACGATACCTTGAGAGGTATCTTAAACGTCATCCATATAAAAAAGAGCGTTATTTGCTTGAGCGTGTGAAGGAGTTAGAAAAGGAATTCAGTAAAAAAGAATTTAGTTATGTGTAATATTTTCTTGCCTTTCTTATATTTTCAAACATAACACCTGCTTCAATCTCCAATAATCTTAGAACCTCAGAGTGGTCTGGATTTAGCATATAGCTTCCTTCTTTCTCCACCACCATACCTTCACCCTTTAACTCTTCTATAACCTCCCTAACAGCCTCTGGTTTCATGTTAGCCGCTATAGAGATCTTTTCGTAATCCACAGGCCTGCCATAATTTATAAGAAGACAATCCAAAACCCTGTTCCTTGGACTATCTCCACCTAATTCCTCCATTAATCTATTATCCCTAAAATATTCTTCATCACCCACAATCTCATATTCCCTGTTCATACCATTTATATTCCTCCATTAATATTTATAAGCTTTTGTCAAACATTTGGAGAACCGTTAAGATAGGAATGGTGGAAAGGTGAGCCATATAGGCTATTTTAAGCTTACAGCTCAATATGAAAGGAAAAGCTTTCCACCAATTATACCTCTTTGCTTTGCTTAAATATTTTTTCCGGGGAATAAAAAGCCATAGGAGCAAGGCTTGCATGCCTTGCTATAAAACCATTTGTAAGAGCTTTCCATTTGCACGTGCGGAATGTTTGGGTATGAATGCAAGCGTTTGAAGAAAGAAATTGGTATAGAGCAATAAAAAAGATTGGAGGACCAGGGTTGGTTTTGCTATGCTGTGTAATTGTTTTATTGGCTTAACTTAACAGTCTTCCTTCATATTTCTTCTCTATACCTTCTTAGCCTCTCAGCCATTTCTGGCTTATCGGTAGCTTTAAAAAATTCTATTGCATCATCTATATGTATTAAATGCAGCCCATCTCCACTAACGTAATACTTGATTTCAGGCCATTTCTTTCTCCCTATCTTTAAAATAGATTCTAATTTGCAGTTTGCTATTTTAGCTATGGTTTGTGGCAAAAACATACACTTCATTTCATCCTCAAGGTGATTTGTATGCGTACTATTATCACAAGTATAGTCGCATTTCTTCCAATATTTTTCCACATCATACAACGTTATCTCGTCACCTTCGCTCATTATAACCAGTCTTTCTACCACACATTTTAATTCTCTTACATTGCCTGGCCAGTCATAAAGGAGAAATTGTTTTAGTACATCGCCCTTTATTTTTTTGCTAGAACCCAGAGCTTTCATAAAATACTCTATTAAAAGTGGTATATCATCTTTCCGATCTCTGAGTGGTGGTATATATATAGGAATTACATTCAATCTATCATATAATTCTGGCCTAAACTTGTCCTCTTCTACAAGTTTCTCCAAATCCTTGCTTGTTGCAGCTATAACCCTAACATCAGAGTGTATCATTTCATTTCCCCCTATCCTTTCAAAGCTTTTGTACTCTATTGCCCGAAGTATTTTTGGTTGAAGCTCTGGGGATAGATCCGCAATCTCATCCAAGAATAATGTACCAGAGTTAGCTGTTTCAAATTTCCCCAATCTTCTTTGATACGCATTAGTAAAAGATCCCTTCTCGTGTCCAAAAAGCTCACTTTCTAATAAGTCTTTTGGTATGGCAGCACAATTAACAATTACATATGGCTTATTGCTTCTTTTACTAGTTTTATGAATTGCCTTTGCTACCAACTCTTTTCCAGTTCCTCTTTCACCTCTTATAAGAACTGTTGCATCTGTACATGCTACTTTATATATGGTATCATATAATTCTATCATAGGTTTTGATAGGCCAACCATCCCATACTTGCCATACTTGTAAGTTTTATTCATAATTTCTTTAGATTGATGTAAGTATAATAAATCCTTATTGTTAAAAAGCGTTGCTGATTTTAACCCCCTTCCATACCTTCAAGAAAATTGTACACGCAGATATCCATCTTTTTACTATAGCCACCTTCCAAAACCGCAAATGTATTTATACTGAGAGATGCTATTATTTTGCCAATCTTCCTGTATGCATCACTCGTTAACATAAAGCCTGTGAGAGGGTCCTCCATAAAGGTATCGAAGCCTAGGGATAACGCCAGCATATCGGGCTCAAATTTTTTTATTTTATCCAAGGCCTTAGAAAGCGTCGCTATATATGCTTTATCTTTTGTTCCTGCTGGCAATGGATAATTTATGCAATTACCAATGCTTTCCATTCCTGTCCCTGGATATATAAACGCTTGGTGTATCGAAACGTAAAGCACTTCTTTGCTTCCTAAAAATATATCCTGCGTTCCGTTTCCATGATGTGCATCTATATCAAGTATAGCAACCTTGTTCGCATTTCCATCCTTTATAGCCTTTGCTACAGAAACAGCTATGTTATTGAAATAGCAAAAACCACCAACATTTGTTTTAGATGCATGATGGCCAGGGGGTCTCATGAGAGAAAATGTAAATTCCTTTTTGCAAAGCCTCATGGCGTCAATAGCTGAGCCGCATGCAAGCAACGCATATCGAAAAATATTATCTAAGTTTGGCGTATCTGGATCAAAGAATGTATTGGCTTTTACTTTATCAATAAGCTCTTTTTCATGGACAAGGAGCAGATCATTTTCATTAGCAATTTTTGGCTTTATAAAAGCAAACCCCTTTTCTTTAAGATAACTATATACTATCTTTACCCTTTGCGGGCTCTCGTAATGCCCTTCCATCCAATATTCCATGCACCTCTTATCAAACAGTATCTTCATAGATTATCCTTTTACTACACCTATCGGCCTTAATTTAGCTACAAGCCTCCCAATGCCAGTTTCATGAGAAACCCTAACAACCTCATCAATATCCTTATAGGCTTGTGGTGCCTCTTCAGCAACAACACTCCATGACGCGGCTCTCAATGTTATGCCTTCATCTTCTAGCTTTCTCTTTATACCCTCTCCTCTAAAGCTTTTTATCGCTCTAACCCTTGATAGCACCCTTCCAGCACCATGAGCAGTTGATCCAAAGCTTATATCCATAGCTCTTTTTGTCCCAACAAGCAAATAGCTCGCTGTTCCCATCGAGCCTGGGATTATTACGGGCTGGCCAAATTTCCTATAAATTTTAGGCACACTTTCATGTCCTGGCGGGAAAGAGCGTGTTGCGCCCTTCCTATGAACAATAACCTTCTTTTTCTTACCAGCTATATCATGCACCTCTACCTTCCCTATGTTATGACAAACATCATAGATAAGCTCCATCCCGAGCTCTTCCGGAGTTTTATTAAGCACGGATGCGAAGCTCTCTCTTACCCAATGCATTATCATTTGCCTGTTTGCAAATGCAAAGTTTGCAGCTGCATACATAGCCTTTAGGTATCTTTGTCCAAGCTCAGAGCCAAAATCTGCGTATATAAGTTCCCTGTCAGGCAAATCTCTCATACTTCCTCTAAACTTGTTTTCCATTTCTCTTATATAATCACTAGCCACCTGATGTCCAAGCCCCCTCGAACCTGTATGAATCATAATGGTTATTTGATTTACATCGTTTATACCAAAGGCTTGCGCGACTCCTTCATCATATATTCTTTCTACTTTTTGTATTTCAAGAAAATGATTACCTGCACCAAGGCTTCCAAGTTGGGCATATCCTCTCCTTTTTGCCTTTTCTGAAACATACTCCTTGTTTGCATCTTTAAGCCTACCGTTTTCTTCTATCCTTTCTAAGTCCTCCTTCCAGCCGTATCCATTCTTTACAGCCCACTCGGCACCTGTCTCAAGCACCTCGTCCATCTCACTGCTTGATATCTTTCCAATCCTACCTTTACTTCCTACACCAGAAGGTACATTCCTAAATATGGCATTAACTATCTCCCTCATTTTATTTTTCACATCATCCTCGCTGAGGTTTGTTCTTAAAAGTCTCACACCACAGTTTATATCATACCCTATCCCTCCAGGTGATATTATGCCATGGTTTATATCAAATGCCGCCACACCACCAATAGGGAATCCATAACCATAATGCATATCAGGCATAGCTATCGAATATTTCTCTATTCCAGGCAGCATTGAAACATTAACAGCTTGCCTTATAGCACCTTCCTCAACTATATCCAAAAGTTTTTTGGAGAGAAACAGCCTTACAGGTACACGCATACCCTTTATTTTATCCTTCTCAAGCTCCCATATATTATTCTCTACCTCTTTTAACAATGATTTTATTTCCATATCAATAGTATTATAAAAAGGTTTATTAAACTAACCCCCAAGTCCCTGTATATATTCCCTCTGTATTGTATCTCTTACCGAGCACTCCTTTGAAACAATATCAACAATTTCCAGCCCATCACCATTTACGTTTGCGAACGTAATGGTTTCGGTTTCCTTACCCGCGATTGTTTTGTTGCTTGGTATCTTTATCACCGTACCGTTTTCATATGTTAATATAGCTGTAAAGCCATGCAGATCGATAGTTCCTGTGTTAGTTATAACAAGCAGCAGCTTATTATTCCCGCTTTGGTATGTGGCTCGTTCTATCCACAATCCTGCATTTGTGCACTCCCTTAACTTTACCTTAACATACTGGGTTGCCCAAGAAGCAAGTATACCAGCAACAACCATTGTAAAAGCTATAAGCATAATAACTGCTATTATTGGGGATATACCTTTCATCCTCATTATATCATATATTATATTTTATACTATCCTATTTATATTTTTACTTTCAGCATAATACAGTGGGCATGCCTTGTTGAGCACCCTTACCTTATCGACACTCATCCCGAGCTTTCTATTGTCTGTGAGGTTTACCTTTATTATTACAGATCTTGCCTCTGTTAATGGATTGGTTTCATTTATCCCTTCTGGGCTCAGAGATATTCTTGAATCATCATAATTATAGTATACTATATTTGTAGTGTTATACATTTGCACACTAAATCCATACAGCCCGGTGCTCCCAAGATTTGTAACTATAAGCGAGAGTGTGGCTGTTGTGTTATCGTATGTTGCACTGTCTATCCTGTAATTGGTCAATGCTATGCATCTGGACCCCGTGGTTTCTGTTTTTGTAGACACCCAATGAGTAATCCAGTTTGAGGTTAATACAGCAAGAGATACAGATAAACCAATAAGTAAAACAACAGCTATAATCGGAGAGATCCCCTTTCTTTTCATATTATCTTTTTTGAATTACAGGTTAATAAATTAAAATGGTTTTATTGAGACCTTCTCCTGATTTTGACAATTGCTACAACAAGAACAATCACAATTATTATAACGATAATAGCTGGAAAGTAAGGCATAGCTACTGGAGCTTGGCTTGGAGCCTTTTCTTCTCTTGCCTTACACACACCGTTCTCACAAATATAGGCACAGATTTCTATTGTTTCCCATTTAGTCCCATCATCGCTACACTTTTGTACCTCTTTACCATAACATCTTGTTTCTCCAGGCTCACATATCTTCTTTTTCTCTTCCGGCTCAGGGGTAGCAGCAAGCTCTTCCAGGCTCTCTGCATATATCTCTGTGTTCATATCATCAATAACATCTGAGCTTTTTTCACCGCTAACCTCGTACTCTATGCTCAGCTCATCTCCAGGATTAACCTCGCTGTATGCAAAAAGCCAGCTTGGGTCTTGCTCAACAACCTCAATTTTTGCATCCTCAGCTCTAACAACAACATCACTTGCGTTATTGGCAAAGGTTTTTGGGATGGTCTCGTAAATCATGAAATTCTTAATTCTTTTTTTGCCTGTATACTTTATCTTTGTTTTTATTTTTGATTTTCCATTCGCATATTCAAACTCTCTGCTTGTATCTAGATCTGATTTTATAACGCTAGCTATATCCATTAAATTTTGTTTCGCCCTCTCGCTAAGCCTTCCTTTTGCCAAAACCTTTTCTATTGCAGAGAGAAGCTTTGTATTATTGACTAATCCCGGAGGTGCAAAAGAGAACCTTTTACTTTTGCTTTTAGTCTTTGTTTCATTTTTTTGCACTCCTGAAAATGCGCCAATGCCTGCTCCGCCTCCCCCGCCACCAGTACCTATCTCTTCTTCGCCTTCTTCACCAGATGTTGCAGTAACCGTTATTGTTTTTGTAACAGTATCGGCATTGCTTGATGTTATGGTAAAGGTAACGGTATGCGTACCTGCAGTATTTGCCTTCAATACACAGCTTTGCGCAGCATTAGCACCTTCTTCTATGCTTGCTATCGCAGAACATCCAGATTGTAGGCTAACGCCGGAAGATGAAACATTAATATTTACATTCTTTGCGGTTGTTTCCCCATTATTTACAATATTTACATTAACGCTGAATGTGCTTCCTACACTTACACTTTTGCTTGTGGGTGTAACAGTTACGCTCAAAGAGGGGGGCAAGACTACATAAAAGTCTGAGGTATATGCCTGCTGAAGGGTGCAGCCACCACTCACACTAACGCTTATCCTTTGCGGGGTATCAATCTTCTGATTTGCTATTACTGTTGTCCAACTCACACTACTTTGCCCAGATATACTTTTTTGCTCATCTTCACCAAGCAAAGAGCAACCAGAACATTCAGCAAAACTTATCGTTGCGGTGGTGCAACTACCACTCCAACCGCTAGCAGTAACAGTAAAGGTTTTGCCTTTCATTACCTCTCCAGGGTCTGCATTGGCTTGGGTATAGCTAACACTCAAAGCCTGAACATTAATCGAAAAAACTATAAGGAATACAAACACTACCACCAATTTTAGGAATTTCATGGCTTTCCTCCTCCAACATTAAACCATACATCCTCTATTTCCTCATTACCATAAGCGTTAATCCTTAAGCTAATTACATAATCTCCAGCACTAAGCGGACCTGTTTTTGTTTGCATATCATATATCATATAATATCCATCTGAGTCACTTACACTATCAGCTTGATAATTAAGCTCAGCCGTTACATTTATTTCACTAGGCCCTGTAAAGCCAAATCTGTACATTTTATCTATGCTAACCGTTGCCCCAGCTATTGGGCTTTGGTCAAAATTATAAACCTTGACCATTATTGTTGCATTCCTTCCTTCCTTAATCTGCCATACGTTCTTCATCAATCTTATCTTATTGTTTGCTGTATCAAATTGTATAAGCTCAAACTCCGGTCTGTTCTCCCATTCTGCTATGCTCTGCCAATCACCAAATGCTACCCATCCATGCCATATACCCATTGGCATGTTGCCGTATACCTCTCCTGCACCACTCTCATCCCCATACATATCATAGTAGGTTTCATTTCCTGGAGTTGACCAATCAACGAACTCTACAAACTGGTTATCATCATCTATTATTATACGTGTTGGTTTCTGTTGCCCATCTGGCATGTCATCGTATGCAAGCATATAGAATGTCATATTCAGAGCATCATCGAGGTTGAGGTCGAAGCCTATCTCGCTTTCATTAAGCTTTGCAATATATACCGGAGCATTATCTGCCATACCATGTATCCATATTATGGGGAGCCACGAACCAAACACGCTTGCATTACCAAGCATCACACCGTCCCATGATTCAGGTCCAATGGATGCAAGATAGTAGCCTGTATTGCCTATGCTCTCCCCAGCCTTAACATAAGCCTCATAAGAACTCATATTACCATCTGAATCAAAAACTGCAACCTTGACACATTCCCCTCCCTTCATCCATACGTTACAAATTGGGTAGCTTGCTGTTGAGTTCATAAGCACCACATCATATACTTTGCCAGAAATATTGGCACTTATGAGATACCATATTGGGCTAATGCCATCCAGCCTTGATTCATACCTAATAGGCAACGAGTTAGTAAAGTTGCTTGGCTCGAAGTTTAAAAGACCAATGCTTATCCTATTTTCGCTTGCATTAAGCAGGTATAGCATGAAAAGATTGCCTTGAATACTTATATTTATCTGATCACCTTCGCTCTTTGCAGTAATGCCTGTAAAGTTGCAATCATCTTTCTTTATCCAAGCCTTGCTCACATTGTTTTTATTAAGATATATGTAATAAAGGGCTCCCATGTTTTCAAACTCCTTTATTTTATAGGTAAGGTTGGTTCCATTTGGGTCTGCATCTGCTGGCATAACAAAATTACACTCAGCTTGCGGATCATTAACTATTTGCTCATCACCAACAAACGCAACCACACCCTTTATTATCGGATAGTTTGAAGTATTAGCTATGTAGATCGGCAATACAACTAAGCCTGTATCCCATGCAAACCTCCATAGCTTTGTGCTTACTAACTTATTGCTGAATACCTTACCATAGCCTGTATGTGTATCGATTAGGAACGCCCTTACCGTTGCCTTTGGCCATTTCCATTCCTCCATGAACTCCTCCTCACCATTTCTCTTTGCAACTATACCAAACTCAAGATTGCCCGTACCAAACCCATATTGTGTTGTATTTATTTCTAACTCATCAACACCCGTTATTGTTTTCCATGGATAACTTACGGGTTTAGGTGGAGCTGAACCCGTTGCAGATTTGTATTTTATATAGCCTATAGTCACGTTTGCGCTTATTGGATTATTGCTCGCATCCGTAACCATGACTGGTATGGTTATGTTGGTATTAATCCTATAGTCGCCAAGCTCCGGCCACTCGCCCATGAACCTATCTGTATAGAAGAACACACGGTTGACACGAGGATCAATACTTAATAATATAAGGGTATCCTTTAATCCTATCCTTCTCTTATCGCGATCATTTCCAACACTAACTATCCTGCTCGCATTTGTGAAATTATAATCTTTGCTGTATGCTATCGTGTTATAGCTTGTACCGTTATCTATAACGAGCATATACAGGGTCCCATTATAATATCCATCTCCATCTAAATCAAATCCCTTGCCCTCTCCTTCTCCAAGCTTGGCTTCCATTGCAAACCTTCCTTCTTCCAGTGGGAAGAATACAAACTTACCGCTTTTTGAGAGGCTTGTATCTACAAAAATACCAGAAGAAAGTACATTTTGGCCGTAAAGCTTTATTGTTTCTTTCGTAATGCTCGTAATCTTCCATTTTCCGCCATGGCCATCATCTATTACGCTGCCAATTGGAACGGGCCCATGGCTCACACTCGGATCAGTGAAATTAACAATAGTGTTGCTTGGGGTTGCCGAGATTGGCAGGGTTACAATCCATAGGTGTGTAGTGTTATGGTAAATATATACAAACCTCGGGTTATAGTTAGGCGAGGTATGATCAATAAGCCCAAGCCTCCATGATATTGGATTGTTATTTACTAATTGTGTATATCCGTGATAGAATGTTGAATAGTTTGCATGCCCCTTAGGAGGCACAACCCTGAATTGCTCACCACTATCATCTGTATCACCACATATAATACCATTGGCATGCTTTACCCTGAATGAGTTATTACCATCAAATGCAACAGCATAGACAAGCCATTCGTAATTCTCTACACCAGGAGAATTGAGTGTAAATGTATCCCCTATTGCAAGAGGTTTAGAGCCTGCAAGATTGCCATTATTGGGGTCTGTGCTTGTGTTTATCCATAGATGGGTTGTGTTTGATACTACATAAACGTACACGCCCACAGGCCCTTGGTTGCCCATTCTCCATTTGCCCTTCTCACTCCATTCCTTTTCTATCCAGAAAACACCGCCGTAATATTTGCCTAGTTTTTCTTCAAACGGCAAAGATATGTTTACCTGGCATCCCCAAATGCAAATAGTTTTATTATATTGCGGGCATTCATCCATAGCTAAATAATCAGAGTTATCGCAGTTGTCCCCGCTCTTCGTTGCATAAAGTGTATTATCTGGGGTGTCTTTTTCCTGCCACATCCAATATTCATATATCATTGGCACACCAAGTATAAAGCTCCTTATCTCAAACCGAAGGTGCTGCACACAACTCACATCTCCAGCAGCATCTCTAACACACACCCTTATACCATACTCTCCTGTTTTAAGGTTCTTGAGGCTGACGTTAAGCTGGCAGTAATTAAGCGCACAAGAATAGGTATAGTTCTCGTTGACCTTCATCCTCACAGGCCTGTGTTTGTTCTCATCGAACAGCTCACTAACCTCAACACTGCTAAGGTTATGAGGACTGCCGTCAAACTCTGTTGCATTAAACTCAAATGTCATATTCTCGCTTGGACTATAGATTATTGGCCACTCGTAAAGCTTATCCTCTGGTACAAGATTCCATTTAAGATTATAGTTAGAGAACTGAAGCATGCCCGTACCAATGTCCTTCATACCACTTGCCTGAACAAGCAAATTGAGCATATAATTGCCATTCTTCATATTGTAAAAGCTTATGTTAATTATCTTTGTTCCAGGTATCTCAAATCCAGATTCATCAAACAGTCTGGCATTACTAACAAACCCATTATATTTATATTTATTCTCTTCCACTACCTGTGGCGGCCATGTAGCAAAGTTCTGTATGCTCTCTATAGACACAGACTCTACATTTAGTATCAATGGTGGTTGGAACTCACCACCTGGCTTAAAGGCAATAACACCAAGCAAAACATTACTGGTGGTAGGATAGCTGAGCGATTCAGTTTTAACAATGCTGTAATTCCCTGCTTGGCCCTCTATTGGCTTAACGGGCACTGCATATGCAAAAAAGTTTCTTATCTCAAACCAACCCCAACCATAGTACTTTTTGTTTGTGGCTGGATCATACACAGATAAATCTACAGAATACCATCCACTTGGTAAACCCTTACCAACAGGCACTATCTTAACCTCAGCCCCGCTTGTAGAGTTTATTATTACACCATCTGTAACATTAAAGTCCAAACCCTTCTTAAATTCCTTGAATATCTGGTCATTCCTTAATCTTTCAACCGTTACAACATAACCGGAGCAACCTGTACATTCTGGTGTCATTTTACCATATCTAACAGCCTTATCTATATCCATTACGTAAACTTGCAGCGTTATATTGCTTCCTTGCCCTATTATCTTCATATCCCCGCTTACCTTTGGCTCTGCCCAAATAAAGTATTTCTTAAGCTCAAAGAAAACAGTACCTGTACCTTCTGCAATTATACCTTTGCTGCTAAGATTAACCTTGAACCTTATACGCGCTATATAGAAACCTTCTTCTGGTGGTGTGAAGAATGTTATAACGCTTCCATTAACAGATTCATTAAGCATTGATTTGTTATAGCCTTGCATTTCACCAAGTGCGTCTTTAAACTCAGGCCATTCTTTACGCATCTCTGTTATCTCAACATTTATTATATTATTATCAGGTATGTATTCATCTGTTATGAGATCCCTTATCTTTAGCTTTATTCTTGCTGTTGAGCTTGGAGCAATGAATGTAAATTCATCACCCTTCATATCAACCATTCCGCCTGTTGCATAAAGATATTGAATGCCAAAGGCCTCGCCAGCATAATGCTTGCCATAAACAGGATGGTTAAATTCTATATCAACTTTATAGTTGCCTGTTGTATTAATCCATGAATTGTTATTCCATATAAGTATAATGCATTGACCAGCCACCCCAGGCTCTTCTGGCGGTTCTTTACCAAACATCTGAGATAGAGCACTAATATTCATCACAGTAAAGTTTACATCATACATATTCTTTTTATCATCAAACACTTTGAGCTTGTAATACTTGTTGCTACAATTTATATCCATACACGCATTTCCTGCACATGGCCCACCTTCGCCAGACAGTTTTGTTATATCCCTTATGAATGTAGCTATAGTTACACTTGAACCAGGAGCAAAAGTATTTATCATTATTACCTCTGGCCCTGCTTCAGCCTCATCTATATATTTCGGATTTACAGTCATTGCTATAAAGCTTATTTTCTGTACCTCAAAAGCGGCATCCATTTTTTGCTTATCCCCGCTGGCATCGCTGACCTCTACAACAACCTTATACTTGCCGCTATCCATTGCTTTATACTCCGCATAGTACCTGCCTGTGTCGCTCTGTGTGAAAGAGAGCACCACACTTGTTCCTTTCGGCTCAAAAATCTTACCACTAAGAGTAGTTGCGTTGAAAAAGTTATCATTTGAGTCTTTGGTTATAACCCATATCTTTATTTTTGATTTAGGAGCAAAAGTGTAGGATGGGTTATTATTTAGGTCTGTTATTTTTACAAATAGTTTGAAGCTCTCAACAACAAAGACTTCTGTAGGTGTGTCGTTAAGCGTAACAAAAAATGCCCCAGTAGGTGAGTTTGCTGGTATTTGGTAATCAACCACAAAGTAACCATTATTATTTGTGCTATTTGAATAATTGTACACCTCCTTTGCCTTGTCATCAAAAATTTTTAGGATAAAGGATTGATTTGGAAGGAAATGGGCGCTTTCATTGGTAATTGTCACAAGGAAATGTGCAATATCTCCTTTACTAAAATACGTGCGATTCAAGAGTGGTGTAATTATTAACTTATTACCACTTTCTACCTCTGTATCAATAAATACGTATTTCTTTAAAAATTTCTCTCCTATTGTATACCTTGTTTCCACCATATCCTTCTCTGCACTATCCTCACTAGAATTGTAAAGAAGGAAAAGCTTATCATCATCAACCCATATCGAATCATAAATGCCTGGCCTGCTCTCATCCACCAATACAAAAGAGTAGTTCTTTCCATCAAGATTTTGTACCACCCCATAGTGTAACTTCTTTGATTTGCTGAGCGTTAAAAGCTCTGTAAAGTTGCCTCCAAACTCATTGCCAGCTGTTATTTCATTACTCGTATCAACAAAAATAACATTACCGTCACCTATAAGCCTTGCCTTCATAAATTTTCGTGATTTAACTATCTTAAATTCTACGCTTACTGAATCACTACCTTGCTTGAGTGTTAATGTATATGTACCAGAAGGGAGGGAAAGCAAATAGCTGTACTCTATCATTCCTATACTGCCAGGTATTTCAAAGCTTGCATTCTGTGTGCCTGTTATTTCAGCAGATATATTGCTTGTTGATGTGCTGTTTACCTTTATAATCATGCTCTCATTTATCTTATATTCATATTTATCAATGTACGCAAAAAGAGCACTTACGTTAGCAGGCAAAACAAGCGTTACAAATACTGCAAAAGTTATTATCAGCAATATAGATTGCCTCATATATATTAATGTTTTTCAGGTAGTTTAAATATATGAGCTTTTACTATGTGATGATAAAATTATAGAAAAGTGATAAGCATTGCTATCCCTAAGATTAGAAATATCCCTCCACTCAACATACCTATAGCTCTTACCCTCCCTTTTATAATACCTTCTTTATGCTCAAGCTCTTTCATTTCCAATAATGGTCGCATCCCCCTAATAAACCATCCTTTAACCTTTACCTCCCTTCCCACAAGCTTATCCACCTTTTTCCAGGCAAAGAAAAGATTTCCAAGAAACGGAAGCAAGCTTTCATAATTGAGGTAGATAAGTCCTGTATTATCCTGAAGCATCATATCTTCGGAGAATATATAACCAGCCTGCCCCCTACCTATTATCTTGCCTTCCAACTCAACAGGTCTGCCCTTTATAGGGGAGGCGTAGATATCTGCCATAAGCTCGAGCACATTCTTTTTCTCAAACAGCCCCTCTTTATATTTATATGCGGTTTGGAGCATTATCGATATCCCAAATAAAGCAATAAATAGTCCAATTAGCCAAAATACAGCAAGATGTATAAATAGGGCCGGAAGCAGGATAAAAGCTAAAAATATGGCTATGCCAAGCAAAGAAATTGTTATGAAGGGGAGATATTTTACTATCACATCCTTTATAAAGCCTTTATAGAGCCTGCTTCTATCTATTTCCATGCCACTTTCCACCATGCTGAAATCTACGAATGGACTTATTCCTGCTAGTTTTGCAAGCCTTGAAAGCCTTTCTATCCTCTTTCCTGTAAGTGGGTGTGTGGAACCTAGCTCAATAAAGAATGCCCACGGGTTTTTAAGATCATAAAGCAATGCCCTCTTTATATACTCATTTATATCCTTTCCATGTATGTTTGCATTCGCATAGATTAATCCAAGCCCCTTTGATAACTTATAATCCGTTATACCCATTGCCCTCGTTGAAGCCATTAACCGCATCTCTTCTGGCTTATCTGGCTTAGCTATTATTCCATAAGCTATTTTTACCAGTGCATGAGCTAGTGTGTTTGGATTGCCCGTTGCCTTTGCAGAGAATTCATCAGCATAGTATTCTCTTACACGCGAGAGGTATAGAAGGATGTAACTTCCTATCATGTAAAATACGTATGAAATTATACCTACAATAACTACATATCCCTTTCCTTTTCCCCTGTTACTACTAGCGCTTCTTGTAAGTATCCAATAGAGCTCATAGAGCAATTGCAGAATAGTGGATGCTATGGCCATTACTATAAAATCTCTATGCACGATATGCCCAAGCTCGTGAGCAAATACAGCCTTAATCTCTTCTTCATCAAGATAGGTAAAAATACCTTCAGTAAATATTATCCTCGCATTGTTTCTTGTTGAACCATAAGTAAAGGCTTGTGGGTTATCATCAGCAATGTATCCAATCTTGGGAATCTTTATTTTATTTTCCATACAAATCTTTTCAACAAGCTCTGCAACATTTCTATTCTTATCTCTTAACCCTTCTATACCAATAAACCTTGCTTTATAGAAGATTTGATTGGTAAAATCGCCTATGTATGGAGAGAGAAACCACATAAGGAAGTTTATAATCAGGGTGGCAGAGATGAGAAATACCCAGTTTACGTAACCCAGGGCATAGAAAGCGGTGAGTAGCACAGCGAGAAGCATAGCAAAGAGCAGGGAGAGGGTGAATACAGATGCAATAGCAAGATTTCTTACCATCTTTATTTTTATTTGTTCTATTTTAAATTAGATTATGCAAGATAGTAGAGCAGGCAAAGCCAATATATTGGATGATGAGCACACGCTCTTAATGGACAGTGGTATATATAATATTGTTGAAAATATTCCTGAGCATAGCAAGAATGCGTTAAGAATAGCAAGAACAGCTCTTAAAGGGGTCAGGATAGATAGGGAATGTATAGCTGTTTGTGGGATGGGAGGCTCGGCTATCAGTGGTGATATATTTAGATGCTTAGTAAACAAAAGGGTTGAAGTGGTGAGAGATTACAAATTACCTGTATATATAGATAAGGATTATTTTCTTATAGCAATAAGCTACTCGGGTAATACAGAGGAAACGATATCATGCGTTAATGAGGCATATGAAAGAGGTATCGAGCTTGTTGGCATAAGTTCTAACGGGATTTTGGAGGAACTGTGCAGAAAATGGGGAAAGTGTTTTGTTAAAGTACCTGAAGGTATGCCTCCCCGCTCTGCATTGCCTTATCTTTTGTTCCCCTTGCTTGTTCTTGCTGAAAAATCTAAAATGATTTCTGTTGATTTTGAATCCCTAATAGATATGCTCTCTTCTTTAAAGAAAAGGTTGGGTTTCTCAAGGGGAAGCAGCGAGAATGAGGCAAAAAGAATAGCGCTAGCTGTAAAGGGCAGGATACCTGTTATATATTCATTTCACCCATATACAGCGGTCGCTTACAGGGCAAAAACACAATTCAACGAGAATTCAAAGATTCAAGCCTTTAGCGAGGTATTGCCAGAGTTGAACCACAACTCAATTCTGGGTTGGCGAGCAAGCATGGGTAGGAATTTCTGTGTTATTTTTATAAGAGATGGTGAGCTTGAAAACGAAAAGTTAAAGAAAAGGATAGAGTTTACAGAAAATGTTATTAAAAGGGCCGGAGGCAGGATCATCGAGATAGAGGCAGAAGGTAAGAATTTGGTGGAGAAGATGTTCAGCGTTATTTACCTTCTTGATTTCGCCAGCATATATTTGGGCCTTCTAAATGGTGTAGATCCAACAGAAACCAAGCTTATAAGCAAGCTAAAGAAATATGTAGGGGAAAGAGGGAAATAGCATTTATTCCTTCTTTCTAATTATCTCTTTATGGTATGGGGAAACCTTTCAAGGGAAATAAGGAATGCGTTGAAGGAGAGGGGGTTCAAAAAGCCTACCCTCGCACAAATAGAAAGTTTTGAGCATATAGTTAGCAATCGCAACACACTTCTCATTGCGCCAACAGGTGTTGGTAAGACAGAGGCTGTGCTATTGCCAGTATTTGACAGATTTTTAAGGGAAAGAGAAAGATTGAAACCAATAAGTATTCTTTACATAACACCATTAAGAAGCCTTAATAGAGATATGCTTTCCCGCATATTATGGTGGTCAGAGCGCCTGGGGTTTGAGGTAAGTGTAAGGCATGGCGATACGGGTAGGTATGAGAGAGGCATGCAAGCTGCAAACCCTGCAGATATGTTTATTATCACGCCAGAAACGTTGCAAGCAATGCTTGTGGGTAAGCAATTGAGGAAACATTTAGCAAACGTTAAATGGGTAATAATTGATGAAGTTCATGAGCTTGTTGGCAATAAGAGAGGTGCTCAGTTGGCTATTGGCTTAGAAAGGCTTAAGATGCTTGCTGGGGATTTTCAGATTATAGGGATTTCAGCGACTATAAGGGATAAGCAAGAGGTAGCAAAATTTATTTCTCCCAATAAAGATTGTGTAATTGTGGATGTTACCGAAAAGAAAAGGGTATGTGTTAGTGTTATTTCTACCAGCGATGGTAAGAGTGATGTAGAGATTATCGAAAGACTTGTAGCTAGGCATAACTCCGTGCTGATTTTTACAAATACAAGAGAGCAGGCGGAGTTTTTGTCTGCGCGCTTAAGAACGCTAAGCCAATTCCCTATAGAAACGCACCATTCCTCTTTATCAAGGGATGTAAGGGTGGCAGGGGAGAGGCTTTTTAAAGAGGGCAAAATTAAAGCGTTAGTATGTACTTCCAGCTTAGAATTGGGTATAGATATTGGAAGCGTTGATCTCGTTATCCAATACTTCTCCCCTCGCCAAGTATCCAAATTTTTGCAGAGAAGTGGAAGGAGTGGTCACAAAGTGGAGATGGTTTCAAAAGGCGTAATAATAACAAAGCATGGCGATGATTGTTTTGAATCAGCTGCAATAGCAGGGCTTGCGAAGAAAAACATGTTAGAGCCAACAATAATATATAAAAAGGCTATGGACGTGCTTATGCACCAAATAGCTGGCTTGCTTATGGAGTATTCCAAGCTAAGCGTTAGGAAGGTGTGGGATGTAGTTAAGCATGCCTATCCTTACAACGATATAAAAATTGAAGAGGTTATGGATGTATGCAGCTTTATGAGAGAGGTAAGGCTTATAAGCATGTTTGAGGAAGGAAAGGAAGCGTGGATAAGAGCAAGGCGTGGGTTATGGAAATACTACTACGAAAACCTTTCCACCATACCAGATACAAAAACATACAAGGTTGTGGATATAGTAAGCGGCAAAGAAGTTGCAACACTGGATGAGGAATTTGTGAATATATATTGCCTTCCCAACGCCAGGTTTATAGTTAAAGGACAGGCTTGGAGGGTGGTGGATGTTAGAGAGCAAAGCGTTATGGTAGAGCCATATACTGGCAGGGAGGCGAGCATACCTGCATGGATTGGCGAACTTATACCTGTCCATGCTAATGTTGCCATGGAGGTGGGAAAAATAAGACGCTTACTTGGGAAATGGATTGCTGAGGAAAAAGATAAAGAAGATATGTACAGGTATATGAAAGAGCATTACAGCATAGACATTCACGCCTTTAATAGTATGCTGGATATCATGAAAAGGCAGGTAAAGTATAGCTTTATTCCAGATGAGCAAGCTGTTTATATTGAAGGGGAAGGGGATTATGTGGTTATACATTCCTGCAATGGGAGTATGGTTAATGAGGCACTTGGCAAGATCATAGCATTCCTTTTAACACCAAAGATTGGCTCAGTGGTAATGGAAAGTGACCCTTACAGAATTATTTTGCGCCTGCAGAGGGGGAATGAGGAGATGGTAGCAGAGGTATTAAAAAGTGTTGATTTAAGCATAGTAAAGCAGTTGCTTGCGATGCACATGAAGAACTCAGAGCTTTTCATGTGGCGTTTTACACATGTAGCAAAACGTATGGGAATAATAAAAAGGGATGCAAGTTATGGGAAAGGTTATATAAGGAAGCTGGTTGATGTTTACCAGAGCGACATACCATTTAAGGAAACATTGAATGAGATATTTACAGAAAAGATGGATGTTGAGGGTGCGATGGAGATTATAAAAAAGATAAGATGTGGGCAAATGGGAATTTTTGTTAAAAAAGGTTTATCACCCCTAGCAACCATTGGTATAGAGGCTAGGTTTGAACTTGTTACTACACCCTCAATGGAAAGTGAAATCTTTGATGTATTTAAAAAAAGAATCATGGATACAAAACTAATGCTTGTGTGCTTTAACTGTGCAAGGTATATAGAGCATGTTATAGCAAGAGATGTTCCGCAAGATATAAAGTGTCCAAAATGCGGGGCAAAACTTATAGGTATTGTTAAGCCGTGGGAGGAGGAGAAGGTAAAGGTGCTGGAGAAATACCTCAGGGGTAAAAAGCTAAACAAAGAAGAAGACAGAATGCTTACCGAGCTTTTGGAGTCTGCAACCCTAACGATAACCTATGGTAAGCAAGCGGTAATAGCTATGGCTGGTAGGGGGGTTGGCGTGGCTACAGCAAAGCGCATACTTGCAAAGATGAAGAGCGGAGATGAACTAATAATGGAAATAATGCGAGCAGAGCGAGAGTATGTAAGGACGAAGAGGTATTGGGAGATAGAGAGATACGAAACTTAAAAATTATCGGGAAATTAAAAATTAAAAAAGCTTCGCAAAATTTCCCGAAAACATTGCGGGAAATGGTGTGTTGCGACGGGTAGAAGCTCTAAATTTTCGGCTCGGCGAAACTTCGCGCAACAGGAGATTAAGCTTTGCTCGGGTCTTACGCTTAAACCCTCGCTCACCCAAATCCCTTCGGGACTTTGGTTAATCTGATACGTTAGGCGAAGTGCAAATTGGTACATCTTATTTTACTTAATTTCAATAATTTTTCCCACTCCATACTCAATAAAATTTCCCTTATATTCCTTTCTGAAAGCCTCTCTTACTAAATCACCTGTGCAATGAGATGGTGCAACCTTCTCTACTCCCAATTCTTTAAGTTCTTTAACGCAAGATAGAGGAGGATGGTGAAATCCTCCCAAAACTAAATATACTTTATCTCTTTTCATCAATTCTTTGGCTTTCTTTACAATATTCACAATTCCGGGATGAGCACAGCCTGTAATAATTACTAATCCCTTTTTTGAATCAATAATCAGAGATTGCTCTTTCGGAGGTCCATAAAGTTCTCCAGTTATGTAAATAAAATCAGAAATTTTTCTTGGAGCTGAAATCTCTACGAATTTTGCTCCATTTTCGACTATCATATTTTTAATAGATTGAGGAAATGAACTTGGAATAAAGACAGTCACATTACTGTTTCTCTCTAAAAAACCTTCCAATCCTCCTAAATGGTCATTATGAATATGAGAAATAACTACCTTCTTGATTGAAGTGAGGTTGATACCTAATTTTTTCATATTTGAAAGCAAAATTTTTGAGTCTCCTCCAGTATCAAAAAGTATCAACTCCTTAGGAGTTTTTATTATAGTAGCAAAGCCCCAGGCTGTTTTAAGTTCTGAATTTACTTGATAGTTGTCATAGACAGAGATTAAAGTTATTTCAGGTTTTTCCTCTTCAGATTCAGTTTTTATTAGCCTGTTTATCCCGTCAATCCAACTTTTATCTAATTCTGGTTTTCCTTCTTTTTTGATATTTATTGCCCAGCAACTGTAACCTGTTCTTCCTTCAACTCCATGACCAATTAAAATATGTGCTTCCAATCCTCTTTCTTGATTATCCTCCAAAATAAATATGGCAGTTTTAACATTCTCCAAAATTCTGTAACCCTTTTCATCTGTCGGAATATGGTATCTTTCTTCTGGCTCAATCCATTGTGAAATTGTAATATCTATGGGTTTCTTGAAAATTAACTCTATAACTCTGTCTTTTTGCTTTATTTCCCGAATATCTTCTTCGCTAAAAACACATGTTGCTTGTAGATTTAGTTCATGAAGTTTGCGAGTAAGTAAACTCGCTATTCCTTTTCCTTTTTCGGATTTTAGGTTTATAATTTCTTGTCTACCATTTTCGTAAAACACGATCTTTTCAACTATTGCTTGTAATATTCTGTTGTAGCAAATTTCTCTACTCTTTACACCATCAAATCCTTTAATTTCATCACAGGCTTCTTTTGCTTTATTTATATCTATTGGAGCAATGGTTTGTGCGACATATTCAAAACAACCATCTTTTTTAGGGACATCACTCATGTCTATGCATAAATCCATCATTTTATCAAAATCTGAGATTGAAGGATTATTGTTAGCAATATCCATCATAGCGTAGAAATTGCAGATATTCTTTCCGTAAATAAGAGCACATCGGGTAATCTTGTCTAATGAAAACCAGACACCACATATAGTAGCTAACATAATAATTGCTAAAAACCCAAAAAGTAATTTTCTGTTTTTCATCTTCCCATAAATCAATTAATTTAAAATTCTTTAAAATACTTTTGATTATATTCGGTTTTTACCTAATTATTTCAGCAAACTGTATCCCCATCCCCTTTCTCCTTTTCTCAATTAAACTTCTACTTTCCAATTTATTCCAAGCACAAATATCGTTCTCCCATAAAAGAAATCTTCTAAAAATTTAAAAGTGGAATAAATTGATTTTCTTTCAACTTCTTTTCCTGTATTCTTCATACTCAACCAAAATTTCTCTCCATTTTTTAGTTCCAAGTTTTTTGCGCAGGAACAGCGAACCTATCCTCGCCAACGAACTTCTGAAAAATCCTATTCTCGGATTATACAAATCCAAGACTTTTTGCAGGGAATTCCTCTCATTCTATACATTTCGAAAGTTTTTTTGTAAATCTTTTCAGAAACTAGGGCCTGCCTTTTGTTTTAGCCTCTCAATTATTCTAGCGAACTTTTCAGGATTTTTTACTGAAAGAATTATTTTTCTCCAATAGCCCTTTTTCTTTTCAATTTCCACGCTTTTGCCGTGATGAATCGCGAAGTAAAGTTTTCTCCCGAACCAAACTCTCAATCCCCAACCAACATACCACGGAATTCTGTCAATTATTTTAACCTCCTTTATTTCAAAAATCGGAATCTTGCATCAGCATAAATCCTGAAGTAACTCGGAAAAGTAGACGATGAGATTTTTCCTCGTAAACGGGTTTTATTGTTCTCTTGTCCATTGACATCTTCCTTCAACGCACTTGCAGGCAACATTAAACTTCCTTGCATTGTAACAATCGAACCATTCGCATGTAGTTATGATGGATCCTTCAAACTTCGATTGACAAACCTGCTTTGAGCAACCGCTTGCCAAACAATCCTCATCGCTATCGCATTTCCCATAAGTTGACCAACCGCAGAATTTTAAGTTCGGAGATAAAGTATAATAGTTACCATCCTTATCCGAAAACACGACCTCTGCATCTTCAGAAACATTAAAAATTGTTACCTTTCTTTTGCACATGCATCTGCAAAGTTCTCCAACTTGCCTTTCTAAAATTTTATAAGTTGAGCCTTCCTTCTCAACCTTTACCTCAACTCCGCAGCAATTAACCCAAACTTCAGCACTCAAAGTTTTATTTTGCTCATCATAGCTTACCAAAGGTCCGTTAAATTTTGGAAATTCTGCCTCGCAGTTTTCAACTTTGTAACTTACCGTATTTTGTTTGAAGAAATAATGATAACCAATACCTACACCAATCAACAAACCAACTATTACACAGAGACTAACTGTGAGTGTAAGTTTGGAAGTTGTATTTATTCCTTTGCGCTTGTCAACTAAATATTTGATTATGCCTGCAATTGAAGCACCAACCACCATAATGAGAATAGCTACAGGAAAAATTCTTCCTTCAGTTTTTCCAAGATGGTGTGCGGTTATTATAATGCCTGTAACAATACCTCCCAAAATACACCCAACCAAAACTATAATTTGTTTCCGGTTTTTAGTTTTCATCATAAACCAATTAGTTTAAAATTCTTTAAAATACTTTCGATTATATTCGGTTTTTACCGAATTATTTCAACAAAATAACATTCCCCATTCCCCTTCTCCTTTTCTCAATCAAACCTCTGCTTTCCAGCAAATCCAGAGCCCTGCTAATGCTTGCCTTCGAAAGTCCCGTTTTTTCTGGAAGTTCGCTTTGTTCTATGATTCCACCAGCCTCAATTATTGCCTTGTATATTTTCTGCTCCTCTTCTTTCAATGTTTTTACTACCTGTCCCCATCTCTTTTTTCTTTCCTCAAGTAACAATTCGCCAGCGGGTTTTTCAACCGAATCAAAGAATAGCAGATACATCCCGCTAATAGCGAGGGTGATTGATGCCCCTATTAGAATTATTACATCCGAAAATGTGAAAAATCCGGGAATTTGGGTAATTGCAGTATTCTGACCTTCTATAAATATTTGGACTGGAGTGGGATTTAGCAATTTTATTCCAAGCACGAATACCGAAGCTACAAATAAAGCTGCCATGAATACCATTTTTCCGTGAATTTTTTTACCTTCCATCTTTTTCGCCCTCCTAAAGAATAAAAAGAAAATAAAAAATTGTTTGTATTCTTTACTTTGGTGCATGTGGTCCATGCAATGGCAACTTACTGCAATCTATTGGTCCATTAGGTCCGTAACAGTTTCTTATCACTGCGGAACTTTGCTCCTCTATGGATTTCACTGTTTCGCTGTTCAGGTCTATTGTAATCTTGTAGTATTTGCCCTCAACTTTTACCGTTAGGATTACTTCATCTTCACTGCCTGTTATTGCGCTGATTACATCTTTAGAGTGTATGCCTTTTCCATTAGTTAATTGTTGTATTCTGCTGTGCTTATTGACCATCTTGATCCACTTTTCCATCTCCTTTTCGTGTTCTGCCTGTATTTTCTCCATTTCTTCCTTAGTCATTTTGTGAACCACTAACTTATGTGTCAGTTTATGTCCTCCCGCTTCTATAGTAAAATTGTATTCTCCTTCTGGCATCGGGATTTCTTTTACAACCTTACCGTTTTCACATATTTTTAATTGCTCTCCCATTGCTACTACCCTAACTTCCTTCCCTGCAAACCTCAGCAAATTGCTTACTCCAAAAGCTGTTGCCATGCCGGCTATTGCCAACCCTGCAACCAGCAGAATGCTAAGCAGAGCCAACCTTTTTTTCATTCCGCCCTTCATTTTCTTTTACCTCCTTACATTCAGTAGCCACTTTGGTGGTTCTGCTTATACATAGGCTGAAACACCTTAACTATTATGTGTGTGAAACTGATTTCCAATTAATTTAATAATACTTTTGAGATTCATCCCACTAAATCTCAATTATCCTTCCTGCCCCTCCCTCAATATATTTTTCAGGGTAAAGGGATTTTATCTCTGATTTATACTGAGTGCAATGAGTAGGGCAAATCAAATCCAAGTCCTTTAAGGATTCAGGCTTAGTTGCATGCAAACCCCCTATAATACCATAAACTTTACCAAATTGAGAAGCTACCTTAAGGATATGCTCCATTCTTGGGTGCGAGCATCCTGCTATGATCACTATACCTTTTTCTGTCTCAACGCAGAGTGATTGTTCTATTCCCTCAAGTTCACCAGTAGAGTAAATTCCTTCATAGAATTTTGTAGGTCTTTTCACTTCAATAACTTCTCTTGCATTCTTTGCTTCAGAAAAATAAGAAGGAATCCAGAGTTTCACTTTATTATTCAGTTGAAGGAAGGATGATAAACCACCTGTATGGTCCCAGTGAAGATGGGAGACAAAAATATCTTCAATCTCTTCTGGATTGATTTTAAGTTTTTCCATGTTGGAAAGCAAAATCCTTCCATTCGCTCCTGTATCAAAAAGAATCTTCTTCCCTTTAACTTCTACAAGTGCAGAAAATCCCCAATCAGCCTGCAAATCAAACCTTGCGCTTGTGTTATCATAAATAATAGTAATTTTTTTCATTTTTTCACCTCCTCCTGCAATCTTTCATCTAAGGTTCCATCAGGAAGCATCCAATCTGGATGCATCTTGCCTTTTTCTTCCATCTGATAACGAATACAATTTTCCCAATCTCCCTTACAATACAATTCTATCCACTTCTTATCTAACTTTCCTTCCTCATAAAATCTCTTCATTGGACAAACCAGATACCATTTACAATCTCTAAGTAAGACCTGCAATTTTCTATAACTCTTTATTAAATCTTGCTTAAATACTGGATTATAAAGAAGAGTTGTGGGATGAGGCAGAGGTAGTATCTTTTTATCTTTTGCTAAAAACAGCTTACCAAAAACTGAAGAAAATTCTTCTTTCGGAGGTAATGGAATACCATATTTTTGAAAAATATAGCAGGTGGCATAATAACCTAAAGGAACCAATATCTTTGGATTTATTAATTTAATCTCTTCATTCAAGTAATAACTGCAGGCTTTAATTTCATCCTGCTTGGGCCTTCTGTATTTTGGAAGCATACATTTAATTAGATTTGTCATGTAAATTTCTCGCCTTTTGATTCCTGCCGAGTTTAACAATTCATTCAATACTCTCCCTGAAGGACCAACAAACATTCTTCCTTCTCTATCCTCTTTTTCTCCCGGTGCCTGAGCAATTAACATAATTTTGGCATTCAAATTTCCCTCTCCACAGATAGCATTCATTCTGGTTTCAGATAACCTGCACTTCCTACATTCCTTTATTCTTTTGTTTAATTCATCAATTTCCATAATCCATGCACCATCAAATATTTTTATCCGCCATTATCTGAAGTTGAACCATCATCTTTAATCTTTTTGAAAATGTGAAATTTCCCTATTCTCCTTTCCAATTTAAATGGACCATTATCGAGCATGAGTTTTTCTAAATCTTTTGTTCCCATTTTCTCTCTTGAATACAAATTCACAACCAAACCACTTTTTACGGAGAGTATTCCTCCGGGTTTCAGCACTCTATACAGCTCTTTGATCAGAGCAGGGCGATTTTTGACCATTGGAAGCACATTATACAACAAAACAATATCAACAGATTCGTCTGGCAATCCAGTATTCAAGCCAGATAAAATTGTTTTTACATTTTTTAATCCTTTTTTCCTTATTTGCTTTTCCACTGACTTAATAGCTAAAGGATGAATATCCAAGGCATATACTGTCCCTTCTTTTCCCACTATCTCCGCAGCAGGTATTGTATTAAATCCAATTCCGCAGCCATAATCCAAAATTACATCTCCTCTTTTAGCCCCCGTCAACAAAACTTCTCCTTTCTTATCACGGAAAAGCCCTCGTATTCTCATGAGTATGGTTGCTATGCGGAAAATAAAGTTTGCCATTGGCGTTTCCTTTTTCATTTTCCCACTCATTTTCTATAGCTCGATTTCATACTCTTAGGCGACAATGCGAATAAATGAACATGTTTTTCATTCCTCTTAGATTTAATACTCGCTGTCTTGCTGTACTCTTTGTGCATCAAAATTGATAAGATAAGCTGCGCAATAGCAAGACTATTCATAATTTCACCTTTATTTGTATACTGTTTTTGCTTTTTATATTTTGTTCTGAAGTGAGCAGTTCACTTAATGTTTTGGGGATAAAAGAAGTTTCATTAGGAAAATTTGAACGAAACGAAGTGAAGTCTTTTTCTTATCTTTTTTATTCTTCAATATCCCTCACCCACTCCATCTCATTTGGTGGATTTGTTCTCAACATTTCCCGCCATTTTTCATCTGTAAGCCTGTCTTTCATCGGATGCTTGAATTCATAATAACTAAAAACAGGACCTGCTCCAACCAAAATCCTGTTATCCGGGAGCTTATATGCAACGACAATCAGCTTAACATAGCCAACACCTTCCTCCAAAACCTTTTTTGTATTCATATCCGTATGAACATCTGCGATTATCGTTGTCTTTTTTGATTTATCATCTACATCCTCAATTACGGAATTCAGTTCTTCTCCAAAGTTTTTAATGAAATCATAATCATCCCGGGTTAATTCCTCATTCTCCAGCTCCTTTTTTGATATATTAACCAATCTTTCCAGAATTCTTTCCAGATTCTGCAATCTGTATTTTGCCGTGCTATCCAAAACACCCATTTCATCTAATCCCTTGTTTGTCATCCTCGTTAAAGCTAATAATCTATTGTAAAATTCTGGAACCGGCTCAACATAGCCGACAACGGGTTTCTCTGGCGGGGTATACGGCATACCCTTCTCAGTCATAGTATAGCTCTGTTTCGCATACAAAATGGTATCATGCCTCAACTCTGTCCACGAAGCCAGAGCGGTTGTTAGCTCTTTATCCTGCCATGCCTTTGTCTGCATGAAGGTTGGATATCCATTCAAAAATTCCTTTAATAAAGGCTTTAAAGCATAGAGCCAGCTCCAATACAGGTTTTTGTTCCAATCCTTTGCAGTAAAATTATCAAACTCTTCTCTTAATTTCGCATACTGTGTGGAGTAATTTT